>NZ_JAYJLF010000010.1:0-213014 GCF_036903175.1 Winogradskyella sp. ECml5-4 | reverse complement strand
TCTTTCAATGCTAAAATAAAAGCGTTCAGGGCACAGTTTAGAGGGGTCAAGAATGTGGAATTCTTTCTGTTTAGATTAACTACAATCTTTGCTTAAACACAACTTTTGATCTTGATCCGACTTCATCTTATATATAATAAATAGAAATCAACTATTCTAAAAAAACAAAAAACCTTGTAAATAAATTTACAAGGTTTTTTAATATGAAGTCGGGGTGGCAGGATTCGAACCTGCGGCCTCCACGTCCCAAACGTGGCGCGATAACCGGGCTACGCTACACCCCGAATTGTGGTTTCCCGATTTCGGACTGCAAATATATAATTTTTCTTTATAATTCAACAACATTTAAGTAACTTTAAAACTTATTCTTTTTTTAAGACAAAAAACTATGAACCCAAGACACCTTTTTATCAGTTTAATTCTTACTACTACACTAGCTTGTGCTCAAGACAAAAATCCTGTCAACAATAAAAACAGTCACGAGGTTGTCGTTTCAGATCTTAATAATCCTTGGGGATTTACATTCCTACCAGACAATTCTATTCTAATTACTGAAAAATCAGGAGAACTTATTCATTTTAAAGATGGAAAAAAGACAGCTATTTCAGGATTACCCGAAATCTATGTTCGTGGTCAAGGTGGCTTATTGGATATTATTTTACATCCCGATTACGCGACTAATGGTTGGATTTATTTTTCTTACGCATCACCAAAATGCGAAGGCTCTGGAGGCAATACATCTATTGCACGAGCCAAATTAAAAAATAATAGCTTAACCGATTTACAAGTACTATACAAAGCCAAACCTAATACAACAAAAGGCCAACATTTTGGATCACGCTTAGTTTTTGATAAAAATGGTTACTTATTTTTTAGCATAGGAGATCGTGGCAATAGAGATGAAAACCCGCAAGACATCACTAAAGACTGTGGAAAAATATACCGACTCAACGCTGATGGCACAATCCCAGAGGACAATCCATTTGTAAACACCAACAACGCTAAAAAAGCTATTTATTCTTATGGCCACAGAAACCCTCAAGGCATGACACTACACCCTAAAACAGGTGCTGTGTGGACACACGAGCATGGCCCAAGAGGTGGAGACGAAATAAATATTATCGCCTCTGGTAAAAACTATGGCTGGCCAATTATTAGCTATGGCATAAATTATAGCGGCACAAAATTTACCGAAATATCAAAAAAAGAAGGTATGGAACAACCTCTTCACTACTGGGACCCATCAATAGCGCCTAGCGGAATGGCATTTATAAACAGTGATAAATATGGAGATTGGAACGGAAATCTACTTATTGGATCATTAAAATTTCAATACTTAGACATGTGTACCTTAAAAGACAATAAAGTTATAAAAGAAGAACGTTTACTAGACGGCTTGGGGCGTATAAGAAGTATAAAACAAGGCCCCGATGGTTATATTTATGTAGGAATTGAAAATTTAGGTATCGTAAAATTAATTAGAAAATGAAAAAAGTAATTATCATCACAATTTCTTTTTTAACATTTGTGTCCTGTAATTCAAATGCTAAAACATCTAATTTAATTGCTCAAAATCAAGACCAATCAAAACTTGAAGCAAGCATGAAACGAGGTCAAATAGTATATAATGATATGTGTATAACTTGCCATTTACCAGATGGCAAAGGAGTACCAAAAGCCTTTCCTCCTCTAGCAGACTCAGATTATTTAAGAGAAAATCAAACCAAAAGCATCAAAGCTGTAAAACATGGTCTATCTGGCAAAATAATAGTAAATGGCATCACTTACAATGGTACAATGGCACCTTTAGGGCTGTCAGATGAAGAAGTAGCAGACGTCATTAACTATATAAACAACAGTTGGGGAAATAAGATTGGTAATTTTATAACACCTGATAAAGTTTCTAAATTATAGGATTCATCTTAAGGTCATATTAATTAACTTTACAGCCTCAATTAAATCAAAAATTAAAACATGCTTATAATAGGAATTGCTGGCGGAACAGGATGCGGAAAAACAACTGTCGTTAACACAATTTTAAATGAATTACCAGAAGGAGAGGTTGGAGTCATTTCACAAGATTCTTACTACAAAGACACATCACATTTAAGTTACGACGAACGTGTTAAAATTAATTTTGACCATCCACGCTCTATAGATTTCGAATTATTGGAGAAACATCTTATAGAACTAAAAAAAGGCAATGCTATTGACCAACCTGTTTATTCTTTTGTAAAACACAATCGTACAGGAGACACTATAAACACGATACCAAGAAAAGTAATGATTGTAGAAGGGATTTTAATTTTATCTCATGCAGAAATCAGAAATCTTTTTGATATAAAAATATTTGTTCACGCAGATTCTGACGAACGTCTAATTCGTCGTTTAAAACGAGATATAACAGAACGTGGTAGAGATATTAATGAGGTTTTAACACGATATCAAAACACACTAAAACCAATGCATCAGCAATTTATAGAACCTATGAAAGAATATGCAGATATCATCATTCCAAATAACAAGTACAATACTGTTGCTGTAGATATCGTAAAAACTATAATCAACGAACGTCTATAATGAGCATTTTTAATTCTAAATATCTAAAACCTTTCAAGAACATCTATATCGTTGTTCTTGCTGTATTTGTGGTTTGGATGTTATTTTTTGATGCACATTCCTGGTTGTTTCATCACGAATTAAATTCCGATATTAACGAATTAGAATACCAAAAAGAACATTATAAAAACGAAATGGCTAAAGACAATAAAGCCATAAAAGAACTAAGTACTGATGAAGGTATTGAGCGTACAGCGCGAGAAACCTACTATATGAAAAAGCCTAACGAAGACATATATATTATAGAATACGAAGACAGCATAGCCAAACAAAAGAAAGATGAGTAAATCATTATTTAATGAATTTGAAGACGTTTCTTCAAAAGCATGGAAACAGAAAATACAAGCAGACCTAAAAGGAGCAGATTACAATGATACTTTAATCTGGAAAACAAAAGAAGGTATTGATGTAAAGCCTTTTTATCATGCCGATGAATTTGAAACAACACCAAAACGATCAGACAGCAAAACAAACGATTGGAAAATCTGCCAATCTATTGATGTAACTGACGCACAAGCTTCAAACTTAAAGGCATTAGACGCTATTAATCGTGGTGCTGAAAGCATTCTATTCAATATAAAATCTAAAACAATCAGTATTGAAGATTTATTTCAAAATATTGATTTAAACAAAACACCAATTGATCTTAAATGTGATTTTCTTTCCGAAAACTTCATTAATACTGTCGTAAATACAGTAAAGCAATCGCAATGCTATATTCACACAGATATCATTGGTAACCTAGCTAAAACAGGAAATTGGTACAACAACCTCAAAGACGATTTTAGCAAATTTGAAACAATCGTCAAGTCAACAAACCAACTAAGCATAGACCTTAGCCTATACCAAAATGCAGGAGCAACTATTACCCAACAACTAGCTTACGGCTTAGCTCATGCCAACGAGTACTTAAATCATTTGGAAAACATCATTTCAAGCGACGCAAAACAATCGCTTAATGTAACATTCTACACCTCAATTAGCTCAAACTATTTCTTTGAAATTTCCAAACTAAGAGCTTTAAGGCAACTTTGGTCGACCTTAGCATCAGAATACAATGTAAACACAACATGTAGAATTATAGCAACACCAAGCAAACGCAACAAAACCATTTACGATTATAACGTAAACCTATTGCGTACTACAACGGAATCTATGAGTGCCATTTTAGGAGGTGCAGATGTCGTTTGTAATTTACCTTACGACGCTTTATATCACAAATCAAACGAATTTGGAGAACGAATTTCGAGAAACCAACTTTTAGTCTTAAAGCACGAAAGCTATTTTGACAAAGTAAATAATCCCGCAGATGGAGCTTATTATATAGAAAGCTTAACAGAACAATTAGCGGAAAAAGCACTAACTATTTTTAAAGATATCGAAAGCAATGGCGGCTTTTTAAGGCAACTAAAAGAAGGGACGATTCAAAGAAAAATTAAAGAAAATGCGACTAGTGAGCAAGCCGATTTTGAAGCTGAAAAATTAGTGTTATTAGGTACAAACAAACATCCTAATTTAGCAGACAAAATGAAAAACGAACTAGAAATTAGTCCATTTTTAAAAATTGAAAAGCGAAAAACATTAATTGAACCAATACTAGAAAAAAGACTATCTGAAGACCTGGAAATTAACAGATTGAATAACGAATAAAACCACACATAGATAAAAACTATAGTACTGCGTTTCCATCAAAATCACATTTAAAATGTCAAGAAAAAATCTTCAACATATAGAATTAAAAAACGAGTCACGAAGCTCACAGCATCAAGAAGAAAAAGACTTCTTAACATCTGAGGACATCATGGTAAAATCCACTTACAATAAAGACGATTTAAAAGATCTTGAACACCTAAATTTTGTAGCTGGTATTGCACCTAATCTTCGCGGCCCCTATTCAACAATGTATGTTCGTAGACCTTGGACAATTAGACAATATGCAGGTTTTTCAACTGCAGAAGAAAGCAACGCATTTTACAGAAGAAATTTAGCAGCCGGACAGAAAGGGTTATCAGTAGCTTTTGATTTAGCTACACACAGAGGTTATGATTCTGATCACGAACGCGTAGTTGGAGACGTTGGAAAAGCTGGCGTTGCAATTGATTCCGTGGAAGACATGAAGATCTTATTCGATCAAATTCCCTTAGATAAAATGTCTGTTTCCATGACTATGAATGGCGCTGTTTTACCTATTATGGCATTTTATATTGTTGCAGCCGAAGAACAAGGAGTAAAACCAGAACAACTTGCCGGAACCATTCAAAATGATATTCTTAAGGAATTTATGGTGCGTAACACCTACATCTACCCACCTACTCCTTCAATGAAAATTATCTCAGATATTTTTGAATACACCAGCAACAATATGCCAAAATTCAACAGTATTAGTATTTCTGGCTACCACATGCAAGAAGCTGGCGCCACTTGCGATATTGAATTAGCCTACACATTAGCTGACGGACTAGAATACATAAGAAAAGGGCTAGACGCAGGTATGGACATAGACACCTTTGCTCCGCGACTTTCATTCTTTTGGGCTATAGGCATGAATCATTTTATGGAAATTGCTAAAATGCGAGCAGCACGAATGCTTTGGGCAAAACTCGTAAAACAGTTCAATCCAAAAAATCAAAAATCATTAGCATTACGAACCCATTGCCAAACTTCTGGCTGGAGTTTAACAGAACAAGACCCTTTTAACAACGTCGCAAGAACATGTATTGAAGCTTCTGCTGCAGCTTTTGGTGGCACCCAAAGTTTACATACCAATGCTTTAGACGAAGCCATTGCTTTACCTACAGATTTTTCTGCACGTATTGCTAGGAACACTCAAATATATCTACAAGAGGAAACACACATCACCAAAACGGTAGACCCTTGGGCCGGCAGTTATTATGTTGAAAAACTAACACATGATATCGCTCAAAAAGCATGGCAACTCATAGAAGAAGTTGAAGAATTAGGAGGCATGACCAAAGCTATAGAAGCCGGAATACCTAAACTGCGTATTGAAGAAGCAGCAGCACGCAAACAAGCACGCATAGATTCTAACCAAGATATAATTGTTGGTGTTAACAAATATAGATTAAACGAAGAAGACCCTATCACTACACTAGAAGTAGATAATCAAACAGTTCGTACTCAACAAATAGAACGCTTAAACAGCATTAAAGCAAGTAGAGATACCGAAGCTGTAACCGAAGCTTTATCAAAATTAACCGATTCTGCTAAAACAGGTGAAAATAATTTACTAGCTTTAGCAGTAGATGCCGCACGAAAACGAGCGACATTAGGCGAAATAAGCGATGCTTTAGAAGCTGAATTTGGACGACACAAAGCACAAATAAAATCATTTTCAGGAGTGTATAGCAAAGAAATAAAAGACGATAAAAGTTTCCAAAAAGCAAGAGAACTTGCCGACCAATTTGCAGAGCAAGACGGTCGTAGACCTCGTATAATGATTGCTAAAATGGGACAAGATGGTCATGACAGAGGAGCAAAAGTTGTAGCCACTGGCTATGCAGACGTTGGCTTTGATGTAGACATTGGACCACTCTTTCAAACACCAAAAGAAGCCGCAAAGCAAGCCGTAGAAAATGACGTTCATATTTTAGGTGTATCCTCCTTAGCAGCAGGACACAAAACATTAGTACCTCAAGTTATACAAGAACTTAAAAACTATGGTCGTGAAGACATAATGGTTATTGTTGGTGGAGTAATTCCAAAGCAAGATTATCAATATTTATTCGACGCTGGAGCTGTTGCTGTTTTTGGCCCTGGTACAAAAATTAGCGATGCAGCTATTCAAATACTAGAGATATTAATTGACTAGACTACATGAACACATGCTTTAAATTATTCGTGATCTGTTTATTCTTATTCACTTTGTCATGCAAAAAAGACATAGAATCAAAAATAACAATCACAGGTAATTCCAAAGAGCTAATTAACAACACCATCTATCTCAAAGAATACAACCACTTTAATTATTTAAATAAAAGCTACATTCTCGACTCAACAATGGTTGATAGTCTAGGTGATTTTCAGTTTTCTATTAAAGCAGATTCTCCAGAATTAATTACAATATCAAAATACAGCTTACCTCCACTTTCGTATCAAGTATTCAAAGAAACGCCTAACATCTACTATTACTCCTTTTGCGCTAACTTCTTTGCCAACGAACCATGCCTATACATTGATACCAAAAAGAACTATTCAATTACACATTGGGATACAAAAAACCAAGACTCATCAATTATTTTTAATAATGAGAATCAAAATTTGTTACGAAATTATTATAGAACTATAGACTATAGAGGCCTTGTGACAGATGAAAACAGGCAACCATTAAACATAGCTGCAACAGAGGCTTGGGACATCATTTTAGAAGAAAAAGAAAAAAGAATCAAAGACTACAATCTCAAGAACACGTCCCCTATAAACAGTTTTGAAAACTATCTAATAACCGAAATTAGCCTTGGAGCTGTAAATGATTTTCTTATCTGGACTAATCTTCAAGAAAATAAAGATATAGACCCTGAGTTTTACAATTCAATTTTGGAGATTTATAATTCAGAAGAATGGAGTAAAAATAGTGTTGAATACTACAAACTTACAGAACGCTACATTACACATCAACTCAATTTAGCTAAAGACAAAAACAAGAATTACTACGAGCCTACCAACGAAAAACTAGAGTTTGCAAAAAAATACGCAAAAGCAAACATTAAGGACAAATACCTACAAAACCTTCAGGAAATTCTTAAACAACACCCATAACACACGTATACCTAAAACCGCTTTTTTTAACTAAGAAATTAGTTAAAATAATATTATTCCTTTCCTAATTAACATATTATCTCTAAATTTAGAGGAATTTTCTTATGCAAAAATTAATCCACTTAAACCATCATTCACATGAAAACAAAGATTTCCCTCGTGTTTAAAACATTTTTTGTCTGCTGCTTACTTGCGACATTTACAACGAATGCACAAACTAAGACACTAGAAAACCAAACCAGCAGCTACATTCCAACAGACCAATTACCAACCTCGCCTGAAGTTAAAATAGGTAAACTCTCAAACGGCCTTACTTACTACATTCAGAATAACGGCAAACCTGAAGACAAAGTAGAATTACGCTTAGCCATTAAAGCAGGTTCTATTTTAGAAACTGAAGACCAGCGTGGTCTAGCTCACTTTATGGAGCACATGAATTTTAATGGAACCACCAATTTTAAGAAAAACGAATTAGTAGACTACCTACAAGGTATTGGTATAGAGTTTGGTGCAGACCTAAATGCTTACACAAGTTTTGACCAAACGGTTTACATCCTCCCTATTCCTAGTGACGATCCTAAGAAGTTAGATAAAGGGTTTCAAATTTTGCACGATTGGGCTGGCAACGCACTACTTACAGAAGAAGATATTGATGAAGAACGCGGTGTCGTTATTGAAGAATACAGAACACGTCTTGGCGCCGCAACCAGAATGCAATCTAAATATTTAGACAAAATTGCTTACAAATCTAAATATGCAGATCGCTTACCAATTGGCACAAAAGAAAACTTAGAGACCTTTAAATACGAAAGCCTTAGAAACTTTCAAAAAGATTGGTATCGTCCAAACTTAATGGCAGTAATTGCTGTTGGTGATTTAGACGTAGAAACACTTGAAAAGAAAATAAAAGACAATTTTAGCGACCTTAAAAATCCAAAGAATCCGAAGCCAAGAGAAGAATTTGGTTCAGAAAACCACGAAGAAACGTTTATCGCCATTGAATGGGATGAAGAAGCCACAGGCTCACAAGTTCAAATATATTATAAAGATAAAGGCGAAAGAAAAAAAACAAAAACAATTAGCGACTACAGAGACAATATGGTTGAAGGTCTTTTTGACCAAATGATTAATAATAGATTAAGTGAATACAGCAACAAACCAAATCCGCCTTTTATCTACGGATTTTCATACAAAGGAGGTATTATTGGTAATAAAGACGCCTACCAATCTTTTGCACAAACCAATGACACTGGTCAATTAGAAGCCCTAAAAACGCTATTAGAAGAAAACGAACGTGTTAAGCGTTATGGCTTTAAAGCTTCAGAACTAAAACGTGCTAAAAAAGATTTCTTAGCACGATTAGAACGTCAATTTAAAAATAAAGACAAGCAAGAATCAGGTAGAATTGTTGGCCGTTATATTCAAAATTTCTTACAAGAAAGCCCGATTCCTGGAATTGAGTGGACCTACAATTTTGCACAAACAGAATTACCTAAAATAACACTAGACGAAGTTAATGCTTTAATTAACAAATTTTTACATGACGACAATAGACTCGTTATATTAACAGGCCCTAAAAAAGAAGGGCTTAAAAAAGTAACAGAACAAGAAGTCATTGATTTATTAAAAAGCGTAGAAAAAGCCGAAATTAAAGATTATGAAGACGAAGCTGTAAGAGAGCACTTAATGCCCATTAAACCTAAAAAAGGCAGCATAATTAAAAAAGAAGTTAGCAACGAAGGTCAAATTAATGAAACCACAACGCTTACACTAAGCAATGGTGCCAAAGTCATTTACAAAAAAACAGATTTTAAAAATGACGAAATCTTATTTGAAGCATATAGTTATGGAGGCACCTCTCTATACTCTGATGAAGTTTTAAAAGAAACCGCAAACGCCAATAGAGGCTTATTTGAAGCTGGTATTGACGGACTCACTAAAAACGACCTAAACAAATTAATGTCTGGTAAAATTGCTAGCGTTAGTCCATTTATTGGTAACTTAAGCGAAGGGATGAGAGGCGCTGCTTCACCAAAAGATTTTGAAACCATGTTTCAAATGATTCACTTATACTTTACTAAATTAGACAAAGACCCTGAAGCCTTTGCATCGTATATAAGTAAACAAAAAGCTTTTTTAGGTAATATTCTATCTAATCCTAATATCTCATTCTCAATTGCACTTAATGAATTCACCAATGAAGGAAATCCTAGATATACAGGCTTCCCAACAGAAGTAGATCTAGACAAGGCCAATTATGATTTAGCATACATAAAATACAAAGAGCGCTTTGCCAACGCAGGAGATTTTAACTTCTATTTTGTTGGTAATATTAATGAAGATAAGATTGCTGAATTAGCTGAAACTTATATTGCTTCTTTACCTGGAAATTCAGAGAGAGAAATGTACAAAACTACTACATTTAGACCAAAATCAGGTGCGCATGAGTTTATATACTATAAAGGCACAGAGCCAAAAAGTCAGGTCAACCTCACCTATTCTGGCGAAGCAAAATACAATGTTAACGACGCAAGAGCAATGAATGTTTTAGGTGAAATTTTAAGTATTAAACTAATCGAAAAACTAAGAGAAGAAGAAGGTGGTGTATACGGAGCTGGCGCTAGAGGCTCTATTAGCAAATTACCTTATGGTCGCTTTAATTTTAGCATTTCATTCCCTTGTGCACCTGAAAATGCAGAAAAACTATCTCAGGCCTCTATTGCCGAACTAGAAAAAATCATTAAAGATGGCCCAACAGAAACTGATTTAAATAAAGTAAAAAAAGCATTATTATTAAGTAGAAAAGATGATTTAGAACAAAATCGATTTTGGCTATCGACTATAAAAGGTGCAGACTACAACCAAAGCGACATTAATAATGTTATAAACTACGAACGCAATATTAATGCGTTAACCACAAAAGACATTCACGATGTTGCTAAGAAGTATTTAACAGGAGGCTATATAAAGGCTATTTTATTGCCTGAGGAATAATAATTTTAAATTAGAGTCATTTAAAGGCAGTCTTTTTTTTGACTGCCTTTTTTATTAAGTCAATGTTAACAACTTCAGTTTCCTAAACTCGTAAATAATCGTATTTTTAAGCCCTAGAAAAACCAAATCATTTAATGGGTAAAATCATTGCAATTGCTAATCAAAAAGGAGGTGTTGGAAAAACAACAACCTCAGTAAATTTAGCCGCTTCTCTAGGCGCTCTTGAGAAGAAAGTATTACTAATAGATGCTGATCCTCAGGCCAACGCAAGTTCTGGCTTGGGCATTAACGTAGATACTGTTGAAATAGGCTCATACCAAGTATTAGAGCATACTGCTACTGCCAAAGAAGCTATAATCGCTTCTAATGCACCAAATGTAGATGTTATGCCTGCACATATAGATCTTGTCGCTATAGAAATTGAATTAGTAGATAAAGAAGAACGCGAGTATATGCTAAAAAAGGCAATTATAGATTTAAAATCAGACTATGATTATATCTTAATTGACTGTGCTCCATCTTTAGGCTTACTAACATTAAACGCTTTAACGGCTGCAGATGCTGTAATTATTCCTATTCAATGCGAATATTTTGCACTAGAAGGTTTAGGCAAACTGTTAAATACTATTAAAAGTGTACAAAAAATACATAATGAAGCGTTAGATATTGAAGGCTTACTTTTAACTATGTTCGATTCGCGTTTACGTTTATCTAACCAAGTCGTAGAAGAAGTCCAAAAACACTTTACAGATATGGTTTTTGACACTATTATTCAACGTAACGTACGTTTAGGCGAAGCACCAAGTTATGGTGAAAGCATTATTAACTATGATGTAAGCAGTAAAGGGGCAGCTAATTATTTGAGCTTAGCCAAAGAGCTGATTAAGAAAAACGAATTATAATGGCCAAAGCAACAAAAAAACAAGCATTAGGACGTGGACTTTCGGCTTTGTTGAAAGATCCTGAAAACGATATTAATTCTGCAGAAGATAAAAATGCAGATAAAGTTGTTGGTAATATTGTAGAACTCGATATTGACAGTATTGAAGTCAACCCTTTTCAACCAAGAACAAATTTTAATGAAGAATCCTTAAGAGAACTCGCCTCTTCAATTCGTGAATTAGGTGTTATTCAACCTATAACCGTAAGAAAACTAGCCTTTAACAATTACCAATTAGTATCTGGTGAGCGTCGTTTTAGAGCTTCAAAACTCATTGGGCTAACAACAATTCCGGCATATATTAGAATTGCTAACGACCAAGAGTCCTTAGAAATGGCTTTGGTTGAAAATATTCAACGTCAAGATTTAGATCCTATTGAAATTGCCTTATCCTATCAACGCTTAATAGACGAAATAGATTTAACTCAAGAACAAATGAGTGAACGTGTGGGCAAAAAACGCTCTACAATTGCTAATTATTTACGTTTATTAAAATTAGATCCAATTATCCAAACGGGAATGCGAGATGGTTTTATTACCATGGGACACGGAAGAGCTATGGTTAATATTGAAAGCCAAATTGACCAGCTTGAAGTTTATGAAAAAATAATAAGTAATAAACTGTCTGTTAGAGCCACAGAACAACTGGTTAAGAACCTTAATTCTGATGAGACACCTAAAAAAGAAAATACTGCTACAGAAGTCCCTAAACATATAAAGAAAGGAGTTAAGGAATTCTCAGAATATTTTGGCCATAAAATAGATGTTAAAATCGCAAAAAACGGAAGCGGAAAAATAACAATCCCTTTTCATTCTGAAGAAGATTTTAATAGAATAAAAAAACTAGTACAACGTGACAAATAAAGGTTTATATACACTTTTACTATGCATGTTCTCGGTATTATATTCATTTTCTCAAAAAGAAAAAGACAGTACTAGTATTGCCTTAGACCAAAGTCCTATTATAGCTAATAAAACATTGGTTAAAAAAGAAATTGACCCTCTAAGGCCATCAAAAGCAGCATTTTACTCCGCTATACTTCCGGGTTTAGGCCAAGCCTATAACAAACGGTATTGGAAAATCCCAATTGTTTGGGGAGCTATTGGAGCTGGCGTTTACTTTTACGTTAGAAACGACAAACAGTTTGACCGTTATAGAGATGCTTATAAAAGCCGATTAGCCGGTTTTAAAGATGATGAATTTTATGGTTTAATTTCAGATGATGGTCTTATTAGAGCTCAAGAACAATTTAGACGAAATAAAGAAATGTCGCTATTAATTACCTTTGGCTTGTATGCTCTTAATATTATTGATGCTAACGTTGATGCACATTTACTTCAATTTAATGTCGATGAAAATCTAAGTCTAAGTCCACATTACCAATACAATGAAATGGAAAACACTTCAGACTTAGGACTAACACTCAATTTCAAGTTTTAATATGAAAATTGCTTTACTTGGTTACGGCAAAATGGGCAAAAGCATTGAAACAATTGCTCTAAATCGCAACCACACTATCTCATTAAAAGTTTCGAGTGCAACAACAGCTTTTGATTTTTCAAATACAGATGTTGCCATAGATTTTAGCTTACCTACAACAGCTGTAGCAAATATAAAACGTGCTTTAGACGCTGGTGTTCCTGTAATCTCCGGAACAACAGGTTGGCTAGATCAATACCAAGATATATTAGACTATTGCAAGGAAAAAAATGGCGCATTTTTATACGCTTCAAATTTTAGCTTAGGTGTAAACATCTTTTTTGAAATTAATAAAAGACTAAGTGAGCTAATGTCTGATTTTCCTGAATACACAACTAGCATTGAAGAAATTCATCACACACAAAAGCTAGATGCACCAAGCGGCACAGCAATTACTTTAGCAGAACAGATTATAGAAAATACCAATTATAGCAATTGGACTTTAGACCAACCTCAACCTAAAGAAATTCTTATTGATGCCAAACGAATAGAAAACGTTCCTGGTACACATGAAATCACATACAATTCTGAAATAGACGCTATAAGCATTAAACATACTGCGCACAACAGACAAGGCTTTGCTTTAGGAGCTGTAATTGCCGCAGAATGGATTAAAGACAAAAAAGGCGTATTTAGCATGAAAGATGTGTTAAACATTGGTTAACTTGCCAATATTTTGAAACAAATTAAAATAATTTTCAACCAACATATAGACAAAACATAACGGTATGACTTGGACACAGTGGTTTATCTTTTTACTCGTATTACAAATTATACATGGCTTAGGCACATGGAAATTATATATAAAAGCAGGCCGTAAAGCATGGGAAGCCTTTATACCAATTTACAACGCTGTAATTTTAATGAAAATTATCACACGTCCTTGGTGGTGGGTAATTTTAATGTTTTTGCCTATTGTAAACCTTATTATGATTCCTGCTGCTTGGGTAGAAACGGCTCGTGCGTTTGGAAAAGACAGTAAAATTGACGCCCTTTTATGTATCGTTACTTTAGGGTTTTATCTGTACTACCTAAACTATGTAGCAGACGTTAATTATATAGAAAACAGAAGACTTACACCTAAAACATCTACAGGCGAATGGATTACCTCTATCCTATTTGCAATTGTAGCTGCAACCATTGTACACACTTACTTTTTTCAACCATTTGTTATCCCTTCATCTTCCTTAGAAAAATCGTTATTGGTAGGCGACTTTCTTATTGTAAGTAAGATACATTATGGAGCAAGAGCACCAATGACAACTGTTGGAGCACCAATGGTACATGACACTATTCCTGTTTTAGGAACAAAGTCGTACTTATTCAATGATCATTTTGAAGAACGAAACACCTCTTGGATGAACAAACTCCAATTGCCGTATTTCAGATTTCCAGGTTTTGAAAAAATAGAACGTAATGATATCGTTGTATTTGGGCAACCTGCAGATACTTTGGTGGATATGAACAAGTTTACACCAGACAGAAACTATTACAAACCTATTGATAAAAAGACCAACTTAGTAAAACGTTGCGTTGGTATTCCGGGAGATACCTTAGAGGTTAGAAATGGAGTTGTTTATATTAATGGGAAGCAAAATAAACTACCAAATAGAGCAAAAGTTCAGTTTTCATACGATGTTGTTTTTAATAACATAAACGCTAACACGATGTACGAGCTTAATCAAAAAGTTAGGCCTATTCTAAAAAAATATGATATAACTGACGGCATTCGTTACGATAGCCAACGCGAAACCTTTATTGTACAAGCGACACAAGAAGCGGCTAAAAAAGCCGTTGTACATCCTAACATAGCATCAATAAACTTTCATGGTGAGGATGAAGGCATCAGAGATCCAAACGTATTTCCTCACGACTTAAAGCACAATTGGAATTATAACTTTTTTGGACCTATATGGATTCCTAAAGCCGGAAGTACTCTTGAGCTAAACATGGATAACATTGTACTTTATAAACGTGCCATCGCTGAATATGAAGGTCATAAAGTTGTAACAAGAGGCAATCAAATATTTATTGACGATAAACCTGCAACATCTTACACGTTTAAGCAAGATTATTATTGGATGATGGGTGATAACCGTCATAACTCTATTGATGCTAGAGCATGGGGATTTGTACCATATGATCACGTTATCGGGAAACCTGTATTTATATGGATGAGTATTGATGGTATTAATGATGGCCTTAAAAATTGGCGTTTCCGTTGGGACCGAATTTTTACCACTGTAAGCGGAACTGGCGAACGTACATCTTATTTGATACCTTTTATAGTTCTTATTATAGGCATCAGCATTTTTAACAAATGGAGAAGAAAAAAGAAAGCTAAGGAGAGTTAAATTTTGAATAGTCTTATATATCCAACCTCTTTTCCTAACATTGCACACTTTTGGGCAATTGTTAATTCGGATTCTGTTTATTTTGAAGTTTGTGATAATTATCAAAAACAATCGTTTAGAAATCGTGCTGAAATCTATGGCGCTAATGGGAAACTGGCCTTAACAGTTCCGGTAAGTTACTCACAAAAAAACAGACAGCTCTATAAGGATGTAAGAATTGCTAATGAAGAAAAATGGCAAATTCAGCATTTAAAGTCTTTACAGTCGGCTTATAGTATGTCGCCTTTTTTTGAGTATTATATAGACGATTTAATGCCACTTTTTGAAACACATTTCGATTATATTTTGGATTTTAATTTAAAATGCTTCGATATACTTTCAGATAGTTTACAATTAAATCTATCCCCAAAACACACATCGGTTTTTGAAAAAGATACCACAGACAAAACAGATTTTAGAACCTTAGTAAGGCGAAATTTTAAAGTGGAATCATTTCAGCCTTACACCCAAGTTTTTACTGAAAAGCATGGTTTTATACCCAATCTTAGTATTTTAGACTTATTATTTAATGAAGGTCCAAATACAGAGTTATACTTAAAGAAACAAACACTATAAACCCGAAAAATAATGCTTCAGTCATTTGTTCATTACGGCATACACTTCGGTTTACCTTTAGCTATTGCTATTCTGTTTTATAAGAAATATTGGATAAAAGCCTACTGTATTATGATATTAGGTATCCTGATTGATTTAGATCATCTATTGGCAAATCCTATTTTTGATCCTATCCGCTGTAGCATCAATTTTCACCCACTTCACTCCTACTATGCTATTGCCGTTTACCTATTATTATTAATTCCTAAAAAGACTCGATTGCTTGGCTTAGGGCTCGTAATTCACATTATAGCAGACACAGCAGATTGTGGACTAATGTGATAACTTTAAAGTTGTTTTTATAGGGTAATGATCTGAAAGTTTTACATCAAACGTCTTAAATCCATTAACCGTAAAATCATTATCTGCCAAAATAAAATCAATTCGCATTGGAAAGAATTTAAAATCATAAGTTCTACCAAAACCATTACCTGCTTCTTCAAACGTATCTTTTAAATTATCACCTTTTATTTTTCTGTATATATAAGAATAGGGTGTATTATTAAAGTCGCCCGTAACAATTGTTTTATAATTAGATTTTGCCTTATGTGCTAAAAATAAATCTACCTGATCTTGTTGTATCTTAAAGGTCGCACCAACTTGTTTAAATAAGTGCCCTGAAGTTTCATTTTTTAACTTTTCAACATCAGTATCAATCCCAGAAGATTGTAAGTGAAAGGTATAAACACGTATCGTATCTCTTTGTTTTACAATATCCACAAAAATGGCATTATTATAAGTATTCGGAAATTCTAATGAACCTGAATTTACTATAGGAAACTTAGAAAAAATTGATTGTCCGCCCTTAACTCCATCAGTATAGGTGGCATTAAAATTATAGTAACCTTCTAGTTCAATGGCATCAGATCTTCGGTATTCTTGAAAACAAATAATATCTGCATTCTCCTCTTTTACTAATTTAATAATATCTTCTTTTACCGTTTTACTTGGCAACCAACCAAACTTATTTAAAAGTCTTACATTAAAAGACATTACTGAAAAATTAGCGTCGTCTTTAATGTCTGATGATGACGAAAACTTATACATAGAACTGATATAACTCCAGCCTAAAAGCAAAACCATCAATGACAATATCATTTGTTTTTTAACACGCAGTAACCAGTAAACAAAGAATATAACATTAAGAATAATGAGCAATGGCACACCTAAACTTAGAACAGATAAGGTAGCAAAACTCTTAGGAGGAATGTAAGGTAAGATATAAGAAATAAGCAGTAAAAATGCGACCAACGAATTGATTACAAATATAATTTTACTACCAAATTTTAAACCTTTCACCTGTTTTAGTCTTTACCCACTTTAAATAAAAATGCTTTTTCATCGGCTGTTAAACTTTCATAACCACTCTTACTAATCTTATCTAAAATGGAATCTATCTTCTTCTGTTTATTTAACGCATCAGATTCAGTTTTAGTCTTGCTCGCTGTTGCACTTTTTTTAGCTGTTTTATGAACCGTTTTTAAATTAGACTTTGGTTTAAACCAACTCATAAAACTATCCATTGTACGCTCAAAACCTGTTCCTATATCTGAACCATTAAGTAGTTTATTGGCATATATATAACCTAGCGCATAGCCTCCAAAATGAGCCACATAACCTCCTTGATTAAGGCCTAGTAACATTCTAAATAAATCCAAGCCAACAATAACCATAGCAATATGCTTCCATTTTACGTTAAAAGCATTAAATAAACGAATTTCTGTGTTTGGCATATAAGTAGCCACAAAAAGCAACAAAGCACTTACACCAGCAGAAGCACCAACTAAAACACCTTTACCAGAAAACAATGACGTTGGCATTAGATTGGTATAGGCTAAATACGCTAATCCTCCACAAATAATACCTAAAAAATAAACATTTAGAACCATTTTGGATCGAAACAAGTTGGTTGTTATACGCGATAAATAATAAAGGAATAACATATTAAACGCCAAGTGAAAAAGACCATTATGCAAAAACCCATAAGTAATTAAAGACCATGGCTGAAATAGATAATCCATGATACCTGATGGCAACTCAAAGTACCCAAATAAATTAATTCGTAATAACGAATTAAAAACAAGACCAATAATAAACACTACGACATTAATAGCAATGATTTTACCAAAAACATCTAGATTATTAAACTTGTATTTTAAATCTTGAATAGTGCTCATAATTAATTCCAACGGTATTTATCTTTTTCATTTTTCTTCCAGAAATACATAACTATAAAACCTATTACAGCACCACCAACATGCGCCATATAAGCAGTATTACTTGGACTAAAGAAGGATTGCCCTGTAAATGCAGAGATGACATCTAATAATATTATTCCTGGAATAAAGTACTTAGCTTTTATTGGTATTGGTAAGAATATCATCATTAATTTGGCATTTGGATTCATCATACCAAAGGCCGCTAAAATTCCCATGATACAGCCAGAGGCTCCTACCATAGCACTAGTATTTACAACATTTAAATTAAATAATCCTGCAAAATTAGAACTCGATATATTGGTGTTAAAATTTGCTTCATTTAAGATAGGTATCATTTTTTGTTGAAGAATTTCACCCTTTATATATTGCCCAGACGTTGCATCTATATTTATTATCTTGTTCAATAATTCACTGCTCATATTCAAATCGGCAACACTTTGCATTGCCGTAAAATAATCAACATAGTAATATCCTAGTTGAAACAATAAGGCACCAAAACCAGCAGAAAAATAAATAAACAAGAATTTTTTAGACCCCAATCTTTGTTCTACAGGTGTACCAAACATCCAAAGTGCAAACATATTAAAAAGTAAATGCGCAGGACCACCATGCATAAACATATGTGTTACAACTTGCCATGGCTGAAACAAATCGTTTGTAGGGAAATACATTGTAAACAATCTCTTAAACAAGAGACCATCACCTAATGTCACTGTTCCAATGAACATTACTACATTAATGATGATTAAATGTTTTACTGCATCTGTTATATTAAACCTCATATTCTACATAAATTTTTTCTCAATATCATCAACCGCCATAGTAATAAACGTTGGTCTGTTAGTTGGTGATACATTAGGTTCCTTACAGGCAAATAAACTATTTACCATGTGTTCTTGTTCTGTACTATTTAATGATTGCCCGTTTTTAATTGCCAAACTCTTTGCCATTGATTTTGCCAACAAATCGGCAGCACTGAAATTAGTGTCTGGCACATCATTTTCAACATCACTAATTAATTGTTCTAAAATAATAGACACTTCACTTTCTGGCACTCCAACTGGAACTCCTGTAATGATAATTTCTTTTTCACTTAATTCTGAAAAAACAAAACCTGTATGTTCTAAATCGTTTTTTAAATCGTCTATAATTTTAGTTTCATTGGGAGTAAAATGCAATTGCAATGGAAACAATAATTGCTGACTCGTAGCTTCTTTTATTGTAATATGCTTTAAAAAGTTCTCATACAAGATACGTTGATGTGCTCTATTCTGGTCTATAACTAACATCCCAGATTTTAAAGTACTTACAATGTATTTTTGCTGTAATTGAAAGGTCGTTTTTTTAGTTTCTATAGATGAATCATTAAAAATTGATTCATTTTTAGACTCACTTTCAAATGTTACCTGACTATAGTCTGTCTCAGAATTATTTCCTTTTGATTCTAATCCAACATATAAACTTTCCCAAGAAGCTGTAGGAGCTGATTTAAATCCGGTATTATGGCTTGTTGATTTTGGTTTACTTCCGCCAAAATCTTCTGCAAATGGATTAAAACTGCGATCTACCTCAATCGCAGGAGTAGAAGCTTTTTTATCTCTATAATCATACGGTGTATTTAAACTACTCTGATGTTCAAAATCTAAAACAGGTGCAATATTAAATTGACCCAAACTATGTTTTACTGCCGAACGCAAAATGGCATATAAGGTATGCTCATCATCAAACTTAATTTCGGTTTTTGTTGGATGAATATTAATATCTATTGTTTTAGGATCTACAGTAAGGTTCAGAAAATAACTAGGGTGATACCCATCTTTTAACAAGCCTTCAAATGCCGATTTTATAGCATGATTAAGATAAGGGCTCTTTATAAAACGTTGGTTTACAAAAAAGAATTGCTCAGATTTAGTCTTTTTAGAATATTCTGGCTTACCTACGAATCCCGAAATTTTTAATACTTCTGTTTCTTCTTCAACAGGCACTAACTTTTCGTTTGTTTTAGAACCAAAAATATGTACCACACGTTGTCTGTAATTTTCTTGAGGTACATTAAACAAATCACTTCCATTGTGATAAAATGAAAAAGCAATGTTTGGATGTGCCAATGCTACACGATGAAATTCATCGGTAATGTGTCGTAATTCTACAGTATCTGATTTTAAGAAATTTCGTCTAGCCGGAATATTAAAAAACAAATTTTTAACGCCAACTGAAGTTCCTGTAGGTGTTACCGAAACTTCTTGCGATTTCACTTCACTTCCTTCAATAACAATAGTAGTTCCTAAATCGTCTGTAGCTTGTTTTGTTTTTAACTCTACATGTGCAATGGCCGCAATACTTGCCAAAGCTTCACCTCTAAAACCTTTGGTATTGAGTTGAAATAAATCTTCCGCTGCTTTAATTTTTGATGTTGCATGACGTTCAAAACTGAGTCTGGCATCAGTAACACTCATACCTTTTCCATTATCTATAACTTGTACTAAAGTTTTACCAGCATCTTTAATAATAAGTTTTATTTCAGTAGCGTTAGCATCAATAGCATTTTCCAATAGTTCTTTAACTACTGAAGCTGGACGTTGAACGACCTCACCCGCTGCAATTTGGTTAGCAACATGGTCTGGCAAAAGTTGAATAATATCTGACATTAGCTTTTTGGAAGAAAAATAGAAAGGTCGAAACCAATAATAAATAAAAATAACAACACTAAAACTACAACTATAATAATAACACGTTTATTCACATCATCATCTGGATTATGCTTATAATCATTTATTGCAGCGTTTAATTTACCTTTTATACCCTTTGCAGGAGATACTGTTGTTCTGTGTTCATCAAATTTATGTTTAAGTTCAAAAGGACTGCCCTCTCCTTTATAAAAGCGAGGTTTATAATTATACTTTCGGTTCTTCTTCATTTTCATTAATCCCATAATTTCCTTATTTAATATATCCGTCAAGGATATAAATTAAAACAAAAAGCGAAACTAACATGATGATTAAAGCTGGTAATGATGTTAAAACACTTCCGCGTTTCTTATCGTTCCCTTTAACTTTATTCCATTTGGTCTCGAAGTCGTCCTTCGACTTTATTTCTTCAGAATCCTGAAAGCGAGGTTTATATGAAAAACGTTTATTTTTTCTTTGCTGAAACAAGTGACTCTTAAATTAAACTTGATTAATCTCAAAAGTACTGAAAATACAAGGAAATAATGCTTAAGGATTCCTTAAAATTATTAACAAAAAGAGTGCCAGAGTTAATGGCAGTAGGTCGTAGGTCGTTAGGTGAAATTAAATTTTAACTTCCTCCTAAAAAGATAAAAACCTCTTATTTTAGAAACAGGTATCTCCTATTGAAGACAGAGAACAGTATACTTAAACTGTATCTCTTCGTAATGCAGCCATTTTTATTGCAGCAATTGCAGCTTCTGTGCCTTTATTACCATGTATACCGCCAGAACGATCAATAGATTGTTGCATGGTATTATCGGTAAGTACACAAAAAATAACTGGAATATCTCCTTTTACATTAAGATCTTTGATGCCTTGAGTAACACCTTCACAAACAAAATCAAAATGTTTGGTCTCTCCTTGAATAACACAGCCAATGACAATAATAGCATCTAGCATCCCTGAATCGGCATAAATGCTTTTGCTCATTCGAGCTGCACCATACGTCAATTCAAAAGCTCCTGGCACATTCCAGCGCACAATATTTTGCTTTATCGCGCCGCAATCTAAAAGAGCATCAAAAGCGCCTTGCCATAGACCTTCGGTGATAGTATCATTCCATTCTGAAACAACAATCCCAAACCGAAAATCTTTCGCGTTTGGGATTGTTGTTTTATCGTAATCCGATAAATTATGATTTACAGTAGCCATATATTATAAGCTTACTTCTACTTTTCCTAATAACACATCTGCCTCTTTAGCTTCGTCAGACGAAGAATATTCAGACTTAATTCGCTTTAAATAATCTAAAGCTTTAGTGTTTTTACCTAAGCTGATAGCAACTTTTGCTGCTTTCATTAAATATAAAGGTGTTGTAAAATCATTAGCATTAGCTGCAAATGCTTTTTCATAGTATGCTAAAGCTTCTTCTGGTTGCTCTAATTGAACAAACGCATCACCAATACCACCTTTTGCAATAGGGTTTAACATTTTATCATCACTAGAAAAATCGCTTAAATGCGTGATTGCATTTTGGTAATCTTTTAAGTTTAAATATGCTACACCAGCATAATAGTTAGCTAAATTAGCTGCAGGAGTTCCACTATATTCATTAATGATATCTAACATACCATATTTACCTTCACCTCCATTTAAAGACATTTTATAAAGTGAATCTGAAGCAACACCACTAACAGCATCATCAAAATACTTTTTAGCTGTGTACATTTCATTCATAGCATCCTTTGCTTTTGGCTCTGCTACTATTTTATTGTAACCTAAATATCCTAGTACAATTAGAGCTATTACTCCAACCACACCAATAATATATTTTTGGTTTTTAACAGCCCATTCCTCAGTTCTGGAAGCTCCTTCATCTAAAGTATTAAATACTTCTGCTGTTGTTGAATCATCTTCAACAATTTCTTCCTTCTCTTTTTTGGTTTTAGGTTTGTAGCCTCTTTTCTTATATGTTGCCATAACTTGTCATTTTGTGCGTCCGCAAAAATAAAATTTTTATTGGGATTTAAAAGCCTATTTATTTGTTATTTTTGAATTATTAATTACATATTGAAAATGCCCTATTACATCAGTAAAATTAGGCATAACGTTATCTTTTCATGAATCTAAACACGCTATCTTTAGTTAATTATAAAAATTTTGAAAGTCAGGTTTTCGATTTCGACGCCAAAATCAACTGTTTTGTTGGAGCTAATGGTATCGGAAAAACAAATGCCTTAGACGCCATATATCATCTTGCTTTTGGTAAAAGTTACTTTAATCCTATTGCAACTCAAAATATAAATCACAATGCAGAGTTTTTTGTAGTTGATGGACATTTCACCAAAAACGAACGTACTGAAAAAATTATCGTATCCTTAAAACGAGGACAGAAAAAAGTCATTAAACGCAATGCTAAAGTTTATGAAAAATTTAGCGAACACATTGGCTTTATTCCTTTGGTTATTATTTCTCCTGCAGATCGTGATTTAATTATTGAAGGTAGTGATACGCGACGCAAATTCATTGATAGTGTTATTTCACAAAGCGATAAAAGCTATTTAACGGAACTTATTAATTACAATAAAGTATTAACGCAACGTAACGCACTACTAAAGTATTTTGCACTAAATAACACCTTTAATAAAGATACACTTGCCATATATAATGAACAACTCCACACCTATGGCAGTGAAATATTTAAAAAGAGAGCGGCTTTTTTAAAGACGTTTATTCCAATTTTTAAAGCACGCTATCAAGCAATTAGTCAGAGTAAAGAAACTATTGACTTAACTTATAAAAGTGATTTGTTTGATACTGAATTAAACGAACTTTTAAACAAAACCATTAATAAAGATAAAGCATTGCAATACACTAGTGTGGGTACACATAAAGATGACTTAATCTTTTTAATAGACAGTTTTCCTATTAAAAAATTTGGAAGCCAAGGGCAACAAAAATCATTTTTAATTGCTTTAAAGTTGGCACAATTCGATTTTATAAAACAACAAAGTGGTGTGTCTCCTATTCTATTATTAGATGATATTTTTGATAAGCTAGATGAAAACCGAGTAGCTCAAATTATTAAGTTGGTAGACGATGCTCATTTTGGACAGATTTTTATTAGCGATACACATGCAGAACGTACAGAAGATGTCATAAAACAAACACATCAATCTTATAAAATTTTTAAATTATAACACATGTTGATGGCATTCTAGAACACACTTTTTTGAGCACTTTAGCAAACGCAAAACACCTATAAATTCTATTAAAAGACAATAAAAGAATGAATTACCTTTCTAACTTCAAACCGGTATTATTAACACTCATAATGTTAAGCATTTTTAGCTGCTCCAAAAATCCTGAAAACGACATTCAATATATTGAAGGCTATTGGGAAATTAAAGAAGTTACAATGTCTGATGGCAGCAAAAAAGCATACAAATTCAATGAAACAGTAGATTATATTAGTATAAATGACGATTTAAAAGGTTTTAGAAAAAAATTAAAACCGGGTATTAACAACACTTATTTCACTTCTGGTGATGCTGAAGCTATTCAATTAAAAATTGAAAATAACAAAATAAACATCTACTACTCTACCCCATATGCTAATTGGAAAGAAACGGTTTTAGAAGCTACAGAAAATCAACTTCGCATTATTAATGATAGTGAGAATATATATCTTTATGAACGTTATTCTTCAATAGAATTAGATTTAGAGTGATACATTTATTAAATTTAATTTTTGTCATTCACACAAAGGTTCATATTAAAGGTAAAATAACAAGATTGATAAATAGTTAAAGAGAAAATAGTTATGGCAAGACGAAAAAACGAAAACCAACCTATACAAGACATTCTAAAAGAATTTGTACAAACCAACAATTTACAATCTGGTTTAGACAAAGTAGATGTACGTGAGGCATGGACAAATCTGATGGGAAATGGCGTTAATAATTATACAACAGCAATAGAATTAAAACACGATATACTTTATGTACAACTCAGCTCTAGTGTACTTCGTGAAGAATTAAGCTATGGAACAGAAAAGATAATAAAAATGCTTAACGAATCGCTTAGAAAAGAAGTGGTTAAAAAATTGGTACTTCGCTAATTTTTTTAGCCTATAATATCAGCGATTAGCTAATCTGTTCTTCAATTTAAAAATTCCTTTTTCATCTCTGTAAACCTTCCGTTAAGCATAGGACTCTTTGTGTAAATCCCTAATACAAAGTCACTATCCTTTTTTAAAACTAACGCCTCGAAAATAATTTAATACGATTCGTATTTTAAAATCACCATAATAATTACTATTTTTAAATTCGTCTATAATTCAACTTCATGAAAATATTCAAACTCCTATTATCTTTCGTTTTAACGATAGGCATTTTTTATGCGCTCAATACCAAATTTGGTTCTATTCCTCCAATAGGCAAATTTCTAAATCCTTATTCTGGTGTTTGGCAAAATGAAACCGATGAATCAATTTCTGGAAACATTTCTATTCCCGAATTAAAAGATAAAGTCACGGTTCATTATGATGCCGAATTAATTCCACATGTATTTGCTCAAAACGAAACCGACTTATACAGAGCACAAGGTTATATTACAGCAAAACACAGATTATGGCAAATGGAATTTCAAACCTATGCCGCAGCAGGTCGTTTATCTGAAATTATTGGTGAGTCTGCATTAAGCTACGACAGGCAAGAACGCAGACGTGGCATGGGCTACGGAGCAGAGCAATCACTTTTAAAAATGAATGAAGATGAAGAAACAAAAGCATATATAGATGCCTATACAGCGGGTATAAACAGCTATATTAATCAATTAGAAACTGACAAAATCCCTGTTGAATATAAATTACTCGACTATAAACCCGAAGCTTGGACGCCTAAAAAAACAGCTTTGCTTTTAATGTACATGACCAAGATGTTAGCTGGTGGCGATGAAGATATTGAATACACGAATGCCTTACGCTTGTTTGGAAAAGAACGTTTTGATTTGTTATTCCCTGATTTTTTTGATGTTACAGATCCTATAATTCCAAAAGATAATGATTGGAGCTATATAGATATACCACAAACACCAATGCCAAATAGCGAGCCTGTTTTAGATTCTATTGCTACAGTAATTGACAAACCAGACCCAAACTATGGTAGTAATAACTGGGCAGTATCTGGCAGCAAATCAACAACCGGAAACCCAATCTTAGCAAACGATCCGCATTTAGGACTCAATTTACCCTCTATCTGGTTTGTTATGCAATTAAGCACACCAACTCATAATACTTTTGGAGCAACATTACCAGGAGCCTTAGGCGTTATATCTGGCTTTAACCAATATATATCTTGGGGAGAAACTAATGCTACACGAGATGTTATTGACTGGTATAAAATTGAATTTAACGAAGATGGTACAAAATATAAGTTTGATGACGACTGGAAAGATGTTACTTATAGAATAGAAGATATTAAAATAAAAGGAAAAGAAAATTATAAAGATACTATCCGTTACACACATCATGGCCCTGTGTTTTACGATGATAATTTTAAATCTGATAACGCCAAAAAAGGATATGCCATGAAATGGATTGGACATATTGGAGGTAACAATCAAAAAACGTTTTTAGAGCTCAATAAATCTAAAAATTACAAAGATTATGTAAAAGCTATAAGCAGCTATACAGCACCTGCTCAAAACTTTGTTTTTGCATCAACAGAGGGAGATATTGCGATTTGGGTACAGGGAAAACTGCCAAATAAATGGGAAGGCCAAGGAAAATTTATTATGGATGGCAGTAAATCTGAAAACGATTGGCAGAGTTTTATTCCGCAAGAATTTAATGCTCACACCAAAAACCCAAAACGTGGTTTTGTGAGTTCTGCAAACCAAACTCCAGTTGATGAAGCCTATCCCTATTTTGTGTTTAATGATGGTTATGAAACCTACAGAAATCGTGTGATAAATGATTTTTTTAGATCCAAAGAACAGTTTAGCGTTCAAGATTTTAAAGATTTGCATAATAACAATTACAATCTTAAAGCTTCAGAACTCATGCCATATATGTTAGAAACTATGGATGTTTCTAACCTAACCGAAGAGGAAAAAGAAATTTACAGCATCGCCAAAGCATGGCAATATAATAATGACATGGAAGAAATAGGTCCAAGCATCTGGAAAGCTTGGTGGAGTATCCTTTACAATATGGTTTGGGATGAATTTGATGTAGAAGACACAGCTATAACGACTCCATTTACCTATCAAACCATTTACTTATTAAAAACTAAAGGCGATGATGCCTTTATGGATATTTTAGACACACCTGAAAAGGAAACAGCCAAAGATTTATTTCTAATAAGCTTTAGAAAAGCCGTTAAAAAGCTTAACGATTGGAAAACTGAAAATGGTGATCTTAATTGGACGAATTACAAAGGCACTTATGCAGGCCATTTACTACAAGCTTTACCTGCATTTTCCAGGTTTGATATTCCTATTGGCGGAGGAAAAAACATTGTTAACGCTACATCTGAAAATTGGGGACCGTCTTGGAGAATGATTGTAGAAATGACCTCACCTCCTACTGCCTTAGGTATTTATCCTGGTGGACAATCTGGAAATCCCGGAAGTAAATATTACGATAATTTTATAGACGATTGGGCCGCTGGTAAATATTATAGTCTTAATTTTTTACAAAGCGACAAAGTAACGGATGTCATCATTGGCACACAAACCTTAATACCAAACAACTAATGAGCAAAAATATCATCAATTTTATAGTTACTATTATAATCGCATTTGTACTCTCATTGTTTCTACCTTGGTGGTCTGTAATGGTTGCTGCTTTTGCTACAGCTCTATTTATTCCACTGAAGAAAGTAGCCGTATTTTTTATTCCATTCTTAGCCATTCTTTTATTTTGGGCTGTGTATAGTTTTATTCTCAGTAGTGGTAACGACTTTACCTTAGCCAAACGTATTGCTGTGCTTCTACCATTAGATGGCAATCCTTATGCTTTAATTTTGATTACAGGACTTATTGGCGGATTGGCTGCAGGTATAGCTGCGGTCTTTGGTAAGCAGTTAAGCTCAGTTTTAGCGAATAAAAAATAAGTTAATAAAAAACTTGTAATCAACTGCACATAGGCAAAACTGTCCTAACAAGAAGTAAACAGGCTAAACTTTATAAAATTTTATTAATTCATTATCACATATCGATATTTATAGATATGTTTGTAGTATGAATTTAAAAACAGCCACTGAAATAGGAAAATGTCTATCTAACCAAACCAGAGTACAAATCATGGAATGGTTAAAAGATCCCGAAAAACATTTTCCGCCACACGAAACATTAAAGCATTTTAACGATGGGGTTTGTGTAACTTATATTCAAGAGAAAGCCGGACTTTCTCAATCTACCATTTCAACCTATTTAACTAATATGGAAAAATGCGGAATTTTAATATCAACTAGACATGGAAAATGGTCATATCTAAAAAGGAATGAAGATACAATTAAAGCATATATTAACTTTATAAGTTAAAAAATTTAATTAAACACATCGACATATAGCGATATAACAAAATATAAAAGTTATGATAGACATTCTTGGTTAGACCGGTTCTGGGTTGATAATTCTTGCTTTTGCTCTCACACTTATGGAAAACACAAAATATATAAAACATGTCAAGTATTTAAACTTACTCGGCGGAAATCTAATTGCTATAAACGGTTACTGCTATAATACAATTTCTCCATTTGTAACCAACTTACTTTGGAGTGTTATTGCAACCTTAACAATTTATAAAATAAGAAAGAAGAAAATATAATGTGATAAAAATCAATGTATAACTTAAAACAAAACATATGAAAATAGTAATCATCGGAGGTCATGGAACAATAGGAAAAACAGTTGTATCCCATTTAAAAAAAGATAACGAAATAGTAATAGCTAGTCGCTCAAATGCAGATGTCACTGTAGATATTGCCAACAGCAAGTCTATCAAATCTATGTTTGATAAAATAGGAAAATTAGATGCTATAATATGTATTGCCGGAGAGGCAAAATGGGATGATTTTAATAATCTTACTGAAGAAGATTATTATATAGGATTAAAAAGTAAACTTATGGGACAAGTGAACCTTGTTCGTATTGGAAAAGACTATTTAAATCAAAATGGTTCAATAACCTTATCAACAGGTATTTTAGCAGATGATCCCGTTGTACAAACAACAAGTGCCGCAATGGTAAATGGAGCTATTCACAGTTTTGTAAAAGCTGTAGCACTCGAAATTGAAAACGGAATTAGAGTTAACGTGGTGTCTTCAGGAATGGTTGAAGACGCTTACGAAAAATATAAAGATACTTTTCCAGGACATAACCCAATACCAATGAACAAAGTTATAAACGGATATGTAAGAAGTGTAAAAGGGAAAGGAAATGGTGAGATTATCAGAATATATGACTAAATAATGATAACAACACTTTTAGTATAAGCAATCTCTAAAATAAAAAAGCTGCCCTAAAAATTCACTTTTAAGGCAGCTCTATTTAATAGAATATAATAATTATTTTACTACAAGTTTTTTAATTGCCTTAGCGTTTTCACCTTGTAATTGTAACATATAAATCCCTGAATTTAAATCAAGATGTAATGTATTCTTACCAAATTCAAGTGGTTTTTGTGTTATTAATTTTCCATCAATACTGTATACATACAGTTGTGTATATAATGCATTGTTATCCAAGTTTAGTTCACCTTCCGTCGGATTTGGGTATACAGAAATATCATTTAACGTGAGTTCATTAACACTTAAGAATGCGCAATTTACAGGATCAAATGTAACTAAGCCCAAAGTTGCATTATCGTTTTGGTGTCCAATAACAGCTTCGGCATCTGCAAGAGTATTAGGTGCATTGGCTTCATCCCAACAGTTATGTAATGCCGTCACAGTATTATCAGTATTGTTATATAGGGCATACGTAACGCCTCCATTACCATTTTCAGAAAACACATTTTCCCCTACATTGTCAGCATCATCACCTAAATTGATATTTGATTCTCCTTGTAGTGTAATTCCCCATAAATTTCTACGTATCTCATTTCCACTCGCAATAATATCCATGCCTTCATTAGTTGCATTTAATGAAATACCACTTCCACCTATATTAGGGTTTCCTTGAATATCATTATCTTCAATAACATTATTTCTAATAAATCCAGAAGCATTATCACCAAGTATAGCAATACCATAACGATTGTCTACTATTATATTGTTATCAATCACCGCGTTAATGACTCCTCCAACAAAATTAGAAACTGCTATTCCTCCTGCTTGAGTTAAATTACGGTCACCTTTTATAGTATTCTGAATAATTTGAATTGGCTCATTTACCATAGTTGTCCCCATATTAATTTGTGGTCTATTAGCATTAGCTTGGTTGTTTCCTTCTATATAATTATTAAATATATAAGGAGATACAGCACTATTTGCACCGGAACTAATAGCAGGAGTTTCGTTAAAAGTAATTGTATTGTTAGTTATCTGAGCCATACCTCTAGACAATGCAATAACACCACCAGTAGCTACACCAGAAACATTGTTAGTTATTGTACAATTATTAATAGTAAAGGTTTCCGTTAAAACACGTAAGCCTCCACCATATTGAATGGTAGCATTTTGAATATTAACATTAGAAAACTCTTCAAAACGGAAGCCATCATATGGCAAGTTTGTATCAATTGCCGTAAAAGTAGTATTATCTGCATTTACATTAAATGTTCCATAAACCGTAATTCTTACATCTGCTCCAATTTCTAAAGTGAGATCTGTATCTATAAGAAAAGTATCTGTTGAAGAAATAGTAAGATTGTCTGTTAAGGTATAAGTGGTTCCTGAGACAGATATTGTTGCGGGACTAGCAGCGACAAGGTCGTCTAAAGTATAAGTTATACCAGTATCTGGCGTAATGTATTCTTGTGCCATAAGGCTACCAAAAAGACCAAAAATCATAAATAAATTGAGTAGTTTTTTCTTCATATCGTTGTTGTTTTAGTTGATATAAAATTAAAAAATATTATGTGTAATGACGACTAAAGTCAACTTTTATCGATAGATGGTCATTGAAATAAATGTCATAAAACCATAAAAACACTCAATGTTATTGATTAAAAGCCTGTTAATTTTTTAACGCTTTTTTTAATCTTTAACATTATTCGGATTTCATTTAACACTTAGTATTAAACTGACGTTAAGTCCCTTTTAAAATTCGCTATAGCCTAAAGCATTTATTATCTTAGTGTTGAATCGAATTACTAATAACAAAATAAATACAATCACAAATGGAAAATTTAAATAGAAAGAAAGTCGCAATTTTAGCAACTAATGGATTTGAGGAAAGTGAATTAAAAGAACCATTAAACGCTTTAAAAGAAGCTGGTGCTGATGTTGATATTGTTTCTGAAAAATCTGGAAAAATTAAAGCTTGGCAAGATGGAAATTGGAGTAATACATATAATGTGGACAAAACATTAGATGACGTTTCACAATCCAATTATAATGCCTTAGTACTTCCTGGAGGAGTAATGAACCCTGATACCTTAAGAAAAAACAAGGATGCTGTAAATTTTATCAAATCATTTTTTGAAAACCATAAACCGGTCGCAGCCATTTGTCATGCGCCTTGGCTATTGGCAGAAGCAGACGTCCTAAAAGGTAGAAAGGTTACATCATATGCCTCAATTAAAAAAGATATAATTAACGCAGGTGCACATTGGGAAGACAGCGAAGTCGTTGTTGACCAAGGATTAGTAACGAGTAGAAATCCTAATGATTTACCGGCATTTACTTCAAAACTCGTTGAAGAAATTTATGAAGGTAAACACAAGATGCAGACGGCCTAATTTATTTGTACTAACAATTATTAAAAAAGTGAACTTAAAAAAGGTTCACTTTTTTTTTTAAACAAAACTTCTAGTCTAGATTAGACCATGTCTTATAACAACTAAACTGTTTTATTAAGCAAAGAGCCTACAATGACTTTTGAAACTTACTAGCATTGCCCTCTACAAACCGTTTTGCACGTTTACTTGTTGGTGATATATCTAAGACCTTCTTATAGTTATTATAAGCCTGTAAACTATCCCCTTTTAGCAAATAAGCTTCTGCCAAACTATCGTAAACATTAATACTATTAGGATGTAAAGCCGTATTAATTTTTAATGTTTCAATAGCTTTATCATACTCGTGGTTACTCATATGCTTATAGCCTATTTTATTAAAACTCCATTCATTTATATAAGAGCTTGTAGAATCTTCTTTCTTAATGTCTAAATACCCTTCAAGTGCTTCTTTATAATTACCATCTTTTAAATGCATACTTGGTGTTTTATAACCTTTTGGTGCCTTTAAATAATCGTAAGTAATTTTAGCTTCATCACCTTCAGGAATTACAGATAAATAGCGTGCTTTGGTTTCGGGATGTTGTACAAACCGGAATTTCTTATACATATCTGCAACAAAAAATTCATTCTCTTCTAAGGCTACTGGTTCAATTTTACCTTCTTTCCAATTTAAAAAGAGCACATTACCTTTATAATACACCTCAATAAGTTCATCAGGATTATAAAGGTAATATCCTGCTGTTTCCTTTTTAAAAGATTCAGAATAGTTTACAGAATTTGTGCAACTCCATGTAATAATTACAATAAACACTATTAAAATTTTAGCCTTCATAATGGTCGGTTTATTTGGTTGATCTAAGTGCAAAAAAAAAGTCTCACTTAATAGTGAGACGATTCTTTTATTGTTTTGTTACTAAATTAAGATAAATCTTAAGCTTTTACATCCATCAATTCTACATCAAAAACCAATGTTGCGTTTGGAGGAATAACACCTCCAGCTCCTGCTGCGCCATATCCTAAATCACTAGGAATTACTAAACGTGCCTTATCACCAACGTTTAAAAGACAGATACCTTCATCCCAACCTGGAATTACCTGACCAACACCAACTTGAAAATCTAAAGGTGAGTTTCTTTTGTATGACGAATCGAAAACCGTCCCATCTGCTAACTGACCTTTGTAATGTACAGATACTGTATTTCCTTTTTCTGCTTTTTTACCTTCACCTTTTTGAATAATTTGGTAACGTAAACCAGATTCTGTTTCATCAAAACCTGCTGCTAACTTATCTAACTCTGCTCTTGCAGCTTCACGTTCTGCTGCGATACGCTTTTCTCTAGAACCTTCAAATGTTCTAAACGCTTCAATGGCATTAAATTTTTCGGCAGCTTCACCTTGTCTTATTATTTCTAAGCTTTCAATGATGTCTCCTTGAGCTACAGAATCTACAACATCTTGTCCTTCTACTACATTTCCAAATACTGTATGTTTATTATCTAACCAATCGGTTGCAATGTGAGTAATGTAAAACTGACTTCCATTGGTACCAGGACCAGAGTTTGCCATTGCTAAAACACCAGGACCACTATGTCTTAAATCTGGATGAAACTCATCATCAAACTTATAACCAGGATGTCCTGTTCCTGTACCTTGCGGACAACCACCTTGAATCATAAAATCAGGAATAACTCTGTGAAATTTTAATCCGTCATAATATGGAGTCCCTTGTGGTTTAACAGAATTTTCTAAATTACCTTCTGCTAAAGCTACAAAATTACCAACTGTTCCTGGAGTCTTTTCAAACTCTAAATTTACTAATATCACACCTTTTGAGGTGTTAAATTTTGCGTATAAACCGTCTTGCATTGTGTTTTCTTTTGTTTAAGACTGCAAAGATAGTGAACTGAGTTGGAAGTTTGAAGTAGGAGGTTTGTAGATTTGTAAAATTCCCTCATAGCATCACCAAATAGATTTTGAAAAATACCAACCAGAATATCAATAATTTAAATAGCGAGCACACCACTTTGAAACTAAAGAGTAGAATTTAAATTTGACATTTAAATTAATAAAGTTAGTTTTGAAAAAAAACAAAACACATGGCATTTTCCCTATCTAAACTCTTTGGCTCTAAAACTTCTAATTCTATACCTGGAGATACTATTGAAGCTATTATAACTGATGTGGAAAACAAACCTTTTGGTGTTTCTGAAAACAATGTGCTTTTTGCTGGTTTGAACGAATTAGGAGGATATTTCTTTTTTCAGACAGTTATTGTTGGTCAGCTAAATGTTAAATCTAAAAATGGCGCTCAACTTGTGTTTTCTGGTGATAACTTTAAACTACAGTTAGATGCTGATATGCCAGAGTTTGAATCTGAAAGTTCTGATATTAAAGGAAGGTATGTTACTAAGATTGATTTTCAGATTGAAGAACATGATGTAAAAAAATTAGAAGAAGCAACACTTAAAAGTATTCAAATCAAAGTAAAAAAACACGACCTTCTATTTAGTAAATATGTTGTGATTGATGCTTCTGATGAGGAAGAATAGCTATAATCTCTTTTTCGAGTAAAATTAAAATTGAAGTTTAGCAAACATTTAAAATGATGTATCGAGAACACTAGTTGATTATTTTATAGTGTTCTCGATACTATTTTACAACTCGCCTTTACTATATATAAATATAATTTTAGACGGCTTAGGGTAAGCATCAAATATTATAAGGACTTAGTTCGCCACTTCGCTCATAAACTTAATTCGATATAAACGTAATTCTTCATCATCGTAATCTCCATCAAATTCTTCAATTGCATCGTCTATTTTATCGCTTTCAGATTCCATAAAATAGTCATGGATTTCTTCTTGTTGGTCTTCGTCTAAAATATCATCAATCCAATAATCAATATTTAATTTTGTTCCGGAAAACACAATGGATTCCATTTCCTTTATAAAAGCTGGCATTTCCATACCTTTAGAAGAGGCAATGTCATTTAGTGGTAATTTACGATCTACATTTTGAATGATATATAACTTTATCGCAGAATTTGTTCCTGTAGACTTCACAATCATGTCATCAGGCCTCATAATGTCGTTTTCCTCAACATAATCCGCTATTAAATTCACAAAATCTTTACCGTATTTTTTGGCTTTACTCTCTCCTACTCCATGTACATTAGATAATTCCTCTATATTAATAGGATATTTTAAAGCCATATCTTCTAAAGAAGGGTCTTGAAAAATTACAAAAGGTGGCACACCTAATTTTTTAGCATTCCGTTTTCTTAAATCTTTAAGCATTTTCATGAGCTTATCATCTGAAACGGCTCCACCTCCTTTAGTATTTGTAACAATACCATCACTTGAATCTATATCATAAACATGGTCTTCAGCCATTAAAAAAGATTGAGGATTGGTTATAAAATCCAAACCACTCTCACTTAATCTTAGCACACCATAAGTTTCAATGTCTTTTTTCAAATAACGTGCAACGATGACCTGTCTGATTAATGCCATCCAATATCTTGGATTTTTAGCTTTACCAACTCCAAAAAAGTCTTGTTGATCTGTTTTATGAGACGAAATAAGTGCATTTGAATTTCCAACAAGCACTTGAACTAAATCTTTAGCCTTATATTTTTCGTTAGTTTTTTTGACTGTATCTAATAAAACCTGAACATCATCTTGAGCTTGTACTTGTTTTTTAGGATGACGTACATTATCGTCCATATCTCCACCTTCTCCAGTTTCATTATCAAATTCTTCCCCAAAATAATGAAGGATAAATTTACGTCTAGATATAGATGTTTCTGCAAAAGCAACAACTTCTTGTAATAATGCATGTCCAATTTCTTGTTCTGCAACAGGCTTCCCAGCCATAAATTTTTCAAGTTTCTCTATATCTTTATAAGCGTAGTAGGCCAAACAATGTCCTTCTCCTCCATCTCGTCCTGCTCGTCCTGTTTCTTGATAATAGCTTTCAATACTTTTAGGAATATCATGGTGAATTACAAAACGTACATCTGGTTTGTCTATTCCCATTCCGAAAGCAATTGTCGCCACCACCACATCTGTATCTTCCATTAAGAACATATCTTGATGTTTTACTCTAGTTTTAGCGTCTAAACCGGCGTGATATGGTACGGCTTTTACTCCATTAACTTGAAGAACTTGTGCTAACTCTTCAACTCGTTTACGACTTAAACAGTAAATAATTCCAGATTTTCCTTCATTCTGCTTAACAAAACGAATAATATCTGAATCTACATTTTTAGTTTTTGGTCGTACCTCATAATAAAGATTGGGTCTATTAAAAGAATCTTTAAATGTTACAGCATTAGGCATTCCTAAGCTTTTCAAAATATCTTCCTGAACTTTTTCTGTAGCTGTAGCGGTAAGACCAACGATAGGAATATCGTCACCAATACGTTTAATTATAGTTTTTAAATTTCTATATTCTGGCCTAAAATCGTGTCCCCATTCACTGATACAATGCGCTTCATCAACAGCCATAAAAGAAATTTTAACTGTCCGTAGGAAGTCAACATACTCTTCTTTGGTTAATGATTCTGGGGCTACATATAGCAATTTAGTAATGCCATTTGTAATATCATCCTTAACACGTTTTACTTCTGTTTTATTTAAAGACGAATTTAAAACATGTGCTACACCTTCGTGTTCAGATACAGCCCTTATAGCATCTACCTGATTTTTCATCAGTGCAATAAGAGGCGACACAACAATAGCTGTGCCTTCTGCTATTAAAGCTGGTAGCTGATAACATAACGATTTTCCGCCTCCTGTTGGCATAATAACAAAAGTATTATTACCTGCTACGACGTTTTTTATAACTTCTTCCTGAAGACCTTTGAATTCTGAAAATCCAAAGTGTTTTTTTAGTGAAGTATGTAAGTCAATTTCTGCAATACTCATTAATCCTTATTAGTATTTTATATACATTTGCAACAACTTTAAAGATAACAAATTCTTTATATTTAAAAAACTCTATAAAAAATAAGTTTTGAACACTAAACAATCCATCTTAAAAACTGCAAAAACAACGATAAAATTAGAAAGTAAAGCTATTGATAATTTATCAGATTTACTAACGGAAGATTTTGCAGATGCAGTAGAGTTAATTTACCAGTCTAAAGGTCGTGTTATTATTACAGGAATTGGCAAAAGTGCTATCATTGCTAACAAAATCGTTGCAACCTTAAATTCTACTGGTACTCCAGCTGTTTTTATGCATGCTGCTGATGCCATCCATGGCGACCTTGGATTAATTCTAGAAGACGACGTTGTTATTTGTATTTCTAAAAGTGGAAACACGCCAGAAATTAAAGTTTTGGTACCACTTATTAAGAATGCAAATAATAAAATGATCGCTATTACGGGCAATAAAGATTCGTTTTTAGGACAACAAGCCGATTATATTTTGAATGCTTATGTCGCTCAAGAAGCTTGTCCTAATAATCTAGCTCCAACAACTAGCACTACTGCACAATTGGTAATGGGAGATGCTTTAGCGGTTTGCTTATTGGAATTACGAGGCTTTTCAAGTAAAGATTTTGCCAAATATCATCCAGGCGGTGCACTTGGTAAACGTCTTTATTTAAGAGTAAACGATTTATCTTCACAAAACCAAAAACCACAAGTTAATCTTGAAGCTTCATTAAAAACAGTAATTGTAGAAATCACAGAGAAAATGCTTGGTGTTACTGCTGTCGTAGAAGAGGATAAAATTGTAGGTATTATTACAGATGGTGATTTAAGACGTATGTTAAGTAAAAGTGATGATCTTACGGGTTTAAAAGCCAAAGACATTATGAGTAATAATCCAAGACGCATTTCTGAAGACGCTATGGCTGTTGATGCTAAGGAAGTTATGGAAGAGTTTGGAATTTCTCAACTATTGGTAGAACATGATGGCAAGTACTCAGGTGTGGTTCATCTTCACGATTTAATAAAAGAAGGCATTATATAATGGCAAAAAAACAAATGGATGAGATGTCGTTTTTAGATCATCTCGAAGATTTAAGATGGCATTTAGTTAGAGCAACAATTAGTATTGTAATTGCAGCAACATTAGCCTTTATTTTTAAAAAGTTTATTTTTGATGTCATCATTTTTGGGCCAACACATATGGACTTCCCTACCTATGAAGGCCTTTGTAAGATGTCTCAGTTTTTAGGTATGACAGATACGACCTTTTGCGCTGATAAATTTCCTTTTATCATTCAAAACAGAACTGTTGCTGGTCAATTTTCAGCACATATTTGGACCTCTATCTATGCTGGTTTTATAATTTCATTTCCTTATGTGCTTTATCAGCTTTGGAGTTTTATAAGTCCAGGACTAAAACCGAGTGAGCGTAAAAACTCTAGAGGTTTTATAGTTATTGCATCCTTTTTATTCTTTCTTGGTGTACTCTTTGGTTATTATATTGTGACACCTTTATCTATAAATTTCTTAGCCAATTATCAAATTAGTGAGCAGATTTCTAATGAATTTGATATAAGCTCCGTAATTGCGATTGTACGTTCTTCTGCTATTGCCTCTGGTTTTGTTTTTGAATTACCTATAATTATTTACTTTTTAACAAAAGTAGGTCTTGTAACTCCGCAGTTTTTAAAGAAATATAGAAAATTTGCACTAGTTATAGTATTGGTATTATCTGCAATTATTACACCTCCAGATATTGCAAGTCAGGTTATTGTAGCTATTCCTATATTATTATTATATCAGATTAGTATTTATATCTCGGCTATAGTTGTTAAAAATCAAAAAAGAAAAGAAAAACGTGCCAATTCGCTTTAAAATTTTAGATTATTCGTATAGCATTATCTAAATTTTAAACACAGAGCAAGGTTAAACTTTTAATAAATGATTGCCAAAGCAAATAGAATCTATATGATTTTATTAAATTTAGCGTTCTTAGAAATAATATGAAGTTACGAGCAGAACATTTAATGAAGTCCTATAACGGACGAAAAGTAGTAAAAGATGTTTCCCTTGAGGTTAATCAGGGCGAAATTGTTGGTTTATTGGGTCCGAATGGAGCTGGAAAAACCACTTCTTTTTATATGATTGTTGGAATTATTAAGCCTAATGGAGGAAACATCTATTTAGACGATACCAACATCACGAAATATCCAATGTACAAACGTGCTCAAAATGGTATTGGTTATTTAGCCCAAGAACCTTCTGTTTTTAGAAAACTAAGTATTGAAGATAATATTTTAAGTGTATTGCAGCTTACAAAATTAAGTAAGAAAGAGCAACACGCTAAAATGGAATCGCTAATTGAAGAATTTGGTTTAGGCCATATTAGAACTAATAGAGGCGACTTACTTTCTGGTGGTGAGCGTCGTAGAACAGAAATTGCACGAGCACTAGCCACCGATCCTAGTTTTATTCTATTGGATGAACCTTTCGCAGGTGTAGATCCTGTTGCTGTTGAAGATATTCAGCGAATTATTGCTAAACTGACTAAGAAAAATATTGGTATTTTAATTACAGACCATAACGTACAAGAAACACTAGCAATTACTGACAGAACTTATTTGATGTTTGAAGGTAACATTCTTAAAGCAGGGAAACCTGAAGAATTGGCTAGTGATGAAATGGTAAGAAAAGTTTATTTAGGTCAGAATTTTGAGCTACGTAAAACAAAGCTTGAGTTTTAAGATTATTTACTCTCTCTCATCTTTTTTACCACAATTAGCATTATATACAAAATCACAGCTTGTATCATTAGATTTATAATCCAATATAAAATAACCATTAATATGCTTTCTGAGACATAAAATGGTAAATCGCTACTGATAAGACTCAAAGGATAACTACAAATAGCTATTAGTAAAGACGTTATTGAAGATAACTCACTGTGAGCTTGAGATAGTAAAACATCTGCTAAACCAATAATAAACTGAACTACTAATAGAAATAAAAATACTCTTACTAACTCTTTAAGTTTAAATTTTTTCATTTTTTACTCGCTTTAATTTAATAGGTTCTAATATTTTCATTCCAATATTAGAGTTAGGGTTATGCTATTAACCAACTTTAAATTTAACAAGTTTTCACACCAATTAACGTTGCTATTTTTAATGTTTAGAACGCTTACTAAAAAATATCTTTTTAAATATTTCAACACAAATTAAACAAACTAATCCAACGGCTAATCCGACAATAAAGTCTCTTAAAATAGAAGGAATTTGTTCTAAGAAATGATGTAAAAATTCAATATTATGGACAAAGATCCCACCAGCAACAAGAAGTAGAGCTATAGTCCCGATAACAGACAAACTTTTTATTAGTTTTGGTAAAGCCCAAACCAAAAAAGTTCCGATTGAAAATAAAACACCTTTTCCTCCATTACTTTTATTAATTAGCTGTAATCCAAAATCATCCATTCTTACTATTAATGCTACAATACCATAAACACCAACGGTAGCTATTAATGCTACAATAGATACAACTATGATTTGAGTTGTTATTGGTTCTCCTACTACAGATCCTAAGGCTATAATAACAATTTCAACAGATAGGATAAAATCAGTTACAATTGCAGATTTTATCTTCGTTTTTTCTAAATCTAACAATTCTTGTTCTGTAAAGTTTCCTTTAAATTCTTTAGTCACTTCCTTAGGGTGAGGTACAAAAAATTCATAGATTTTTTCAGCCCCTTCATAAGACAAGTATAACCCTCCTAGCACTAAAATAACAATAACAGACCAAGGTAAAAACGCACTTAATAGAAACGCTAAAGGTAAAATTATTAATTTATTTAAAAATGAGCCTTTTGTAATTGCCCATAGTACTGGAATTTCACGAGAAGATACAAACCCTGATGCTTTTTCTGCATTTACGGCTAAATCATCCCCCAAAATACCTGCTGTTTTCTTCGTTGTTATCTTGGTCATCGCAGCGACATCATCCATCAAAGTCGCTATATCATCTAGTAATGCAAAAAATCCTGAAGCCATTAATTATAAATTCTATTTAGAAAATGTGTTGAGTTAAACTATACTAGATTTTGTTAATAATGAAAGTATTATATATAATGCAATTATAAGTGGTATTGCTGCAAAATGAAGTAAAATTAATAACACCACACTTAAAATTAGAAAAATATAACGAATAGCATTGTCTTTAAATCCCCAATTTTTAAATTTTAAAGCAAATAACTTTATGTTAGAATTTAATAGATAACAACTAAGCAGAGTTAATGCTATTAAAAACCATTTATTAATAATTATTGAATTTATTAAATCGCTATTCTGGTATTCTAAAATTAAGGGTAATGACAATATTACTAACGTATTGGCTGGCACAGGCAAGCCTTTAAAATAACTTTGTTGATCCTCGTCTAAATTAAATTTTGCTAAACGATAAGCAGAAGCTAAAGCAATAAACAAACCTATTAATGGCAAAACAGACATTTTAAATCCTTGCCAATGAAACACTGAATTCCAGCTATCGCTATGAGTTGAAAAATTTGGAGCATCTATGGCTAATGAAATAAGTTTAAACATGATAACTCCTGGTACAACTCCACTCGTTACCAAATCGGCAAGCGAATCTAACTGAATACCTAGTGGACTTTGTACATTTAGCTTTCTTGCTAAAAGTCCGTCAAAGAAATCAAAAAATATACCTAAAAACACAAAGAATGCTGCGGCAACAAAGTTACCATTCACTGCAAATATTAAAGCAATACATCCTGAAAACAAATTCAGAAGTGTTACTATATTGGGAATATGTTGTTTTAATCTCATAAACTTAATTTTTGTAAAAATATAAAAGTATTTGAGTCTATTTCAAATTGCAATATAAAGAATGCAATAAAAACGACGTTTAACAGTTAAATAGGAAGAAGTGATTTAAACTTTTTATTTTACCTATAAAATTTATCATTTTTGTTCTCTGTATCGTAGGATATCTAACTAAAAATGACTTTGTGAGATAAAAAAAACCTTCATTACAAACAAAAAGTTTAAACTACTTCAGAAAAATAATGTGCATCTTTGTAAAAAATTATTGCTGTTGAAAAATTACTATGTAATTCTCTTAACACTTACTACGCTTATAGCCTCGGCACAAACTACAAGAAAATATTCTAATGAATTTATGAATATTGGTGTTGATGCTGCTGCTTTAGGTATGAGTAATGCTGTTGTATCACAAACTGCTGATGTTAATTCTGGATATTGGAATCCTGCAGGATTGGTACATCTTGAAGACAGTCAACTTTCCTTAATGCATTCTAGCTATTTTGCAAACATTGCCAATTATAATTATATCGCTTATGCGATGCCTTTAGATAACGAAAGTGCATTAGGTATTTCATTAATTAGATTTGGAGTTGATGACATTTTAGACACCACGCAATTAATAGACGATCAAGGCAATATTAATTACGATAGAATAAGTACCTTCTCTACGGCAGATTATGGTTTAACCTTTTCATATGCTAGAAAATTACCTTTAGATGGTTTAAACTTTGGAGTTAATGCTAAAATAATCCGACGAATTATTGGTGACTTTGCGTCTTCTTGGGGATTTGGATTAGATGCAGGCATTCAATTTGAAGGTAACAATAATTGGAAGTTTGGTTTTATGGCAAGAGATATTACAACCACTTATAATGCTTGGTCAATTGACGAAGATAAGTTTGAACAAATAAGCGGTGCTATTGAAGGAGAAAATCAAGAACTTCCTGAAACCACTGAAATAACAATACCTAAGTTACAGTTAGGAATGTCTAAAAAATGGATTTTTCATTATGATTATTCTTTATTAGCAGCTGTAAACCTAAACATGCGTTTTGCCCAAAACAACGATATTATTTCAACATCTTTTGCGAGTATAAATCCTGCTTTGGGATTTGAGTTTGGTTATACAGATTTAGTCTTTTTAAGGGCTGGAGTTGGTAATTTTCAGAATGAAATTCAGATTGATAATTCTGAACAAATTTCATTTCAACCTAACTTTGGTGTTGGTTTTAAACATAGAGGCATTCAAATCGATTATGCTTTTACTGATATTGGTGACCAAAGTGCAGCTTTATACTCTAATGTATTTTCTTTAAAAATAGACTTTAGCATCTTTAGATAATCATTATTATGAAATTGAAACTGTTCGTTTTTGCTTTCCTATTTACATTTTTCTCAAACTTTGCACAGCAACGGCAATTATCACCTGATGCTCAGATAACGGTATTAACTATTGGTCCTGGCAACTCTTTAAATGATGCTTTTGGTCACAATGGCTTTAGAGTAAAAGATCGAAATTTAGGTATTGATGTAGTTTATGGCTATGGTGCTTACGACTTTGAAGCTCCTAACTTTTATTTGAAATTCGCTCAAGGAAAACTCAATTACCTGATAAGCAAACATTACTTTAAAGATTTTTATTTTGCCTATAAAGAAGATAATCGCACCATAGACGAACAAATCTTAAACCTATCTACTGAAGAAAAACAAAAACTATTTAATTATTTAGAAAACAATTATAAACCTGAAAACAGACGTTATTTATACGATTTCTTTTATGACAATTGTGCGACACGAATTAGAGATATCACTCTAAAAGTTTCTGAACGTAAAATTGATTTTAAGCTACCTGAAAATTTTAAACCAAAAACCTTTAGAACCCTTATTCACGATCATGTAGGTTTAAATACTTGGGGAAGTTTTGGGATAGACATTGCTTTGGGTTCCGTTATTGACAGAACAGCCACTGTTAACGAGCATATGTTTTTACCACAATATATTCATACCTTTTTTGAAACTGCAACACTAAACAACACTGAAAATTTAGTAAAAAGCTCTTCTACTCTGTATGAAAAAAAGGAAACAGATTCATCTTTAAATATTCTGTTTAGCCCTTTAATTATAATAGGATTAATTAGCCTTTGTATTTTATTTTTCACCTATAAAGATTATAAAAATAATACTCGAAGCAATTGGTTAGATATTACCATATTTGGGACTACAGGTGCCATAGGTGTTATTATACTATTTTTATGGTTCTTAACAGACCACTCTGCAACAGCTCAAAACTATAATTTGCTATGGGCTTTTCCACTTAATATTATTGTAATAGGACAATTATTAAAACCTAAAATTAAAAATTGGGTTAAGCGCTACCTTAAGTTTTTAATTATCATGTTAGCACTTATGACTTTTCATTGGTTGGGTGGCGTTCAAGTATTTGCTATTGGTTTAATTCCGTTACTTGTGGCGTTATTAGTAAGGTATGTCTTTTTAATACAATTCTTTAATAAGAATTAATTCCCACTAAAACTACTGTCCTCTGTAGTACAAAATAGTACTTAGCGTTTTTATAGTAATACTAAAATCTAAAAAAACACTTCTGTGTTTAATATAATATAAGTCGTATTGAAGCTTGGTAAGACTATCGTCTACTGAAGAGCCATACCTTGTACTAACCTGTGCCCAACCAGTTAACCCTGGTTTTATCATATGACGTGTTTCGTAAAATGGTATTATACGAGACAACTCGCTAACAAAAAAAGGACGTTCTGGCCTAGGTCCAATAATACTCATATCTCCTTTTAGTACATTATAAAATTGAGGCACCTCATCTAAACGAGAGCGTCTTAAAAACATCCCAAAGGATGTAATTCTTTTATCGTTTTTTTGAGCCCACTTTACTCCATCTTTCTCGGCATTAACAACCATGGTTCTAAGCTTAACAATATTAAACGGTTTTCCGTTTATACCAACACGCTCTTGAACATAAAATAAAGGTCCTTTATTCCCCATTAAATTACCTATTAAAATAATAGGTAACAATAGTACGCCTACTATAAGGCCTATTAATGAAAACGTAACATCAAAGGCACGATGAAAAAAGATATAGAGCTTATTTTCATTACTTCGACTAAAAGGAAAATACTTATAGAAATCCTTACCAACAAACTGAATAGGTACTTTTTGAAGTAGCTCTTCATAAACTTGAGAATAATCTCTTATTTTAAAACCACGTTCTAGTAATAGCATTAAATCATGATAAACCTCAGCCATTATAGCTTCGGTATTAAAGCTTGCTACAAGAATTTCGGATATTCGTTCTTTATCAATTGTTTCTAAAAATTCTGTGGCTGCAAACTCTTTTAACCCTGTAAACTTCACTGAATCAGCACTGGAAGCTTCACTATTTATAAAACCAACTATTCTATAATTTGGATCTGATGTATCTAATGCTTTAATTAGGCCATCTATATTAGATACTTCTCCAACAAGAAGGACTCGTTTATAAAAACGAGGAGATTCAATTAAATTTATATAAACGAGTCGCCATAAAAGTATAGATACAACAATAGTTAAATAGAGATAAACAATTTGCATACGCTCTATCGGCAAGAATGGTGACAAAACAGGTGTTAACAAATAAAATAAGACTACCGTTGAGGCCGTTATTACAATATTTTTAAAGGTGGTATCTAGTCTACTTGCCTTTTGTAAATCGTATAACTCAAAGATGGTAGCAAAAATAGAGACATAAACACCTAATAGAATTAACGCTACACTATTCTCTGCACTTACAACAATATATTCAAAGTCAAAGTAAAGACTCAAGCAATATACACCTAAGTATACCATAACCAAATCCAAAATTCTCAGTAGAATTTTACGCTCAGAAACTTCGAAATGAATACCTTTTTTTTTAGACATTGTTGGGAAAAACTGTGGTGTAAATATAATAAGTACAAATGATTTTTAACATAATTTTAGGACAAAAGGGCTTCCCATTTGGGTTTAATTACACTCCAATCAAAATTTTCTACTTTAAGGCGCGCATTATTAACTAGTTCGCTTCTATTCTTTTCGTCTAATTTTATAATAGCATCAACCATAGCATCAACATTGTTAGGCTCTACAAGCAACCCATCAACATTATTTGTAATTAAAAAAGGTAAGCCACCAACATTTGTAGAAACTATTGGCAAACCTAAAGCCATAGCCTCAATGACACTTACAGGAGTATTATCAAAATTAGTTGTATTAATAAAAATATTAGAATCTTTAGAAAGCGCTAACCATTCTACTTTAGACAATTTTCCCGTAAAATTTACTTGTAGTTGTTTTGATTCTGCTAAATCCTTTACTTTTTTTAATGAGCCATCTACCTCTGGTCCAACCATAGTTAATTGGGCATTATAATTCTTTTCTAATAATTTTTCTAAAACTAAAATAGCGAGTTCTGGATTGTATATTGAAGAAAAAGATCTTACCCATAATAATTTTATACAATCAATACTTCTACTATAAAAATCATAATTATCTATTTCTATATTGTTTGGAATATATAATACATCTTTGTAGTTATAGGATTCAAAAACTGATTTTAAAAAGTGAGAAGGTGCTACTAACTTATAAGCATTGTCAAAAATAAGGTGACTTAATTTTGAACTGTGTTTTAATCTATTTTCTAGATTTCCTCCATGAAGAATAGTTACATATTTAATCTTATAAAACCGACATAACTGACTAATCACAAGTGCATAATAAAAATTAACTGTACTATAAGTATCAATTAGCACAAAATCAGTAGTCCTTCTATTAGATATGACTAGTCTAATCATATCTAATAAACGTAAAATCTTATTAGATTTATTTGATGCAACTTTTATCGAAAAAGTATCCTTTAGATGCTCACTTAGCGTATCAATAGTCGTTGCTGTACTACTATTGTTGGATAGTGCGTTTCCTATATAAAGAAGGTTTTTCATTAGTTACATTTAAAAGTGCTAAGGCATATATGAAAGCTGGAGCTGCTATACGCATTGATGAATGATTTACTGTGGCAAACCAAAAACATAAGAATGCATAAAAATAATAGTTCTGTTTATGTTTAGACCTAAAATCTAGTGGTTTTATAATTAAAATCAACAAAATAATTACACCCAACATTCCATGTTCCGCCAAGATCCTACTTACCTCATTATGAGAGGTAACTCCTTGTCCCTCTTCTTCAATTCGTTGATCTTTTGCTCTACTCGATCCTATTCCAAAAAATGGATTTGAAATAAAACCTTCTATCTCTTTTTTAAACAATGCTCCACGACCTGTTGAAATATCAGCTTTTTCTCTTCCTCGATGATCTTTATTAGCATATCTTAAATCAATAAATCCATCTGTTTGGTTTGAACTAATAACCCAAGTAATTGCTAAAGTTGAACAAAACACAAAAAATATAGCTATGATATTATTTCTTTTTTTTCTCGACACCACAGAATAATAAATAACTAAAAATGCTAAAATAGTAATCACCCCCGTTATTACACCTCCTCTACTAAATGTAACAAAGGCACGAAAACCAATTGCAGAAAAAAGAACTATATTCAATAATTTTAATCTATTCGTAGGAGACTTGGTAAACAATCGAGCAGCAAAAACAAACATCCCAATTCCTAAAATTGTTGCTACTTGATTAGCGCCCCAACCACCAGATGTAGCTCTATTAGACCCTGTATTTGATAACACTTCTTTTACGCTAGGATTATAAAAAAAGATATAAATTGTATGTGATACAATTGGCAAAGCCATGTATAGAAGGAGTTTATGAACCTCCTTAATACTTACTTTTTTATCATAACAATATAAGGCTGCTATACCCAAACACACTGGTCCACTAAGAACAAAAGCAATATTAGTTCTAAAATTTGCATCAAAGCTTAAAGTCGTAGAAGCAACAAAAATTGAAGGAACAAGAAGCAGTAAATAAAAAAAATAAGGATAACTGTTTCCTGATACCCCATTATAAAACATTCCTACTAAAGAAAATAAAATTATGATATATTTAACTCCCTCATAAGAAATGGTCCCCCCCGTCATTCTTAAAAGCACCTCAGCCCCCACAAAGTAAGAACATGCACATAAAACCTCTATAGTTTTCTTACTAATTGGAGCAACAATTATTCGATATAGAAAGTAGCTAAATGCAGCTAAAAAATATAATTTAGAAAGACTCTCATTAAAATAAATAAGCATTCCAATAATAGCGTGTATAATTAAAACACTTGTATATGTAATATTAGTTTTCAACTATATAAAAAATCTGATTATATTTAATGCTTAAAATTCCAACTTTTGTTAATTCTAAATAAGCTAACACAACTTAAGAAAATATCTTTTTATAATCGTCTAAAGGAAACTTATAATTATAGCTTTTAGCAATTAAGAATACTACAAAGTGAATAATAAAAACAGGAAAGATAGGGCGTAAAATTTTTAATGAAGAATCATAGACTTTGTTTGAGTAATTGTTAATAAGAAAAGGCACATTATCAGGGTTTAAATAATTTTTATTAATACTTTTAACGTAAATATCTTTAGAACCATTATAAAAATTATAGCTTACTTTACCTCCACTTCTTTGTAATTTATAAAATTCTGTTACCGACAAAGGCTTTTCCCCTTCACAGTAAAACAAAGAACAATAAGAGACGTCAATCATAACCCATTTATTTAATTCTTTGATAAAAACTTCATTAAACGAATGTCCTCCATAATCTCTATTAAATGGAGCACGAGTTACCCCCCATTCTCTAACTTTAATATCGTTAATAACACAAAAATTATTAAATATTTGCACCATATCACTACACACTCCTCCATTTCCGGCTAACATAATTTTTAAAGCTTCTTCTGAAGGAACACTCAATCCTCTTCCTCCTTTAATATTGTTAACTAACCAACAACTTATTTTTTTTACTAATTCTATATCTGAATTTGGTTTATTACTTTCTAATATTATGTTATTTACATCACTAAAATACTTTGGAATATCATCTTTACTATTTATAAAATTATAAGAACAACTACTTATTTCATTTTCATTAGAGTTTTCAGACAACAGTCTAAATCTAACTAAATACAAGAAGGGATGACGCTTTAGCGTCCAAAGTATTTTTTTTAAAATCATAAAAGATTAACAAGAATCATAAATAAAAGTTAAAAATAGTATTTTTTTTATTTACTCCTAATAAATCAAGGTATTACAAAAGAAAAAACTATTTTGAATAAAAAAAACATACCCAAAAAAACGAATTAAATTATCAATTCATTTTTTACCCTAGAATTGTAATAATCAAATGTAAACTTTTCGATAATTTCTCGTTCAAAATTTAACATATCTTGGTAATCTTTTTCATTTAAATGCATAATACTTAGCAGTTTTATTATTATTTCTTCAACTGAAACAATATCTAATAAAAATCCATTTTTTCCATCACTAATATAATTTGAAATCCCTGAAACATTAGATACAATTGGCAGGCATCCAAAATTTAGAGCTTCAGCAATTACTTTTGGAAACCCCTCTGATGCAGAAGGCAAAACAATAACATGAGATTTTATATAGACATCATGCACACGTTCCCTTGACAAAAATCCATGAAAATAGAAATTCAATTTTGATTCATTTGCTTTGTCTTTATAAATAGCCATATCTTTTCCGTGACCTACAACATGAATATCACCTATTTTAAATTTATCCTTTTCTTTTAAATTTTTAAAGGCATCTATTAGTAACCCGATTCCTTTCGCTTCTTCTAATCTTCCAACAAAACAAAAATTGACAGCTTCATTCGTAAATACTTTATCTTTTACTACACTTTTTCCTTTTTCTATATCAATATTACTTAAACATGGGTTTTCAAACGTTAGGCATTGGTTAGGTTGATTAGGCCATGTACCATTAATTGTAACTCGCCTTTTTTGATTCTCTAATAACCATTTTTGAAACCTATAAGCTAGAGGTGCATTTTTTTGATTCCAATTCCCAGCATATTTAAACCAACCTTTTTTAAAACTACAAAACATCAAATACGGAATAACATAAACTCCAATACCGGTTGGTGCTCTAAACTGAAAATAATCGCTTTGCTTTAATGTTTTAGTTATGACGCTTAAAATTTTAGGGGCTTGCCATAGTACTAAAAATTTATCCATAATACTTTGACCACCTACTGCTTTAATTGGAATCAATTTAATCAAATCTGAAGTATAAGGTAATGCACTTGGTGGAGCTTTAGTAGGATGTAACATTGCGATATGAAAAATCTCATCAAACTCACTTAAAAGGTGATTTAACTCTGTAACCGTAGAGCCTAGACCAACAATAGTTCCGTCTGGTAGCTTGTAGTGTTCTGTATGTGAAATTATGGTTAATGTGCTCATTAATTAGTTACTAATCTTTTATATAACATCAAAATAGGTTTTTAATTTCAGAAGCCAACTTTTTAGTAAAAAGTTCTGATCCTATTCTATTCATGTGCCTTGCATTATAAAAATAGTCTTTATTATAGCATATATCATCTTTTGTAAAATCAAAAAATTTTAAATTATAAATTTCTGCAAATCTTATGTAAGTATTCTTTATATCATCTAAATTAACAATAAATTCTTGCCCCTCAATATATATTGGAGCATACACTAATATAACGTCAATATCATTTTCTTTACACTCTTTAAGATAATTATTAAATCTTTGTTTGAGATTCTTATCAATTGTAATTCTATAGCTCTTCATTCCCTTTTTCGCTTTTTTGAAATCAGCATTCCAAGTTCTGTCTTGACCTTGATACCCCCTTACTCTTTGTTCTTTATTATTTTGAGTTTGAAAGCTCATTTTAAATGCTGTTGCAATAGCGTCAGTTTTACCATAATATCTTAACATTGGTAATTTATAATCTAAATAAGTATATGATGTATAACTAGACGTAAACTCCTCAAAATAATCATTACCAAGCATATAAGGCAAAATTTGCTCTGAATTATAAAAATCTCCTTTTTGTAATGTTGTGGCATCAACAGAGTGAATAATCATTTTAGGCTTCTTATTATTTTTTAGAGCTAATTGGTGTCTCAGTAGTTGCATATTAATTGTATGGCCATCAACACCAAGATTGTAAACAGATACTTGTAATGTGTCTTCTAAAATTTTAGGATCAAAATGCACCCATGCACGAGAACTTCCATAAATTAATATATCTGCGTTTAAATTGCCTTCTATAATAGCATTCCAAATGGGGAATTCTGAATGAGCAAATATATTTGATTTTCTAAGATTGTTAGACAAATAACTATCAATACCATAAGCCAATACTATAATTGGAATCGTAAAAACAACTATTTTCAAAATAAACTTCTTCATCAAAATTGAAAATATATAAATTCTTGACTAGACTCCGCAAAAACGAAAATTAAAATCACAATTAAATAATAAAAGCATATTTTAAATGATTTATGATTTGTGAATAGCGACTCGATAGCATACTTATCTAACCTTCCAAACCATTCAACAACTATAAAAAATAAAATCAATATCAGTGTTGGTATAGCTCGTGAGCCATTTTTAAAATAAGGTATTGAAAAAAAAGAGCTTGAAAAAATCTCTGATATATAACTAAATGCATGACCCATCGTTTCTGCTCTAAAGAATATCCATGCAAAAACGGTCAATCCAAACGTTATTAACATGAAAATAAACTCTTTAAAACTCGGTATTTTTTTACCTTCCGCTATTGTATTCAAGTGGTTCCTATTCTTTTTTATGAGCAATATTGGTAAAAAGTAAAGTGCATTTAAGGTTCCCCAAACTACAAAGGTCCAGTTTGCACCATGCCAAAAACCACTTACTATAAAAATAATAAATACATTTTTAATGGTATGAATTAATTTACCTCTACTTCCACCTAAAGGGATGTATACATAATCTCTAAACCATGTAGACAAAGATATATGCCATCTCCTCCAAAACTCAGCTATATCTCTTGAAAAGTAAGGAAAAGCGAAGTTTTGTTTTAAATTAAAACCAAATAAACGTGAAACACCAATAGCAATATCTGAATAGCCTGAAAAATCACCATAAATTTGAAATGAAAAAAACACAGCTCCTAAAACTAAAGTACTTCCACTTAAATCTGTAGAATTATCAAAAATATAATTGGCATATTTAGCACAATTATCTGCAATAACTACTTTTTTAAACAAACCCCAAAGTATCTGTTTTAAACCGTTTACGGCACTAGCATACTCAAATTTTCTGCTTTTATAAAACTGAGGCAACAAACTAGTAGCTCTCTCTATTGGACCAGCAACTAACTGTGGAAAAAAACTTACAAAAGCTGAAAACGCAATAAAATCTTTCGTTGGTTCTAATTTATTTTTATAAACATCTATAGTGTAACTTAGAGTTTGAAACGTATAAAAGCTAATACCAACAGGTAAAATGATATTCAATGAATGAGCTTTAATTTCTTTCCCAAAAAGTGTAAAAGCAGAAACAAAATTATCTAAAAAAAAATTATAATATTTAAAAAAACCAAGAAACCCTATATTAACTAATATACTTGTCCAAAGTAAAAATCGTCTTTTCGTTATGACGCTTTCTTTTTTCAAGGCTCTACCTATACTATAATCCACTAACGTACTAAAAAGAATAAGTGATAAGAAACGCCAATCCCACCATCCGTAAAAAACATAACTTGAAACAACAAGTAGTACATTCTGAAGTTTCAAGTTTTTATTCGTCACAAACCAATATAGTATAAATACTATAGGCAAAAAAATAGCGAAGTCTAGTGAGTTAAAAAACATTATTTAAATTCCTTAATTTTTTTTAAGTTGAAATATATTACATAAGAGACTCATATCGTTTAATGATATGTGACCAGTCATGTTTATTTGCCCACATTATAGATTCTGTTTTAAATATAGCCGAATCTTGAAGAATTCGAGAAATTCCATCAATAAATGCACTTGTATCATTAACATCTATTAAGATTCCGGAACTACCATTTTTGATAGCATCTTCAATACCACAACCTCTAGCTCCTATCGCAGGAATTCCCATAGCATTGGCTTCTAAAATAGCTATTCCAAAGCCTTCAACGTCTCCTGTAACACTTTCTGAACTCAACATCACAAAAATATCAGTAGCCTCTAGTGATTGTTTTAATTTATCATCATCAACACTTCCATGAAAAGTAACATAAGATTTCACACCTAAAGATTTGGCAATTTTGATAAAGTTATTTGCTTCAGTTGGAATTCCTACACAATGGTAGTGCAATTTTGGAAACTTTTTAATGAGCTCTGGTAATTGTTTAATGACATTTAATTGGCCTTTTCTCGAACTTACACGGCCAACCGTTGTTAAAGCTGGCTCACCTTTTAATTCAATTTTTTCTTTTGAATTTTCCCATTCTGAAATTGTAATTCCATTAGGTATCACAACATTCGAAGCATTCAAATGTGTAATCAAACTATTAGTATAATTTGAAACTGCTACAATTTTATCAAAACGTTTTAGTGAAAAATCGATTGATTTCTTTAAAATACTTGATTTAAAATTAACTTCAGTTCCATGAACCACAGCAATTGTTTTTATTTTAATAAAGAATCTACAAAAGGCAACATTCCACAGTGAAAATTTTCCCGTTGCTATACAATGTGTAGCGTTTCTCATACATTTAAAAGTAAGCAATACTCGCTTTAAATACATCACAAATCGAAGATTATACAACGTTATACGTTCCACAGAAAAAGGTAGAGTTGTATCAAAACTAGCTTCCTCTGCTCCTGTTTTGGAGCGTTGGTCTGCAATAACAATAACGTTATGACCACTGTTATTTAAATGCAATGCTAAATTATAAGCATGATTTCCTATACCGCCTGGCTGCGGTGGGAACTCAGACGTAACAATTAATATATTTGACTTTAAAGCTCTCATGTTAATGACTCAATTAAAGCTCCCTCTTTTAATTTTTTACTAGATAAATGCCACGATGTCCATACTTGAAATAATACAATAGGTAAAATTAAAATTGTCACCAGCAATCCAACGAGTATTAAAGGTTTGTTTTTTTTGAATTGATATGGGAATATCGAAATTGGGACAGTTCTTAATAATGCCAATCTAGCCGAATTATTACCATAATATTTTCTAAAATAGTATAATACACTTGGTATTGGTCTTGGTGATAAAAATTTAGATGGTCTAAAGGCATCCCAACTTCCCATTTCTCTTAAACCACCTGTACCTGCTTTTATATCTACACAGGACGCTAATGGATTGGATACGCTTTTTAATCCTTCAAGATAAAGTCGCATTCCAAATTCACCATCTCCCATGCGTTGTTTTTCAAACTGACGATCAAATAAACCAACATGCTTAAAAACCTTTTTATGAAGCATCGCATTACCTGTTGCAAATTGTGATGCTATTGCAAAAAACGAACGAGATTTTGGTATTTGCTGTCCTTCAGGATAAAAAACACCTGCTGAAATTTTAGCGTTAAAAAAATCGATACATTTAAGGTGCATCCTAATCCAATTTGGTTGAATACGTACATCATCCTCGGATAACGCTATCCATTCACCTTGACTTTGCTTAACCGCTATATTTCTTGCTAGCCATAATGCTTTTTTCTTTTGATTGATAATTTTAAGATTAAGATTAAAATCGTTGTAAAACGCTTTATTAAAATTATCAGATTGATCTATCACAATAACTTCAAAATTAGAATAATCTTGCCCTTCCAAGTCTTTCAAAACAGCTTTTAAATAATCATACCTATTTAGTGTTGGAATAACAACACTAACCTTTGGTTTTGCTTCAATTAACTGAGACCGAAATGTTTCCCAATCTTTATAAGCAATAGATTTAATGGGTCGTTTTAGCTGATTTACATTTCTAGTATTAAACCATGCTTTACATTCTTTAAATGGATTATGAAATAAAAAAATTCGTAATAAAAACACATAAAACACCCAAGCTGAGTGAAAATTTTTTCTAATAAAACGATACTCATCTTTGAGTGGTAATTTAGTGAAATGCGTATAAGTTTCAGCATTCCCTATATATCCAAATTGAATGGCCTGCCATGATAAATCGTATGCTTTTGCTTCTTCAGATTGGTATTGATTATCTAACTCTAACTGATTAGTAATAACCGTTGGTAATTTCTCTGCTTTAGGGAATACGGACTGACCTGCTTTTGTTAAGCGTTGAAAATAATGTGTTGGTTGTAAGTATTTTAAAAAACGAAATAGCATTAAAAAGATTTTGGAATGCAATATATATTAGGCGGCAACGGTTTATTTCTATTATACGATTTCAAATTTCCATCTAATACTTGGTAATTATTTTCAATAAAAAAGTCTACTATTTTTATATCATCATTTATTTCTACGATAAAGATAGGTTGAAATTCTCTTAACAGATCTATGCTCCCTTTTAAAATATCTAATTCAATCCCATCGACATCAATTTTTACTAAATCACATTTTTTTAGTTTCTGATTTTTAATATAATCATCAAGTTTAATCATTCTTATAGTTCCTAATGATTGTGAGATATTTGATTCTATAACATTTGAAGTTGTTGAATTTTCAAAAAATAAATTTACAGACTTGTTTTCGTTACCAACGGCAAAATTTTCTAGCAGAATAATTTTATTTAAATTATTTATTTCAATTGATTTTAATAACGAATTATAAACATTTTTATTGGGTTCAAAGGAAATAACCTTTCCCGTTTTACAAATAGACTTTGCCCACACTAGACTTAAGTAGCCAAAATTAGCTCCAATATCTAAAATTAAAATATTGTTTAAATCGTTATATTTCTTTTCTAAAAGCTCTATCGAGTTTCTAAGTAAAGTGTTTTCGACACCTTTAGAATAGGCTTTGGAAGCATCTTTTATAGAAGCTACAAATTTAAAATTCACCTCATAATCTAAATAAGCTCTACTTATATTAACTGTACTTTCTCTAAAAACTCCGTTTCGCCTAAAAAGTAAATCTCTAAACAATTTTAATGCCTTGGTTTTTCCGACCTTATGTCTTACCGATTTAGGTATCTTATTATATAAATATACAAGCATTCTTTAATGTTTCATAAACTTTTATAAAAACGGTATTAAATAGATTGTGGAAGCGGACTACTTTGTGCAATACCCTTTAAATAATCAGGATAAAAAGTATCTTCTGGTAGTAACAGCAAGTGACATTTTCCTCTTGATGCAATTGCTTTTCCTGAGGCAATAACTTTTTCCGTTTTAAGGTACCAAGCTTTATAATTATTTTCAATGCACCATTTTATCATTAAGTCCCCTGCAGCTTCCATTCCTAAGCCATCGACTTTATGCATTTCAATAAAAAAAGTACATTTAGATTCCTTTGCTAACTTAGTAGCTGCTTTCATTACTAATGTCTCTGCACCTTCTACGTCAATTTTCACTAAATCAGGTTTTAATTCATAAAAGTCATACATATAATCTAAAGTGATTGTATTAACCTCCATAAATGAATTCATTGCAGAAGCTGTTTCTGCATGTGAAGCATACATACTTCCTGCTGCTCCAGAACCTACTGTATAGAACTTTACAGTATCGTCTAATTTATCTCCAACAAAAGCAGCCATATATTGCGCTCTACTTCCTAAACGATTATTGATAACATTCATTGCCGCATGCTGCAATGCAACAGGATTTGGATCTACAAGTATAATCTGTTTATTGGGATCTTGAATTAAAGCTAATAAAGCTGTATAGCCTATATTACAACCAATATCATAAATATTGTTATGATGTTTAGCCAGATGAAACCACCATGCATCATCTTGATCAACTTTGGTTCTAACTGTACCTGGTAAAACGCTTAAAGGTACGCTACATAAGTTAGTTTTAACAAAATTTGACTGTTTCGGTTTTATAAAATGATAAAGCCCTTTAATTGCTTTCTTGAAATTCATTAATGGATTGATTTTAATATAAAATAGATATGCAAGTTAAATATAAAGATTAGAATTGAATAAATTTTTCTTATGAACTTATCTTATGTTTATTAATCTTTAAAATAAACACTTATGTCATTGCTAAAATATTTACTTATGACTTTTCGACCTAGACTATTGACATGAAAATTATCAAAAAAATACTTCGTATTATTCAGTTTAGCACTATGATTAATTACTTCATAACCCGATTCAGTAGTTACAACTAATTCATTTTTAATTGGAGAAATATAACAAACCAGTTTTATACCTTCTTTATTACATAATTTCTTTATCTTTTTAAGTGCCAAATTTTCAAATTTCAACTTTATACATTTTCGATTTTCAATTATTTTAGATGTAATATTTTCAATTGGATATGTATAATTACCCTTCTCATCAAATCGGTTATGTTTATTAGGCTGAAATACACTTAATAACGAAGGGTAAAAAACTTCTGCATTATAGTAAGAAACACCAACCATTGGAATATATTGGCTAATGGCAAGGATACGAGCATCTGTACTAGAAAAACTTTGAAAATAATTTAGAACATAAGGCTTGTTAACATAGGGTAAAAATCTATAATCATTAGCACTAATACTCTGTGTTTGTTCATCTATTGACGTAGCACTTGGAGCAATGACACAAATTTTTGTTTTTTTTCCAATTTCTAAAAAATGTTTAAGCATTAAATATTGGTTCGATATCGATGTATCATCTATAGAAAGGTTAATACCTTTAGTTCCCGCAAGTGAATCAATAACTTTAGTATCTAAGGTTGTTAAACCTGTGCTAGCACCAATTACGATATAATCGAAATTAGTTTCAGTAACTTCATTAACCAAAAACGATGGTTTATAAAAACTACTTTGTCTTAATGACCAAAGACTAAAATAAGACATTAAATTTGCTATAACAACAAGACTAACAACCAATACTCCAAGTTTTTTAATAAAAACATACATAGTTAAAACTGAAAATAAATAAAGTCAGATGGATTTTTAAACACTCCCATAAATACAATTAACAAGGCTATAAAAATTACAGAAAAATGATTCAAGCGGACTTCATGTTGATTTCTCTGTAAAGTTATAAATTCAAAAATAAGCATAACCAATACTGAAATTAGTATTATGGTACTAAATAAAATCATCTTAGAGCTTTTATAAAACAATTCTAACCCCCAACCATTAAACTCTATGATATTTAATATATAATTATAAGCTAAAGCAACACTATCTGCTCTAAAAAACACCCAAGCAAAGGTCACCATTATAAAAGTTAACATTATATTGGGCAATTGTCTCCATATAACCTGAGTTTCTGACACATAAGTTCTGTTTCTTTTTGCAAGTAACAAAGGCATAAATAAAAATCCGTGAATTAGTCCCCAAACTATAAAAGTCCAATTAGCACCATGCCAAAATCCGCTAATCAAAAAAACAATTATCACATTTTGTATTTGTTGATATCGCGAACCTCTTGATCCTCCCAAAGGGATATATAAATAGTCTCGAAACCAAGTAGAAAGTGACATATGCCAACGTCTCCAAAATTCTGCAATATCTCTTGAAAAATATGGGAATAAAAAGTTGGTTTTTAGCGAAAACCCAAACACACGCGCTACACCAATAGCAATATCCGAATAGCCTGAAAAATCACCATAAATCTGAAATCCAAATAAAATAGCTCCTAGCAATAATTCTAAAGATGAATAATTTGCAGATGAATCAAATATCTGGTTCACAAAAAAAGCGCAATTATCTGCAACTACAACTTTTTTAAATAATCCCCAAATGATAAGGTATATTCCACTCATGGCAAAATCACTATTAAATATACGTGCTTTTTGAAATTGAGGTAATAAGTTTTTTGCACGCTCTATAGGACCAGCTACTAACTGAGGAAAAAATGCAACATATGCCATAAACTGAATTAAATTAGAGGTAGGATCCATTTTTTTACGATAGACATCAATCGTGTAGCTTAAGGTCTGAAAGGTGTAGAAGGAAATCCCAACAGGTAAAATAATATCAATTGAATTAGCTTGCATAGTTACTCCTAAACTTTTCCAAACTGTAATCCAACTATCTACAAAAAAATTATAATACTTAAAGCCTCCTAAGAGCCCTAAATTTAAAATGACACTTATAGACAACAACAACTTTCTTTTAAAATCTTGTTGATTTTGTTTTAAGAGGTTAGCTACAATATAATCTACCAAGCTACTTAAAGCTATTAAACTTAGAAAGCGCCAATCCCACCAAGCATAAAAGATATAACTAGCAATTAAAATTAATAGATTTTGGAGCTGTAATGATTTCTTAAACAGAAACCAATACAGTATAAATACTATAATTAAGAACAAAGCAAAATCTAACGAATTGAATAACATATAGTTTCTTAAATTTAAATAGCAGTAGATTTCAATTGTTATAGTTCATAATATCTATACGTTATAATTCTAATAGATTTTATTTGAAGTTAACGAATGTTACTTTAGGAAATGTTAAATAGATTTTAATTCCTAAAGACCTATATAATTGAGTATACTTTTTTTCATTACCCCAAATCCCTTCCTTTTCCTTTTCTCTAATGTACTTTGTTGCATTAACGTTTTTTAAATCATTTAACAACTCTAAAAGTTTCTCACAAAATTTACTATTCTCATCAAAAGTCTCATCGTATCTTATATAAACACATAGAAATTGCTTCTGTTTTAAAAAGGATTGGAATTGAATAACGGAATTGAAAAACTCCTTTACAGTTTCATCAGAAATTAATGAATCACTTGTAATATTATATAAAAAATAAACATCTTTTTTTATTAATTTTAAAAACTTAGAGATACGTCTAATAAATTTAGTTTTATCTTTTTCACTACTTATCAAATTTTTCTCATGCATAAACTCCGCATAAGGAAACTTTTCAGAAACGATATATCCTCTTTCGTTTTTATATAATTTAGTTAAAAAACCACTAAAATTATTTCCTATATTATCACACACAAATTTTACCCCTTTAATAGAATCTGTATTTAACCAGTCAAAAGGTAAACTTCTTTTTCTAATATTTAATTTTTGTAATGTGTAAGCTGGATGGCAATCACACCCTATTGGAATAATTTCTTTACTACAAAAATATTTCTTTTCAAAAAGTATAGATTTCTTGAAACGTGTTTTTGGAATGTATAGTATTGGAATTTTCATACAGCATTGTTAATATATTTCATTTAGATAGAAACTAGTAAATTGTTTTTGTTGTTTTTCTACGTTAAAATTATTTACAACACGATCAATTGCATTTTTTGAGATTATTTCTTTTTCATCGTCTGACAACTTAATGACTTCAAGTATTCTCTTTGCAAGTAATTTACTGTCTCTTTTTGGAACTATCCATCCTGTTTTTTTGTGTTTTATATTTTCGTTAAGAGCACCTGCATCAGTAACAACACACAATAGTCCTAAAGCTTGCGCTTCCAAAACAGCATTACAAAATCCTTCTTGAATACTAGGCTGCACATAAATATCGGCTGAATTTAATTTTAATAATGTTGCTTCATGAGATAATTTACCTTGAAGAAAAACTCTTTTTTGAAGATTATTTTGATGTATTTGAAACGTATAACGCTCAATCTCTATTGGAGTTCCAGAACCAATTATATGGTATTCGAAATCAACACCTTCTTCCTCTAGTGTTACCATTGCATTTAACGCATGATCTAATCCCTTTACCCAATTCAATCTTGCAACAGTAACTATTTTAAGTTTGCTTATATCCTTTTTAAGTTTTTCGTCCTTAATTATTTTAGTCAAATTAACAGCAGGAGTAATAATCGAATAATCCACACTTCTATTAAGCCCTAACCTATAAGCCTTTTGTAATAAATCATTGGAAATACTATGCACTTTATCTACGTGTTTCCAAACCAAATTATAACAATTTTGATGTTTAACTGGATAGACATTTATATCAAACCCTCTAAAACTAACAGCCATTTTAGCTTGTATAGCTTTGGCTATAAGCTCACGTTCTAATGCTTGGGTTGTAAAACCAAAATGTAACCAATCTAATTTTTGCCTTAACAAATGCGAATTAAAGTATATCTTTTTAACAATACGTGCAGCATTTGTTTGTTCTTGGCATTCTAATTTGATATAATTTATTACTGGCTTTAAATGAAATAGTAATTTAAAAAACACAAAAATCATTGATATGGCTTGAAGAATTCCATTTTTATAAATTTTTGGTGCTTTTACAACAGGACATAAATTAAAATCTATTCCAACGGTTTGTGAAAATAATACAACATGAAATCCATTATCTTGAAGTCCTTTTATTTTTGAAGTAAAAAAAGTCTCAGAATATCCTGGAGTTGAAGAAAGGACTAGTCCTATTTTCATTGTGTCATTCTTATTATAAGTATTACTTAGCATTTATAAAAATCATTAAAACGCTGTTTAAACATTTTCCTATTGTGCTGTTCTATTACTTTTTGTAATGCATTTGCTGCCATTGATTCTACTTCTTTTACAGACATAACACTAAAATCCTTTATTTTTTCTGCTAGATCATTTACATTCCTATTTTTATACAATAATCCTGTTTTGTTATGAATAACCAATTCTGGCATACCAACAGCATTTGTGCTAATTACAGGTAATCCAAGTGCCATTGCTTCAATAACCACATTGGCAAGACCTTCGGAAACACTAGGTAAAACTAAAACATCTGCTTTTTGCATTTCCTTCAATACCTCTTTATATTCCATTTTAGATGTTAGAGTCACATTATCCTTTATATTTAAATCATAAACGTTATAAATAATCTCCTCTGAATCTGAAGCTCCTATAATTGTATAAGACGCTTTTATATTGTTATCAAGTACTATCTTTAAGGCTTCTAAAGCGTAATTATAACCTTTTTTCCAATGTTGCCTACCAACTGAAAGTATCTTTAAATTTTGTTTTTTTATATAGTTCGTTTTTTTAAATTGCTCAAAAGTATGTATATCAACACCAGAATAAATGACTTTAATTTTTTCTTCGGCTGCTCCATAAATCATTGCTTGCTTTTTTATATGGTGAGTAACTGCATGAAACTGATTTACTTTTGGAAAGGTTTTTTGATATAATGCTTTAAGGTCAAGGTCAGCAAGCGGTGTAATATTTATTAATCGCCCTCTTAAACTCACCATAGTTTTAAAATAGGAGGTATCTAATATTTCTTCAAACAAATAGATATGAGAAGCCCATTGAATATGCACTACATCAACTCTATTAGAAATAAACTTTGACCAAATTAAAAATTGCTTAAGTTTAGTTTTTATTGGTTTATTTGAATGTCGTATTAATGCTATAAAGTGTAAACATTTTTTAGGGTGTACGAAAAAAAAAGTTAACAACTTTAAAGCAAACTGAACCAAAAATAATAGCTTATTACTTGCATCTGTTGGCAAATAATAAATGCCGTTTTTTTTAAGCATAAATAGCATTGAGGATGTTCCAGAGACTAAAACGTTATGTTCTTCACTAACGACCTCTGCCAATCTTAAAACAAAAGTTGTTGGTTGTAAATTACCATTGTAGATTGCTATATTCATTAAATTGTTAAATCATATTTTTTTTGCAAATACACATTGATGTAAACCGTAACCTAATTTACCCAAGATTTTTTCTCTTGTGTTTTTTAAACCAATTTTATTAAAAAAACCTGTAAGAAATCTATTATTTATAAGTTTAAAGTAACCTAATTTTCCAAAATTAAGGATTATACTATCATAGTCTATGACACTAAATTTCTTGCTCACCAATCCTTTTAAATCACTAGGAGTCAAGACTTTTTCAATGGGTTGTCGAGACCAATTACCGCCCTCCATGTGATCAAACACCTTTTTATTAGGAGTTGTTAAAATAAGATATCCGCCTGGTTTTAGTATATTGTAGCAAACTTCTAAATATGCATCCTGCTCTTCAATATGCTCAATAACTTCTTGCGAAATTACCACGTCGTAAGCAGTGTATTCTAAAGGATACTCTAAGGCATTACCATGCATATAATTTACATGAGGATATAATTCATTAGCATGTGAGACAGCCTCTTTTGAAAGCTCAATAGCATCAGCGTTACCAAACTCTCCAATAAAGGCTGTAAATCTTCCATCCCCACTTCCAAGCTCTATAATTCTAGGTTCTTTTATTTCACGCTTAACTGTAACAAAGTAATCTAAAATTTTAACTGCTCGTCTTAATTTTAAATTGTTAAGCACCTTTCTCTCTGACCAATACTTGTCATAAAACTCTATTTGATTTTTAATATTCATAATCAAAATTACTATTCAAAATTTCGCATAAAGTTATTAAACTTATCAACCATAATATCATTTGTATGATGTTGTTTTATATAATTTATAGCATTTACTGACATTGTATTTAATTGCTGTTTATTATTAATAATAGTTTCAAGTTTTTGTATAAGATTTTTCTTTACATCCTCTATTTCTATTAGAAATCCATTTTCCCCATCTGTAATCATCTCAAGATTACCACCAATTCTTGTTACTATCATTGGTGTCCCCATCGAGAGCGATTCTAATAAAAACATAGAGTTACCTTCACTATATTTTGATAATAACACCCCAATATCTAAAGCATTATAAAACTCATACAGTTTTTCATTTGGCAACCAACCTAAAAAATGAACTTGTGAAGCAAGTTTCTCTTTTGCATAATTAATCATTTCATCATAATAATGATGATTTGGTGTCGTTTCAATTTTTAAACTTCCTGCAATTAACAAATGAACATTTAATCCTTTATTTTTTAAATAATGGATAGCTTCAAACAATTCTAAAAGAGACTTTTCTTCACTTAATCGTCCTGCATAACCTATAACAAAATCGTTTGGCAATAAATTAAATTGCTTACGATATTGCCTTGAGAGGTCCTCACTTATTCTGTCTGAGAAATCACTTAAATTGACTGAATTATAAATCGTTTCAGCAGGAAATTTTAATTTAGGGGTAAGTGATTTAAGCTCATTTATTGGTGATTTTGTATTCGCTAGAAATCCGCTAGAATTTTTTAATAAAAAATCGATATTTTCCTTTCCTAACCGCAACTTTAAATCTGTACTTCTAAAAAAATAAATATGTTTAGCCTTAGGGTAAACTTTACATAACTTTTTAAATAATTCAAAATGCATAAATGTTATAACAACATCAGGTTTTTCTTTTCTTATAAGTCGCTTTATACCTTCATAATAAACAATACGATCTTCTAAGCTATAACCAAAAATACGTTTCTTAAATTTAAGTGGTACATAATGCAAAAGCTTTTCAAAAAAACGATTCCAGAATGTTGGATTTATATGAAGGTACTTATTATGGTTATAATCTTTTTGTCTTAAACTTTCGTCATATTTACTAATTACCTTGTATCTTATGGAACTTGTATCATTGATCGATAGCGTTTCGATAATTCTTGGTACACCAGGACTATTTTTATTTGGTGGAACAGTGTGCCTTGATCCTGACACTAAATAGACTACTTTAGTTTTATTCATCAATAAAATTAATTGCTTTTAATGCTTTTATAAAAACTTCGTTATAAGATTTATAAGAGTGATTTTCAATATACGATGTATAAGCTTCCTTTGAAAATTTAACATGACGTTCCTGGTCCAAACTTAAACTCAACATCGCTTCTGCAAGTTCATCAACATAAGGGTTTGTTTTTATTAGAATGCCGTTTTCATCTTCTTTAACCACTTCTGAATTACCTCCCGAATCTGTAGCAATTATTGGCTTCCCTAATGACAATGCTTCTATCAAACACAAAGGCATTCCTTCTTCAGAAAGTTTATTGTCTGTAGGCAAAACTAATACATCAACTTGAGATAAACGTTTAATTAAATCCTCATTTTTAAAAAAACCTGCAAACTTTATTGGAATACTGTTAGACTTAGCAAAATCATGGCACTTTAAGAGATAATCTGTTTTAACATCATGTATCCCTCTTGTACCTGCCGCACCAAATACAATAAGCTCTACATTGTTATTTTTATTATAAACCTTTTGAAATGCATATAATAAATTAAGCACCCCTTTTTCTACACATATTCTCCCTGAAAATGCAAAAACAAAACTATTCGCACTGAATGATCTGTTTTTATAATATTCTTTTGCTTCCTCTATGGTTAATTTAGGAATAATAGCATTAGGAATACCAAAGTACCTCGTTGATTCTAATTGATTTTTAAATGAGCTATTAGCCTTTCCTAGAGCCACTTTATTAACTGCAAATATCGCTTTACTATTTGTTATAAGTTGTTTCCATTGCTGTTCATCATATTTGGTATGCAATGACGTGCCATGATGATAAAAAACAACCTCTCGTTTTGGAAAAAACAGCTTAATCATACTGACCAAACCAACACTAACATGCACTATTATTTTATCATATTTATTAAAAAACAAAAAACGACATACCGAAACAAAGTATTGTAACTGTTCATCTGAACTTGTAATAAATTTATGTTTTCTCTTTTTATATGGGTACAATAACTTTATCATTAGTAAGACAAAAGTGTCAACTACATTTGGTTTTGTATGCAAAAAAACATCTTTATTATAAACAACCGAATTAAGCTTAGGGTTGTAATTTGAAAGCACCTTAAACTTACTATATTTTAATGATTCAACTGTTTCATAGATCACCTTAGCTGGAGCCGCCCCTTCTGGAGACGGGACAGAATTGAGGGAACCATAAATTATTAAAACATCATTTTTCATTATCCAAAAATAAAGATTTTAATGCTAGATAATAAACTCCTATTGATCTTTTTTGGCATTAATATTTTCAAAAAAACATCAAATAATTTATTAAAATATCACTTTCTAATTACGCAAAACAGACCTTTTTATGTTGGATAATAATTTCCTGTAATATTTTTTTGGATTCAAGTTTTTCTGATTACCATTTTTAATTATAACAAAAAAAGCTTTCACATATCTTCGCTGACGGATTAGTTGAAACTCATTATAACCTTTCCATGATCTTTCCCACAAATGCACTGCGTAAGATGATTCAGTAACATATTTAAGATAGTCGTTATCCTGCTTTCTTTGATTTGGGTTTGGGTTTGGGTATGCATAAAAATATTTCACATCTAACACTAGAAGATCCTGATACTGCTTAGCAATAAGGGCTTCGGATTTATATATTGTTTTAAATACTGATGTAAATATTTTTGGTATAATTAATTTCTTGTAGTTAATTGGCTTTGAAACATCAACTTCATTATAATGTTTTAGGCAATTAAAAATATATGGATGATTTTTTTGCGCACCAATAACACCACAACTTATATATCGCACCGATTCTAAACCAACAAAACATTTATAATTTAATAGTTCTGAAAAATCTTTAAGCACAAGCATATCTGTATCCAAATACACGCCTCCATACTCTAAAATCACTTTTAGTCTTACATAATCTGATACAAAGGCCCATTTTTTATCTTTTAATGCTTGTTGTACAAAAGGGTGATTTAAGTCTGAGTTTGATTCATTCCATAAAATAATTTCATAATTAGGTAAATTAACCTTCCATGACTCTATACACTTCTTAATTGTTTCTGACATGGGCTGAGTACCAAACCAGCAATAATGTATTTTTCTTGGAATCATTTCTACTATATTGAAATCTTATGGTTACGCAAATGCTTTTTTAAAATATTCCCTTTTTTTAATAAGAGGTAAATACGACTAAACAACATCAATTTAAGTTTTAGAAATAAATTTTTATTATTTAACCTTTTAATCAAAAATTTAATAATTTTTTGAGCATTACTATTATGTGTATTATCAACACTTCTAAAAAACTGCTTAATTAAGAGCTTATAATAAAAATAGATAAGATCTAAATCCTCTAATTCTAAAGCCCGATCAAAATTAGACTTACTAATAAAAAATAAATTTTCTTTATAAACCTTATTATACTTTTGACTTGTTTCCGTTTTAGACTTAGTATGACTTCTATAATAAAACAAAGGTGTATTTATAACGATATAATCTTTTGGGTTTAATAAAAAGAAAAAACGCGTAAAAAGTTCTGTTTCTTGTCCTCTTATTATAGTTTCATTAAATGGTTTATTTTCTAAAAAAACTCTTCTAAACAAAATAGAAGGAGTATAAATTTCAAATTTCCATAAAGCATACTCTTTATATAAATTAACATCTGTTTTTAATATAATTTCATTTATTATATTTAAATTTTCATCTGTCGAGTACCCACTACAAATAACTATTTTTTTTTCTTTTGTAAATACAGCTAAACGTTCTGAAAGATAATTCTCTTCCATTATATCATCATCATCAAACCATTGAACAAACTCACCTTTACTATGCTCAAACCCAAAATTTCGAGCTGCATTACCTCCTTGGGGCCTATCTTTTGGCCTTTTAATATATTTAAATCGGCTATCTTTTTTACAATAACTGGTTAGCAATGCCTCTGTATGATCAACACTACCATCATCCACCACAATACATTCCCAATTAGTGTAGTCTTGAGCTAAGACGCTATCTAATGTTTCAGATATTAAATTAGCACGATTGAAAGTTGGAATAACTATTGAAACTAAATAATCTATATTCATCTTAAGGGGCGATTATAATTTTATATATCGTACAATTTTATTGCTTCATCAATTTCAGAAATTAAGCTATTAATATTCATCTCTTTTGCCCTTAGCCTATCCTTCTTTCTAATAATATTGCTTTTAAAAATCTCTAAGTCCATTTTCTTAAGGTTTAAAAACTCTAAAACTTTATCAAAGTCATCATTTAAGTCTTCAAGTTTAATACTTAGTCTACGAGAACTATTTAACTTGTTTAAATCATTAGCTATTCTAGTATTAATATGATAATAATACCAAGCACATTTTTTTACATTAGACATTTTAGCCCATTCTTCTACTGAAAAAGCATTAACTAAATCACCCCTCAATCTATATTTTGCCCAATCCCAAATGCTATAATTTGGATATTCATTATCTTGATACCAATTACGCAAAACCATAGATTTTATACATGATTTAGGTTCTCTAACTAAATGAATAAATTTTGAATTAGGAAAATAATTAGATAAGAATGGTATAAAGTTCCATAACCTTTGATCTGAATGCACAATGACCTGACTTTCGGCAGCATTCCATATCTTAGTATTTAAAATCGCTTTGAGCTCTTTGTAAATTACGTCTTTATTTTTGTTATATTCTAGATGTGTACTTAGTCTAATTAACTGATAAACATCTTCATGAAAAGCTTTACAATTAGGATGTTGATTAAATATTTTTGTTATTGAAACGGTCCCACTTCTCCCTGTTCCTAAAACAAACACAATAGGTTTTAACCGGTTTTGATTGTAAGACGGAAGAAAACTTTCTATCTGACTTTTATTTAATAAACTTCCATTAACTCCAGAAAAAGCTTTATTACTATTTAAATTACTATAATGATTTAAATTACGCTTATCTATAGTTATTGCCTTTGCTGGACCTACTATTTCCAAAGGCGCAACATCCCTATTAACAACAGTACCAATTTCAATTATTGCCCCATCACCTATGGTTACCCCAAAACTTATGGAAGCATTCATACCTATAAAGACATTTTCACCAATTATAACTGGCTTATAAACTGGAATATTATCATGAGGTAAAGATTTACCTTCATAATTATTATTAACAGTGAAAATTGTTACATTTTTAGAGATATGAGTGTTATTACCTATAATTAAACCGCCTTCTGTTTTAAAATAAGCATTATCCTCAATATGAACATTATTACCAATAATAATTTTATCTGGACTAGAAAAAAAATGATTAACTCCATTCAAATGAAAATGTGCACCAATACTTTGAAACTTTTGAATAGTTATTTCTTTGTTTTTATTTTGAATTATTTCCTCTCTCTCTTTGTAATAACCATAAATTTTATTGAATATTGGCAATACAATTCTTGCTATATATTTTTTCATATCAATCCCATCTATAATCAATATAAAATGACCTTTTCTTCCCTGGTAACTTTCCTGTACCATAAAAATCACCTTTCTCTACGTTAATTATTCCTGCCTCTTTTTCAAATTGCAGAGCAGACATACCGTCTATAGTTAGTATATTATAATAATAAGCCCCTTGACTAACGGGCCATTTATGAATTGTTAAAAGCGCTTCTGCTTTACTAGAGGAATAATTAACATTAACAACATCACTTCTACATGAAAACAAAAAATTATTAAACATATCTGTAAAACCTAATGACAAAGTTAAATTACGTTCGTCTGGATTTAGTAGTTCAACTTTTATAAGAACTTTTTGTCCTACTAAAACGGTTTGTATTTCATTTCCTTCGCTATTACAGAATGTGATTTTTTTTATACCTACCTTAATACTATCATTAAAATAATTAATTTGACCAATACTAATATTTGATAGATATCTTGCAACACCATCTTCCACATTACCCGTAAAATCTACTGTACCATCTTTAAGAACAATTAATCGGCTACAGAGACTTTGGATAGCCCCCATATCATGACTAACGAATATTACAGTTCTACCTTCTCCTCTCGAAATATCCTGCATTTTCCCTATAGCTTTTTTTTGGAATTCGGCATCTCCAACAGCTAAAACCTCGTCAATAACCAAAATGTCTGGTTCTAAAAATGCAGCTACAGCAAATGCTAACCTTACTCGCATTCCACTACTATAACGTTTAACAGGAGTATCTATGTACATTTGGCAACCTGAAAATTCTATTATATCTAGCTCTTTCTTTTTGATTTCAGACTTAGTCATACCTAAAATAGCACCGTTTAGATAAATATTTTCACGTCCAGTTAATTCAGGGTGAAACCCTGTACCAACCTCCAATAAACTAGCGATGCGACCTTTGGTCTTTATTTCTCCTGTTGTTGGACTTGTAACTCGAGAAAGAATTTTTAATAAAGTAGATTTACCTGCACCATTTTTACCAATAACTCCTAATACCTCTCCTCGTTCTACTTCAAAATTAATCGCTTCTAAAGCCCAAACATAATCACTTTTTTTAGTTGCACTTCTATCATTTACGGATCCAACTTTTAAAAACGGATCCTCTTTACCCCTAATTATATGCCACCAACGGTTTAAATCATGACTTATCGTCCCTGTACCAACAACTCCTAAACGATATTGCTTGCTTATATTCTCAGCTTTTAAAATAATATCAGACATGTTTATACGGTATCAATGAAAGATTTTTCTGTTTTGTTAAAGATAATTAAACCTATTAAAAACAACATAATGCTAATTATTAAAGTATAAAAGAAACCAAACCAACTAAAAGACCCCGTGTCTAATAATATATATCTAAACCCTTCAATAATTTGGGTAAGCGGATTATACTCTACTAACAATGTTACTTTTTCTGGAAATTTTGCTTTAGCTTCAGAAACCGGATATGGAACAGCTGACAAATACATTAGCAACTGTACTGCAAAGCCAACTAAAATGGTTAAATCTTTATATTTTGTAGTCATGGAAGAAATAATCATCCCTAACCCCAAGCCTAATAAAGCCATCATTAAGACATATATAGGAAATAAAACTAATTTAGAATTTAATCCTAGATCAACACCATTAAATGCATAATAACAATAAAAAGCTATAAATATTAATAATTGAATCCCAAATTTTAAGAGGTTAGAAATAGTAACAGACAAAGGCACAATAACTCTAGGGAAATAAACTTTACCAAAAATAGCCTGATTACTATTAAAGGTTTCTGAAGTTTTTGTAAGACACTCTTTGAAATAATTCCAAGCTGTTATTCCTGCTAAATTAAATAGAAATGGAGGCATTCCTCCTGTACTAATATTTCCTAAATTATTAAATATTAAAGTAAAAATAACGGATGTAAACAAAGGTTGAATTAGATACCAAAGCGGACCTAAAATAGTTTGCTTATAAACTGTTACAATATCCCGTTTAACAAACAGTAGTAATAAATCTTTATAGCGCCAAATTTCTTTAAAATTAAGATCTATAAGTTTATGCTTAGAAGATATAGTATAAAGCCAAGGACTATCTTTCATTTATTCTTTCATTTATTCTTTCATTTTTAAAATCCCCCAAAATGCACCTTGCTGCTTAAACTGATTTTTATACTTCGCCTGCAATTTAGTCATGATATTAGTGTAAGTAGAATAAACCACAACTTTATTAGACTTTTGTTTAGATAAATACAAATTCATTAATTGCCTATTAAAAAGTGCTTTTTTATTTTTAAAAACAGTTATATCAACATTAGATGTATCTTTATAAAAAAACCTACTAACCCCAAATTCTCCCAACGCATCAAACTTACTATCAGTATCGTAACCTAATTCAGTAAGTTTTGAGGTTATGAATGAGTGATTAACATCCTGCAAAATATTACAATTATTTTCAATAGCATAATTAACTGAAGATTCTCTTTCTATATTATTAGTAGCTACAAAACGATACCAATCTACTAACAACACCTTTCCAAAGCCAAATAATGGTCGAGGACCTTCTGATGTTGGCATTGCCATACCAGAACCTAAAACAATGCTAACATTATTAATTGAAGTCGACTTATCGGGATTAAAATTAGCTTCTGTAATCGTGTTATTGGTTATTGACCCCACTTCAAATCCTGGTCCCCAAGCCGTATTACTTTCAATTTGAAGACCAACAAACCAAGGCGCAATAATTATGGCATATAAAATGTATTTATACTTTAAATCCTTAAGGAATAAAAAACCATAAGCACACACAATCAATAATGGAATAACGGTTGTAATCATATACTTATACATAGGCACAACCCCTAATACAAAATAAGGTAAAATAGACATTATCAACAATGCTAAAGGAAATAGCAATCGTTCTTTAACACAATGTATAACGCCAAACATAAATAACATTATTAAAGCTGGCGTTATAAAAGTAATCGCCGTTGCCCCAATAGATAATAAAGAAGTTTCTTTTCCCTCTAGATATTTAGAACCATCAACAAACACGTTATAAATATCTACAATTGAATATCCCGAAATCAGTATCCACAATAATACTGAAGTTATAAAAAACGGAAAAATAATTAAACTTTTTTTTAATTTATTAATTAAAATTAAAGTCTTGAAATTTGAAGAATTTGAAAAAACAAAATGTCCCAATAACACAAATATATAAAAACCACTAATCCATCTAAAACTAACTCCAAAACCAAATAATAAAATGGAAATTATTAAGCTAAATTTATTGTTTGTTTTCAGGTATTTAATAAAAAATATATGAGAACACAAAACAAAAGCAAAGGATATATTAGTTGGATTAATAATTAAACTACTAAATAACATTTCTGGAATTAGAAAAGGTAATATCAATAAAAACCAAGCTATTTTGGTCTTTTTAAAATCAAAAAATTCATTAATAATTTTTACAACAAAAAGAAACACTAATAAACCTGAAACAAAGGTAAAAAGAAGACCACATTTTCTTAAAGTTGTTTCGTCTTGTGTTAACATTAACGACAATACAGTATCAAACATTGAATGATACGGTGAATATGGTGGTTGAAACGACGCGTCTCGTCCAAATACATGATATAAAACAGTTTGAGCATCATCACCTTCAATGTAATTAAAATTTAATGCTGTAACCCCTAAAACAAAAAATAGCAAACAGTAAAATACATATACGTTTTTAATGCTCATAAAATGCAGATATTTGCTGTGATATATATATTATTTCTTCAGAAGTTAATTTATAATACAATGGCAATCTCAATAATCGATTAGAGTATTCTTCTGTCATATAAAGTTTTCTACCATCATGTTTCAACTTAAAATACTCACTTTTGTGTAGACTTAAATAATGAAACACAGCATGAACACCTTTTTCTTTAAGAAAACTGATCAACTTCGTGCGTTCTTCGTTTGTGTTACATAAGATATAGAACATATGAGCATTATTTGTACTGTATTTGGGAGTTATAGGTAACCTAAACTGTTTTTTTTCTGCTAAGGTTTTCAATTCCGATTCATATTGAGACCAAATTGAAATACGTTGCTCTTGTATTTCTGTAATATTTTCAAGTTGAGCCCATAAAAAAGCGGCAATGATTTCAGAAGGCAAAAAAGAAGATCCAATATCTACCCATCCATATTTATTAATTTCACCTCTAAAGAAAGCCGACCTATTAGTTCCTTTTTCCCAAATTATTTCTGAGCGTTCTATAAATTGTTCATCATTAATAGCAAGTAAACCGCCTTCCCCAGAAATGATGTTTTTTGTTTCGTGAAAAGAAAACGTTGCTAAATGTCCTATACTCCCTAAAGCTCTATCTTTATAATATGAATCTATAGCTTGTGCTGCATCTTCAATAACAAAAATATTATGTTTATTAGCAATACTTAAAATAGCATCCATATCGCAAGCACATCCTGCATAATGCACAACAACAATTGCTTTTGTTTTAAAAGTAATCAGAGATTCTATTTTAGTTTCATCTATGTTAGGATGATCTAATTTAGAATCTGCAAAAACAATTTTAGCACCTCTCAAGACAAATGCATTAGCCGTTGACACAAATGTGTAAGACGGCATAATAACCTCATCGCCTTCTTTAATATTTAATAGCAATGCGCACATTTCTAGTGCGTCAGTACAAGACGTGGTAAGTAATGCTTTTTTTATCCCATACGTTTCCTCAAAAAAATTCTGACATTTTTGAGTAAAAATTCCATTCCCAGAAATTTTACCAGAAGCCACCGCTTCCTCTATATAAGTTGTTTCTTTTCCTGTTAAAAATGGTTTGTTAAATGGTATCATTAGCGTATAAATCTTGAAGGATTACCAACGTATAATCCGTTTTTATCTATGTTTTTTATTACCACTGTCCCCCCCCCAGTTTGGACATCATTAGTAACCTTAATATTATCTATAACTGTAGTATTTACACCTATATTACAACGTTTACCAACAGATACAAAACCAGCGATTACAACTCTAGGCGACAAAAATGTGTGTGCACCTATTTTAGAATCATGTGCAATAGCACATGACAAATTAACTACCACATTATCTTCAATAGTAACATTATAATCTAAAAATGTACCTGGCAGCATAAATACACCTTTACCAATGTCACATGAGACGTCTACATAGCATGATGAATGTATAAGGTTTGCAAATTCTATTTTATTATGCAATTCAACATATAACTTTTCTCTAAAAGCCATATGTTTATAACCTATACCACATATAATAACATCAAAAACCTTCTCTTTATATTTAATTTCAATATCTGAAATACGTCCAATAACTTTAATTGTACCTACAAAGCTATTAAGTACAGTAAAATCATCAAAAAAACCGACAACTTCAAATTGTTTGTCATTTCTTGCGTGATATGCTATTAACTGTCCTAAATCACCAGAACCAATGATGGCAAGTTTTTTCATTAATTAATCAAAATTAGTTAATTCTCTAATTGAGAATAACGGTCTTCCTTTGGACTCTTTATAAATTTTACCAATATACAATGCTGCTATTCCCATAAAAAACAATTGAACTCCAGTAGCTATAATTAATGCTCCAATTATTGAAGGCCATCCAGATTGAAAGTCGACTAAGTAAATTTTTAAAAATACAATACTTAGTAATGTTAATATCCCTATGATAATAAAAACAGCACCTAATTTAACTGCTAACTTAAGTGGTAATTCAGAAAAATCAAAAATAGCATTAAAAGCCAATTCCATCTTTTTTCCAAAATTGAACTTGCTAGTACCTGCATAGCGTTCACGTTGTTCAATTGTAATCGTAGATTGCTTCATTCCAACATGAACAAATATTCCTTCGATAAATCTATTTTGTTCTTGATACTCTAAAAATTTATCAGCAAATTTCCTGTTAAATATTCTCATAACAGCCAAACCTTTTGGCAAATTAAGTCCTGTAAATTGTATTAAAACACCCCAAAATATTTTCGAAAACATTCTATTTAAAAATGTATCTTTTTTTTCTTTCCGAACTCCAAAAACTAAGTCATAACCTTTTTCTATCTCAGTAATAAATCGACCTATTTCTTTAGGTGGGTCTTGCAAATCTGGGTCCATATATATTAAATAATCTCCAGTAGCATGAGTTATTCCTGCTGTTAACGCGGCTTGCTTACCATGATTGTAAGAGAGCTCAATAAGCTTTAGATTTGTATTCTTTGTAGCGTAATCTTTAATAATCTGAATAGTTTCATCTTCGCTACCATCATCGATAAAAACAATTTCGTAATTTATGTTAAGTAACTTTAATTCTTCTGTCATTTCAAATATAAATCTTGAAATAACGTCTTCTTCAAAATAAACGGGAACTACAAACGATATTTTTTTATTCACAGGTATTGTTTTGGATGCAATGTTCTAATGTTTCAATACGGTATTTAGACATTAGATATGTACCATCTCTATCTATAAGTTTAACTTTAAACCCTAATTGTAATGCTGGTATAATATCTAACTTTAATGAATCTCCAATATATAAAATTTCATTTGGTTTTAGCCCTATTTTTTGCACTGCACGCTCAAAAAACTCAATGTTTGGTTTTGAAACTCCCTCTTCCTCTGAAATTATAATATGCTTAAAATTAATTTCAGGCAATTTTTCTTTTAATAAACACCTCAAACTAGCATTAAAGTTAGAAAGCACACCTAAATCAAAATTCTTGAAATTTGTAAGCTGCATTACATCATCAAAAACCTCCCAAGGTAAATATTTACAAGCATTAAAAATGTGATCTAGCAATTCAGGTGTCTCTACAATCCCTAATGCGCGTAATAATTCTTTATTAAATTCTGAATAAAACTCCTGTGAAGTTACATCTGGAAACTTAATAAATTCACTTAAAATCTTATGCTTATTTTTTAATTCTTGAATAGGAAAATTATAACCTTCTTTTTTAAGCACATTGGAGTAATTATGCCACAAAGATGGTTTGTGTATCAATGTATTTGCAGCATCAAATAATATGTATTTGACTGTACTCATTAATAAATATAATATGTTGCAGATTTATCTTTAGCTTCAATAAAATCATTGGTGTTTTTATAAATAACATCCATTAAAACTCTAGTCGCTATACCATATTCTATTTTGGGCTGTGATGGTATTTGTTTATACAGCCATTCTTGAAGTGTATAAGTGACATCCTTAAACCCAAAATTAGAACGTATGGAGTTAGTTCCAGAAATTCTACAATTAATTTCAAAAGGTACAATCTTACCACTTTTGGTTACTATAGCTTGTAAGTTAGCAGAGCCTTTAATATTAGATACACTTATAATATCTGATAGTATTTTTTTTAACTCTAAATCATACGTTGAAACAACTTTACAACGTGTTGTTGTACCATTTTCTAAGATACGTTCAAACGTAATAAACCCATGTAATTCTTGTGATTTATTGACATAAAATGCTGTAGTGATTTCTACTCCTTTATGAAGTTCCTGAATCATGTACTCATTATCTAAGAACATTTTATATTCTTTAGGGTTAATTTGAATCCCCCTAGAGCCTCTCCCTTGTCTTGGTTTTAAAATAAAATTGGAATATTCATTATTATACTGACTTGGTAAAAAAGAACTAGCGAAAGGAATATTATACTTTTTCAAATATAAAAACGTCTTGTATTTATCTAAATAATTCTCAGCAGTATTAATTTCAGAAACAGCTATTTCACAAGAAATCTCATCTTGATACTTAGATAAATAATACACTTCAAAATCTGTTGATGGTATTATTAAGTCAATCTGTTCTTTGTCAACAATAGCTTTAATCTCCTCAATATAATCTTCTTCATTATATGCGAAAGGCACTTTGTAAAACACATCACATAAATGATTGCCAGCTGAAAAATTTTCAATATTAGTCCCTATAATTTTAATATTGTAGTTAGTCGCATTAATATTTCTTATAATACCTTGACCAACGTTTCCTCCAATTCCAGTAACTATAATTCTTTTTTCATCCATTCAATTACATTTTTCACTTCAATCTTAAACTCTTTTTTAGGTTTAAGCTTTAATTTACTATTGGTTTGAGTATTATCATAAAAGTAAGATTTTGAATTATCTTCACCTTGAAATTTAATATTTATATTTTCCAAAAAATCTTTAACCGTATTAGCAACTACAATATTAGAAATTGACATTGAATTTACTGCTAAAAAAACATCATTTTTAGGATAATAAGATGCAGCTATTAAGTAATCTGCAACATCATTTACATGGATGTAATTTTGTTGTCTTTTACCATTCCCATACAACTTGATTTGATTATTTTTTAATGCAGATTTAATTATTAACGGCAAAAATGTGGTAGGCTTCATGTTAACGCCATACATAGATGAAATTCGAACAATGGCATAATCTTTATGTTTTTTTACTATATCCTCTCCCAACCGTTTTGATTCTCCATACAATGTTTTTGGCGACAAAATACTTTCCTCATTAACTTTTTTTTCTGATGATTTATAAACAGAAACACTAGAGCAATATACTATTTTAGAATTTTTGAATTGTTTACAAATATCTGCGACCAATTGTTGATTTACTTCAAATAGTTTTTGCTTGATAACTTTCTCAGTAGGTTTTGGTACAAAAGCACTTACAATGTAAACAACATCAATGTCCGTTTTCAAATTTTTCAATTTTGAAATTGGGATATGATTTATACCTTCGTACAAATTATTTGTGTTTTTATGAAACACACCTAAAGTTTCTAAATTTTTATCTGCTATTTTTTTAGACAAAATATTACCTAAAAAACTATTAGAACCTATGACAATGTGTTTTGAAGCTTTCATTAATATTGTTAAAGTTATCACTTACCTTTTATTGGTAAATTTTAAATGTAGCTATTTTATTTTCCCAAATCATTTCACCTATAATTTCCCATGGTGAATTTATATTATCAGTTAAGGAGTTAATAATCCATTTTTTAGGTAAACTAATTTCCTTTTTAAGTAGTTTAAAATTAATATTATCTAATTCAATCCCATTTTTATGTGCCCAAAAAATAATATAGCGCTCAAGACCTTTTTGTAATTCTATATTATTTATAGTCCTTCCTCCTTTATTTACTCTAAAGTTAAAATTCACCCAAGCGCCTCCTCTCACATAGCAGTCTGGCATACCATTCTCATCATAAAACGGAAGCAATTTATTTTTGTACGAAACCGTATATATCTTATTGTACCGTTCATAATGTCCATCCATAAAAACACCATGTTGCGTAACACCTAATAACTTTGAAGATGCTTTTTTAATATTACCATGAATAGTATTAGCAAAATCATTAGAAAAAGGTTGTTTAAAATTCACTAACATTTGTAGTACTATAATAGTAAAAACAAATATGCTAATTGTCACAATTTTAAAATCTCTTACCTTAAAATTACGAGTCAGCCTAATTTTGTCTTTTTCATTTTTTTGTGGCGCAGGTAAAAACCCGCAATTTTCAGCAGTACAACGCTCTACATTTCTATTAACAGCAATATAATTATATATTTTTCTTGCTATGAAAGAAATACCTGGGATATACATTATCACCCCCAAAGGAAAACTAATTGGCATCAATAAAAATGCTCTTTTGTATGTATCTAATCCTACAAATACATTTCCTTTTTTATCTATAGAACACATATTATTAAGCAACTCATCCTCTGAAAAATTTTTCAACTGTTCATTAGAGTTTATACTTTGTTGTACAGAAATAAAATGCAGTTTTTTAAACACATCACAATAAGACAATATGATGCGAGTTTTCATACATAATGGACATTCTGCATCGTAAAATAAAGTTAACTGCCTTTTTTGTGATTGCATTTTTAATTCCAAAAACTTCCAAAACCCAACAGGAACCATAAGGATATAAATAGCAATCACGCCTAATGCAAAAAACGGAATAGGAAACTCTATTAAAATTCCTAAATGAAGCCCTACTCCAATAATTAAAAATGGAATTCTTAATTTTTTTATCCAAAATAAAAAAGGAAATGCAATTTCAAATGCAAATGTGAGATAGCCTAATGTTTTAATTATAAACTCTTGGTTTAACAACCATTGATTATTACTAATAACCATCTGAGGTAACGATGCAGGGTACCACATACCTAATCCTCCCGTCCATATTTTTGATCCTATTTTAAAAAAAACAGAATCTAGATACACTAAACCTACTCCAACAAATAATATAATCCAATAATTTAATACAGAAGTTGTTTCCTTTGGACTATGTATATGGTTTAAATTAGAATATTTTAATTTTTGAAATAAACGATCTAAAGAATATGATTTAGAAACCGAGAGAAATAGAAGCATAAAACCAACTCCTGTGTAAGTATAGTCCATGTGGTACTCAAAAGCACTAATAGAGGAAATATAAATTAGTATAAAAATATAATTCAAAAGCGACATTACTCTAGTAAATGCGCCAACCATGAGCATGAACAACACTATCATCCAAATTACAAATGGAATTTCCGCACTTAAAGCACTAGGCTGTATAAATGGAATAGGGTCAAAATAAAGCTGCCTATATCTAAAAATACGTACAACCTCTAATAATAAAACGAATGAAAAAAAAACTCTAAAGACACCAAGACCTTTAGAGGATATTTTTTTGTCATATAATTTACGCATAAAGCTCATGAAGCAATATTAATAAATTTATAACAATTTCTTATAAATGTTTGACATTAAACATTAATGTTCATCGAACCATTTATATGTAATTTTTAAACCTTCTCTTACAGTATATTTTGGTTTATAACCTAATAAATTTTGAGCCTTTGAAATATCAGCTAAAGAATCTCTTACATCTCCCTGTCTATTAGGCCCATAAACAGCCTTTAACTCAGAATTTGCTGCAATACGCAATGATTCCCATAAATAATTTATAGTAATACGCTCACCACAAGCTACATTAAAGACCTCATTCTTCGCTTCTTTAGAGGCAAAAAATCCTTTTACATTAGCCTGAACCACATTATCTATAAAAGTAAAATCTCTTGTTTGCTCACCATCTCCATTAATTTTTGAAGGCTCATTATCTTTAAGCGCCTGCATGAATAATGGAATTACAGCAGCATAAGCACCACTAGGACTTTGCTTAGGGCCAAATACATTAAAATATCTTAAGCCAATTACATCAGTATCGTAAGTTGTTCCAAACACATCAGCATACAATTCATTTACGTATTTTGTAACAGCATAAGGAGACAAAGGTTTACCTATAGTATCTTCTACTTTAGGCAATGCTTTACTATCTCCATAAGTTGAACTAGACGCTGCATAGACCATACGTTTTACGGTAGGACTATCCTTTAATGCAATCATCATATTTAAAAATCCAGAAATATTAACTTCATTCGTTGTTGCTGGATCATTAATAGAGCGAGGCACAGAACCTAAAGCTGCTTGATGAGAGACATAATCAATCCCATCCATTGCTTTTTTACAGGTTTCTAAATCTCTGATATCTCCTTCTATAAGTTCAAAGGCAGGATTATCCATAAACTCAGTTAAATTTTCACGATGCCCATTAGAAAAGTTATCTAAAACTCTTACTTTTTTAGCATTATACTTTAATAAGTATTCTGTTAGGTTAGAGCCAATAAAGCCTCCACCTCCCGTGATTAAAAAACTTAATTCGGATAGGTCTACTGTGTGATGTGGGTTTGAATACATTATAATCTTGCGTCTACGGCGTCTAAAGGAAGTAATGATTTTACATCGAAAACAACACCTGTTTGTGACTTTAATTTAGTAATATCTAATTCTAAGAACTCATTATGCGAAACCGCTAAAATAACAGCATCGTAATCTGAACTTAAATCTCCAAAATCAGTAATTAGGTCGAAACCATACTCATGTTTCACTTCTTCTTTAGAAGCCCAAGGATCATAAACATCTACATTTACGTGGTATGTTTCTAACTCTTCTATAATATCAATAACTCTAGAGTTTCTGATATCTGGACAATTTTCTTTGAAAGTTGTTCCTAAAACAAGGGCTTTAGATCCTTTAATCGTAGCTCCTTTTTTAATCATCATCTTAACAGTTTCGGTTGCAACGTAGCTTCCCATACTGTCATTCATCTTACGACCAGCTAAAATAATTTCTGGATTATAACCAGACTCAATAGCTTTTTGTGCCAAATAATAAGGATCTACTCCAATACAGTGACCCCCCACTAAACCTGGTGAGAATTTTAAGAAATTCCATTTCGTACCAGCAGCTTCTAACACCGCTTTAGTATCAATGTCTAATAATCTAAATATTTTAGACAATTCATTTACAAAAGCAATATTGATATCTCGTTGAGAGTTTTCAATAACTTTAGCCGCTTCAGCTACTTTTATCGAAGGAGCTAAATGCGTACCTGCTGTAATTACTTTTAAGTATAAATCGTTAACTTTCTTTGCTATTTCTGGTGTAGAACCAGAAGTCACTTTTAAAATTTTAGTTACTGTATGTTGTTTATCTCCTGGGTTTATACGTTCTGGCGAATAACCAGCAAAAAAATCTTTGTTATAAGTTAAACCTGAAACCTCAGCTAAAATAGGGACACAAATATCTTCTGTTGCACCAGGATAAACTGTTGATTCGTATATAACAATATCATTTTTAGACATCGCACGACCTACAGTTTCACTAGCCTTTATTAAAGGTGTAAATACAGGCTTATTTAATGCATCTGTTGGAGTTGGCACTGTAATAATATATACATTTGTAGCAGCTAATGCCTCAACGTTATCTGTAATATATAAACCTTTACTAGAGTTTAAGTCTGTAGTTAAAACCGATTTTAAATTCTCGTTGTCAACTTCTAATGTTTTATCTAAACCAGTATTTAATTCACTGATGCGTTGTTTATTAATATCGAAACCAACTACAAAGAATTTCTTTGCAAACTCTACGGCAAGAGGCAAACCAACATAACCTAATCCTATAATTGCAATCTTATCTTCTGAATGTGTCATTTGTTTAAAGTAGATTTTAAAATGAATGCCAAATCTAAGTAAAAACTATAATTAAGAACATACTTTTTATTGATTTTCACTTTATCTACCCAAATAATCGTTCTATTGTAGTTATCTGGGTCTTTTTGACGCTCTAATACACGTTCTTCATTCTTATATTTTAAAGTGGCTGGACCAGTAATTCCCGGTTTTACCATTAAAATAATTCGATCTTCACCTTTTAACTCATCGGCAAAACCCTGCAAATCAGGTCTTGGACCAACAAAACTCATATCACCTATTAGTACATTAAATAATTGAGGCAACTCGTTTAATTTAGTACGTCTTAGGTATTTTCCAATAGCACTAGCACTCTGATCTAAATGACCTAATTGATGCTTACCTTCTTTTAGGGTTCTAATTTTATAAATTTTAAATAATTTACCGTGTTGCCCCACACGTTTCTGTGAAAACACACCAAATTCCTTAGTATCTATAGTAGCGATAATAAAAAGTACAAGAATAGGAATGATTAATAAAGGCAAAAACAATAGCACTAAAACTAAATCAAAAATACGTTTGACTAGAAGTTGAGTTTTAGTGATCAAAATACTTAATAATTAAAACGATTTATATTTTCTTCAAGAAATTCTTAATCTTTTTTAGAAGTGAAGAATCGTCTTTTTCATGATATGTATTTCCATAAACACCGTAGCCATAACCATAACCGTAGCCATAACCATAGCCGTAATTATGATTGTTTTTATGTCTATAAAAATTAAGCACAAAACTTACATTTTTAAGTTCGCCTGATCGATGTTTTGCATTTACCAGTTGCAGCATTCCTTTTTTAGTATAATCCAATCTCACCATAAAAATAGTGGCATCAGCATATTGGGTTAATTCTAATGCATCTGTAACTAAGCCTAATGGTGGAGTATCTAAAATAATCATATCATATTCTTCTTTAAGCACCGTAATCATTTCTTTCATTCTATCACTCATCAGTAATTCCGACGGATTAGGAGGAATTGGACCTGAAGGACATATACTTAAATTTTCAATATGCGTCTCGGTTATAACCTCATCTAGAGAACTATCACCAATAAGGTAATTAACAACACCTTTGTCATTTGTCACACTAAAATCATCAAATATTTTTGGCTTACGTAAATCTAATCCTAACAGAATGGTCTTTTTTCCTGAAAGGGCATAAACCGTTGCTATATTAATTGATGTAAATGTTTTCCCTTCACCACTAACTGAAGATGTTATCATTAAGGTATTAGCCTTTGTTTCAGAAACAGAATCTTTAAAAATAAACTGCAAACTCGACCTAATCGCCCTAAACGACTCAGCTACAGCAGACTTAGGCTTCTCATAAGCCACTAAGTTATTCTTGTATCGGTACTTTCCTATTAATCCTAAAATCGGAATTTTGGAAATCCTTGATACTTCATCAGAACCATGAATCGTATTATCTAAAAGATATACTACAAAAATTAAAAACATAGGAATAAAAAACCCCATCATTAAAGCCATCATGTAATTTAGTGACTTATTTGGCCCTATTAATCCTCCACCTATATCTTTAGCCTCATCAATAATTGTAAGATCAGAAATATTAGCAGCTTTCACTATGGCTGCTTCACTTCTTTTCGTCATATAAATATCATAGGCTTCCTGGCTAATATCTAATTTTCTTTGAATTCTTAAAAATTGTTGTTCATCTTCAGGTAAATCACTTAATTTAGCTTCTAAATTTGCAATATTTCTATTAATTGTGGATAATTGAATAGATATTGTCTTCTTAGTAGCGTCTATAGTTTCAAGTAATACATTTTTTTCCGAATCTATACGTCGGTCTATTTCTTTAAAAAGTCCTGAACCTTCTTTTGTTGTATATTCAAGATTTTGTCGTTCAGCAGCTAATTGTACAATTTTAGAAACACTATTAAGAATATTACCTTCATCTACACCTGCACTTGTTGGTGCTGCAATTTTAGTATAATCCGTCTTTGTATTTAAATATATCTCAAGATTATTTAGGTAATTGAGCTTAGATTGTTCCTCTTGTTTTTCTACATCAAACCGTCTCAACTGTTCAGAAATTTGGGAAATTTCGCTAGTTACATCAAAAACCTTGTTTTCCTTCCTAAATTTGTTCATCTCATTGGTAACATCTTTTAGGTCAGAGTTCACAGATGCAAGACTACTATCTATAAATTTAATGGTATTGGTTGCATACAAGTTTTTTCTTTCCAACTCTGTTCTACTTAGAATAGCAGACGTTGCATTAATATAGTCTACAATCTTAGCTTTATTATTTCCCGACAGTTGCAATTTCAATATTGAAGATGATGTTTGTGAAAAAGGCTCAATTATAATTTTAGATTTATAACTGTTAACTATGGCATCAAAATTAAGAAACTTAAGAAAAAACTCTGATCCTGGCTTAATGTTTTGAGATGGCTTAATAACAACTTGGCCGTTAAGAAATGGCAATTCAATCGTGTCCCCATTATCATAGGTTTTAGAAAACGTGCCCTCTGGAATATTAATTCTAGATATAGATTTATCACTATACTTTTGAGCAGATGCGCTCGTGCCTTCAAATTCGGTAAACACCTCAAATTGAGTCGCATTTACAAACCGAATTCCTACAGGATAATCTACTATTTGATTTTTCGATTTATCTATTATAAATTCAAATGGGGATTTTTTATAAATATCCTCCTTTCTATACTTCCCTTCAACCAAATACTCCATATAATATTGGAGGGAATCTACTACTTTCTCATTGTGACTTCTTGTTTTTATTGCGGTAAGTATCTTTCCTACTTTACCAGAAACCCCTCCCCAATTAAAGGAGATACTCGTGTTTGCTGTAAAGAATGGATTTTGATCATTATCTACAGAAATCAAAGAATCCAACTTATATACGTTTTGCTTTCTTACGTTTATAAAATATGCTACAAGTAAAGCTGTACCAACACAGAGCAGTAAAAATTTCCAAAGATTTAAAACTTTAAAAAGATACCCTCTAAAGTCAAAACTTATACTTTGTGATTCAATATCATCTAACTCTTCGTAATCTCTCATAGTAATTTATAATCTTGAATAAAGTAAGATTCCAGTTGTTAGTAGCGAAAGAATTGAAGCTATTGTAGTAATACTAGAAACCGCCGTTTCACCTGTACCAATTGACTTTTGTTTCAATGGCTGAACATATATAATATCATTAGGTTGAATGTAGTAATATGGAGATTTCATTACATTGACATCTGTTAAATCTAAACTATGTATTTTTTGACCTTGGGGATATTGCCTAATTATTTTGACATCTTTTTTATTCCCTGTTATCGGTATTTCACCAACATTTGCGATAGCTTCAAAAATATTAACGCGTTCAGTAAACAAAACGTTGCTACCCGGTCTTCCAACTTCACCATTTGCTGTATATCTTAATCCGGCTAATTTAACAGTTACAAATATATTTGCTGTTTCTTTAAACTGCTCATCGAGCAACTTTTTCTCAATTATTTTTTCAATCTCTTCAGTTGTAAACCCTAATACATTCAAATACCCTAGAGTTGGTATCCTTATATTACCATGTACATCTACTGTAAAACCATCAAAAAAAGCACGTTCTGCACTACTAGCATTCAAATTTCCTTCACCTGTAGGATTTAAAATCGTCACAGTTTCTTGATCTAGAGCCTTAACCCTTATATTTAAAATGTCATTAACTTGAACTCTATAAGGCTTCTGAACTTCACTCAAGTTATTTGGAATAGTATCATTAATTGAACTCCCTTTGTCTTGTAAATAAATAGTGTCCTTATGAGGAATACAGGACGAAACAATAACACAACTCAACACAATAATTAAAAGCTTAATACGCTTCATATGTACAATAAATCTTTAAAGACAAATATAATGTATCAATAGTAATATCAAAACTATTAGTATTCTTTTTGGTTTATTTCCGTTCTTTGTAAAAAAAACAGTTTGAATTACCTCAACGTCGAAAACATTTCTAAGTCTTTTGGAGAGCTTGTACTTTTCAAGGATTTATCATTTAGTATTCATAAAGATCAGAAAATTGCTTTTGTAGCTAAAAACGGAAGTGGAAAAACTTCTATTCTCAATATTTTAGCTGGAAAAGATTCTCCAGACGATGGTCAAATCGTCATTAGAAAAGGATTACGATTAGCATTTTTAGATCAAGAACCCGATTTAGATCCTAAGCTTACACTTGAAGAAACCATTTTCGCTTCAGACATCCCCATTTTAAAAATCATTGAAGCCTATGAGCACGCCCTAAAAAATCCTGAAGATGCTGATGCTTACCAAAAAGCTTTTGAAGCTATGGATAGATTTAATGCTTGGGAATTTGAAACCCAATACCAACAAACGTTATCGCAATTAAAGCTAGACGATTTATCTATGAAAGTAAGCACACTTTCTGGTGGTCAAAAAAAACGTTTAGCACTAGCTCAAGCGCTATTAAGCAAACCGGATATTTTAATTCTTGATGAGCCAACCAACCATCTCGATTTAGAAATGATTGAATGGTTAGAAGACTATTTCGCAAAAACACAACAAACCTTGTTCATGGTTACGCACGACCGTTATTTTCTAGAACGTGTCTGTAATGAAATTATAGAATTAGACCATGGCGAATTACATACTTATAAAGGAAATTACTCTTACTATTTAGAGAAAAAAGAAGCCCGAATAGAAAACCAAGCCACCGAAGTTGGCAAAGCCAAACAGCTCTTCAAAAAAGAATTAGATTGGATGCGTCGTCAACCCAAAGCACGTACCACAAAATCAAAAAGTAGAATTGACGATTTCCATGAAATAAAATCTAAAGCACACCAACGTCGTAATGACCACCAAGTGCAATTAGAAATTCACATGGAACGCCTTGGAAGTAAAATTATAGAATTTCATAAAGTATCTAAAGCGTTTAAAAATAAGACTATATTAAAAGATTTTGAATACACTTTCAAAAAAGGGGAACGCATAGGCATTATTGGAAAAAACGGAACAGGAAAATCGACATTCCTAAACCTTTTAACACAGAGTTTACAACCAGATGCCGGTAAAGTAGTTATTGGAGAAACTGTTAAAATTGGCTATTATACTCAAGGAGGAATAAAAGCAAAACCTAATCAAAAAGTCATTGATGTCATTAAAGAATTTGGGGAATACATCCCACTATCTAAAGGCAGACAGATTAGTGCTCAACAATTATTAGAACGTTTTTTATTCGACAGAAAAAAACAATGGGATTTTGTAGAGAAACTTAGTGGTGGCGAACAAAAACGACTGTACTTATGTACTGTTTTAATTCAGAACCCAAATGTGTTAATTTTAGATGAGCCTACCAACGACCTAGATATTGTAACTCTCAATGTCCTTGAAGATTTCCTAATGGATTTTCCGGGTGTATTATTAGTGGTGTCTCACGACCGTTACTTTATGGACAAAATTGTAGATCATATGTTTGTGTTTAGAGGTGAAGGTGTTGTTGATGATTTCCCTGGTAATTATTCCGATTTTAGAGCTTATGACAGCAGCCAACCAAAGCAAATTGAAACGGTAGAAAAAGTTGATAATACAAAAGCTGAAAAGCAAAATGAAGCAAACAAACTAGACTACAACGAACAAAAAGAATACAAAAATTTAACGTCTAAAATTAGAGCATTAGAATTAGATAAAACAGAATTAGAAGCCCAATTCCTTAACCCTGAATTAACCCAAGATCAAATCAGTAAACTTTCCGAAAAATTACAAGTAATTATTGATACCATTGAAGAAAAAGAAATGCGTTGGTTTGAATTAGCCGAAAAATTGGAAGGTTAATAACAAATCTACAAGTGGTAAAGAAATTCTAAAACTCGGAAATCTAAAACGTGTACCAAATAAAAGCATATATACAATTCCTTTCAAAAGCTACCAATCAACATGGAGTCCACTCCCCTTTTGTCTATAGCTTTGTAACCAAATGCCTTTATGACAAAACTAGTTATGAAGCCTATACAAAACTCAAACATTATAAAAAGGATTTAAAGAACTCTAATACAACTCTTAATATCACAGACTTAGGTGCAGGTTCAAAAACCTTAGATGCCAAGCAACGAAAAGTTAGTGATATGGCAAAAACCTCTAGTAGTTCTAAAAAAGATGCTCGGTTATTATTTAGACTTTCTAAGTATTTCGGTTTTAAAAAAGTTTTAGAATTAGGAACGTCTTTAGGCATGGGAACTTATGCTATAGCATTAGCAAATAATACTTCGCAAATAATTACAATTGAAGGCTGCTCAAATACATCTAATTTCGCTCAATCTATGCTAAAAAAACAGGGCGTTAATAATGTTGAATATAAAATTGGAAATTTCATTGACAAAATTCCTGTTTTAAACGATAACAACTTCGATTTTATCTTCTTCGATGGGCATCATAATAAAGAAGCTACCATTCAATATTTTGAAGCTTTAATACCAAAAACTCATAATGATTCTGTTTTTGTTTTTGATGATATTTATTGGTCTAAAGGCATGACTGAAGCCTGGGATTACATAAAAAACCACAACGCTGTAACGGTCACTGTAGATTGCTTCCATATGGGGTTTGTTTTCTTTAGAAAAGAACAAGCAGAAGAACATTTTAAAATTAGATTGTAACAAGTCTACAACTTTAACGTCTTATGTAATGAACCGATTTTTAAATTCCTTTATCTTGCAGAAGATTTAAGTAATAATATCTTTTATATATGAGTGGCAACGTCATCGAAATTAGAAACATCATTAGAGATTTTAAATTAGGACAAGAAGTTGTTCATGTACTAAAAGGTATTGATTTAGACATAAAGCGTGGCGAATATGTAGCCATAATGGGACCTTCTGGATCCGGTAAATCTACACTAATGAATTTATTAGGTTGTCTAGATACACCAACTGCTGGTTCATACAACTTAAACGGGAATGATGTGAGTCAAATGTCAGATGACGAACTTGCTGATATTAGAAACACCGAAATAGGCTTTGTATTTCAAACCTTTAACTTACTACCAAGAACAACAGCTTTAGATAATGTAGCTTTACCTATGGTATACGCAGGAGCTTCAAAAAAGGAACGTATAAAACGCGCTACAGAAGTACTTACAGATGTTGGTTTAGCAGACCGAATGGACCACAAACCTAACCAGCTTTCCGGAGGACAACGACAGCGTGTCGCTGTTGGCAGAGCTTTAGTCAACAAACCTTCTATTATCTTAGCAGATGAGCCAACGGGTAACCTAGATTCTAAAACAGGTACTGAAATCATGGCACTTTTCGATGAAATTCACGCTGCTGGTAATACAGTAATCATGGTAACTCACGAAGAAGACATTGCAGCACATGCTAAACGTGTTATTCGTTTACGAGATGGTGTTATTGAGAGTGATACGTTTAATCAGTAGGCAGTGTTCAGTAAGCAGTGCTCAGTAGGCAGTGCTCAGTTAGCAGTGTTCAGTAAGCAGTTACTCTTAGCCTTTAGCCCAAATTCGTCATGTCTAACCAAAAACTCTATTCTCTATAATCTATAATCTTGACTCTTGCATCCTGTCTCTTTCCTATCGACCAATCACCAACAACCAACAACTCACAACTCTCGGATCTATCCTCTTTATTCTATTTCCTTCACTCTTCATCCTCAAATCTCAAAACTTTACACTTCACACTTTACAAATAAAGCATATAATTTTTAACTCATAATTCTCAACATTTAACACATAACTCTTAACTTTGTTTACATGAAAGTATATACAAAAACAGGAGACAAAGGAACAACCGCACTTTTCGGTGGCACACGCGTTCCTAAACATCATATAAGAATAGAAAGTTACGGCACCATTGATGAGCTCAATTCGCACATTGGTTTAATCAGAGACCAAGACATTGACCAATTGTATAAAAACACATTAATGCATATTCAAGATCGGTTATTTACAGTTGGGGCTATTTTAGCCACAGATCCAGAAAAAGCAACTCTAAAAAACGGTAAGGCTCGCTTAAATATTCCAAAAATAGCAACCGAAGACATTGAGAAATTAGAAAAAGAAATGGACCTTATGGAAGACAGCCTTCCTCCAATGACGCATTTTGTTTTACCAGGCGGACATCAAACCGTGTCATTCTGTCACATAGCACGCACAGTGTGCCGTAGAGCTGAGCGTTTGGCCTCACACCTCAATGATTTAGAACCGTTTCAACCTGAAACATTGATGTATATTAATAGACTATCTGACTACCTTTTTGTGTTGGCACGGAAGTTGTCACATGACTTACAAGCTGAAGAGATAAAATGGATTCCTAATAAAGAATCATAACTTATTTATCAAAATCAGAATAGGATTACAAATCACAATAGCTAATCCGAAACCAAAAGTTGAAGATTATACGTTCTTTTATTACTGATGAAACATTTATAAGTGCCATTTGAATTATTCAAACCACATAAATATAAATGTTCAGCGAGACCGATAAATTAATTTATATAAGCTAAGAGCTAATTAATGCAATTTTTTCTTGGATTGTTCAACTAAAAAATTATTTTTGCAAAAAATAAAATCACAACGCAATTATGTATTGGACATTAGAATTAGCATCTTATTTAAGTGATGCACCTTGGCCAGCGACCAAAGACGAGCTTATTGACTACGCAATTAGAACAGGAGCACCTTTAGAAGTTGTTGAAAATTTACAAGCGATAGAAGACGAAGGCGATTCTTACGACTCTATTGAAGAAATTTGGCCAGATTATCCTACTGACGAAGATTACCTCTGGAATGAGGATGAATATTAACATATAAAATTATCACAAAAAAGTCTCTTGCGTTATTATAACTGAGAGACTTTTTTTATTTTCGGTTGGTTTTTTTAATTCCTAAAAATTAAAACTAAACCGGAAATTGTAAAACTCACAACTAACCACTGTCTCCAATAGGAGACTATAGGCGTGTTTAAAACAAACGAACTGAAATTAACAAAAAAAGATTGACACCAATCAATCCGTTACAAATATTATAATATGACATTTTTAGATAAAGTACTTAAAGTTTTTGTTGGAGACAAATCCAAACAAGACGTAAGTTCAATTAAACCTATTGTTGAAAAAATAAAAACTTTCGAAAAAGCTTTAGAGGCTTTATCACACGATGAACTGAGGGCAAAAACAGCTGAATTTAAAGCCATAATTGCTGAAGCTAGAAAACCTCTTCAAACAAAAAAAGACGAACTTTTAGAAAAAGCGCAAGTCACTGAAGATATTGACGAGCGCGAAGACATCTATTTGGAAGTCGATAAAATAGACGACCAAATATACGATGTAACAGAAGAAGTCTTAAACGATATTCTTCCTGAAGCATTTGCTGTCGTTAAAGAAACAGCTAAACGTTTTGTTCATAATACACAGATTCCAGTGACGGCAAATGCTTTTGACCGTGAAATTTCTGGTAGTCACGATTATGTAACTTTAGAAGGCGATCAAGCCATTTGGGCGAATTCTTGGGATGCTGCAGGTAAGCCAATTACTTGGGACATGATTCACTATGATGTTCAGCTTATTGGTGGTATTGCTATGCACCAAGGTAAAATTGCCGAGATGCAAACTGGTGAAGGTAAAACGCTTGTAGCTACGCTTCCGGTATATTTAAATGCTTTAGCAGGTAAAGGAGTACACTTAGTAACGGTTAACGATTACTTAGCAAAACGTGATAGCGCGTGGATGGCACCAATATTCCAGTTTCATGGAATGAGTATTGATTGTATTGATTACCACCAACCCAACTCTGATGCACGTCGTAAAGCATACAACGCAGATATTACTTACGGAACTAATAATGAATTTGGTTTTGATTACTTACGTGATAACATGGCACATTCGCCAGACGATTTAGTACAACGTCCGCATCATTATGCTATTGTCGATGAGGTCGATTCAGTATTAGTCGATGATGCACGTACACCATTAATTATTTCAGGCCCTGTACCTCGAGGAGAAGAACACGAATTTGATGCTCTAAAACCTAAAGTACAACAAATAGAAGAAGTTCAACGTAAATACTTAGTTGGTGTTTTAGCCGAAGCAAAGAAATTAATTGCAGCAGGAGATACTAAAGAAGGTGGTTTCTTATTATTAAGAGCTTATAGAGGTATTCCTAAAAACAAAGCCTTAATTAAATACTTAAGTGAAGAAGGAATTAAGCAATTACTTCAAAAAACGGAAAACTTCTACATGCAAGATAATAATAGAGAAATGCCTAAAGTAGATGCAGAACTCTATTATGTGATTGATGAAAAAAATAATCAAGTTGAGTTATCAGATAAAGGAGTCGAGTTCTTATCTGGTAAAGATGATCCTGATTTCTTTGTAATGCCAGAAATGGGTACAGAAATTGCTAAGATCGAAGCCATGGGCTTATCTTCTGAAGAAGAAGCAAGCCTTAAAGAAGATTTATTTAGAGACTTCGGTATCAAATCAGAACGTATCCATACCTTAAACCAACTTTTAAAAGCTTACGCTTTATTTGAAAAAGACAATCAATATGTTGTTATGGACAACAAAGTTATGATTGTCGATGAGCAAACAGGTCGTATTATGGATGGTCGTCGTTATTCAGACGGACTGCACCAAGCGATTGAAGCTAAAGAAAATGTAAAGATTGAGGCTGCTACGCAAACTTTTGCAACAGTAACGCTTCAAAATTACTTTAGAATGTATCGTAAACTGTCTGGTATGACAGGTACTGCAGTTACAGAAGCAGGCGAACTTTGGGAAATTTACAAATTAGATGTTGTAGAAATTCCAACAAACAGACCAATCGCTAGAGATGATAGAGACGATTTAGTATACAAAACGAAACGTGAAAAATACAATGCCGTTATTGATGAAGTTGTAAAACTAGCAAATGCAGGTCGTCCTGTTCTTATTGGTACAACTAACGTTGAAATTTCTGAGCTTTTAGGTAAAATGTTAAGTATTCGTAAAATTGAGCATAACGTCTTAAACGCGAAACAACATAAAAAAGAAGCTGAAATTGTAGCACAAGCGGGTAATGCAGGACAAGTAACCATTGCTACCAATATGGCTGGTCGTGGTACCGATATTAAGTTAAGCGAAGAAGTTAAAAAAGCCGGAGGTTTAGCTATTGTAGGTACTGAGCGTCACGATTCGCGTCGTGTAGACAGACAGTTACGTGGTAGAGCTGGTCGTCAAGGAGATCCAGGAAGTTCACAGTTCTATGTGTCTTTAGAAGATAACCTAATGCGTTTATTTGGTTCTGAACGTATCGCTAAGATGATGGACAGAATGGGCTTAAAAGAAGGAGAAGTGATACAACATAGTATGATTTCTAAATCTATTGAGCGTGCACAGAAAAAAGTGGAAGAGAATAACTTTGGAGTGCGTAAGCGTTTATTAGAATATGATGATGTTATGAACGCGCAACGTGAAGTGATTTACAAGCGTCGTCGTAATGCCTTACATGGTGAACGATTAAGAGTCGATTTAGCAAATATGATTTTTGACACGTCTGAAGGTATCGCTGAAACTAATAAAAACGCTAACGATTTTAAGAATTTTGAATTCGAATTAATTCGTTATTTCTCTATGGAGTCTCCTATTTCTGAAGCTGAATTCGGAAAAATGAACGCCACTGATATCGCTGGAACTATTTATAAAGCTGCTTTTAAACACTACAGAGAAAAAATGCAACGTGCTGCTGATTTAGCATTTCCTGTAATTGAAAATGTATACAACACGCAACGCGATAAGTTTAAACGTATCGTTGTGCCTTTTACAGATGGTGTTAAAAACTTACAAGTGGTTACCGACTTAGAAAAAGCATACGAAACCAAAGGGACACAGTTAATTAATGACTTTGAAAAGAACATTACATTAGCCATTGTTGATGATGCTTGGAAAGTACATTTACGTAAAATGGATGAACTTAAGCAATCTGTACAGTTAGCAGTTCACGAGCAAAAGGATCCTTTATTAATTTATAAATTTGAATCTTTTGAGCTGTTTAAAGCTATGATTGACCAAGTTAATAAAGATGTGATTTCCTTCTTATTTAAAGGTGAAATTCCACAAGAAACAGCTAACACCATTCAAGAAGCAAAACAACGTAAACAAGAAAAATTAGAAACTCAAAAAGACGAGATTCAAAATTTAGATGAGCGTTCTTCACAAAGCAGACAAGCTGGTGAAGGTGCTTCTCGCCAACAACAAGTGGTAGAAACTATTGTTAGAGAACAACCTAAAATTGGTCGTAATGATAAAGTAACCATTAAGCATGTGATGAGCGGTGAAGCAAAAGAGGTAAAATACAAACAAGCCATTCCTTTAATTGAAAAAGGAGAATGGGTTCTTGTTGAATAACACCAATTCCTGCGGAAGCAGAAATCTTATTTATAGAATTAAAAATCCTGATGCAACCCATCAGGATTTTTTTTTAGAACCAAGTAGATTTAATTATCTCTGGCAATCTTCCAAACCCCATTGATCTAAGCTTCTTAAAATATGCTCTAACGATTTTCCCCTAGCACTTAATCTGTATTCCACTTTAGGCGGAACTACAGGATAAACTTTTCTAGAAATAAGACCATCTTTTTCTAAATCTCTAACTGTTTGTGTAAACATTTTATTTGAAATTCCTGGAATTTTCTTTTGTAACACTCCAGACCGTAAACCACCTTCTAATAAATGAAATAAAACTAAAGGTTTCCATTTTGTTCCTATTAAATTCATTGTATAATTCAATGGACAACTATTATCTTTATTCAAAATTGATATCTTATACTTTTGATTGTCATTATTTTACTCGTTCAAGTAACTATACCACTTTTTGGTAAGTTATTGCCAATTATACAAATATAGATTAATTTTACATTCTAAAATATAACTGATGACTACTAATAAAAATTATCCTAAATCATTTTCGCATATCGGAATAACAGTTCCAAACATAAAAGAAGCCGTAACATTCTATTCTGAAGTAATGGGTTGGTACATAATTATGGAACCATCAACCGTTAAAAAAGAAAAGGAAACGGCTATTGGTCAAATGTGTATTGATGTTTTCGGAAACGATTGGACAGAATTTGAAATTGCGCATTTAGCCACTTCTGACGGTATTGGAATAGAATTATTCTCTTTCCCAAATGGAATTAAAGAGGCGCCAGAATTTAATCCGTTTAACACAGGATTGTTTCATTTTTGTATACAAGACCCAAACATCGAAGATCTTATTGAGAAAATTTTGGCTTACGGCGGAAAGCAAAGAATGCCAATTAGATCATATTATCCTAATGATAAACCTTTCAAAATGTGCTATGTTGAAGATCCCTTTGGAATTGTATTTGAAATCTATACACATAGTTATGAGCTAACTTATTCTTCGGGTGCTTATGCAAAATAAAAATATAAACACATACAAAAGCGTTAACAGATTTGGCTTTTCCTGTATGCGACACTAGTCTTACTTAATTTACATGTACCAAATTTAAACACTTAACCTCACAATAAACGCAGCACAACAAACAATCAAAATACACCATACACAGACCTTTAAACGTCATAAAACCCCTTCCCTATACAATAGATTAGCGCTATAAATTCAGATATTTTTATTATTAACGAGATCCTACTGCATTCTAAAAACAAAGAATGCAAAGTAAGGGTTATAGCGTGGTTATAGCATGCTTATAACAAACTTATAGCACCATTCTATCAGGTTACAACAGGAGCAAATTAGACCTAAACATCACCAAAACTCTTAATAGATCTTTAATAACAACACACATCATATAGCGTTACCTACCTACTTACCAAAATCCTCGTGAATTTTATATTTGGTTTTTATTCACTAACTTACAGACCTACAACACGCTAATAACCAAACAGATAAACACAGATATCAGCACCAAATTAAACGTAAGATTGAGAAACCATTAAAACCATTAGATATGAAAATCAACAAAAAAAGTATTCCAATTGCAATGGAAGGCCCAGGAACTGTAATGCGAACCCAAGATAACTTTGGAGGAATGACTGTATGTTTTAACGAATTACCTAAAGGAACGGATTTCACCCCCTTACTTAATGGATTAGATAATAATAGTTGCCACTGTCCGCATTGGGGTTATGTGTTGAGCGGAAAACTACTTGTAAAATATGACGACGGAAAAGAAGAAATACTTTCTGATGGTGATGTTTATTATCTACCAAACGGACACACAGCAATAGTTCAAGAAGATGTAAAGCTAATTGAGTTCAGCCCTTCCAAAGAATTTAATGACGTCATGACACACGTTGGAAAAAAGATGGCTGAATTAGGTGGCTAATAAAACCGTCTTACAATACATTACATAGCCATTAAAAGTTTATTATCAATGAGAAGTAGACTATATGATCAATAAACGATGAAAGCCTATTATTTGTAATTGTTTTTTTATCAAAATCTATCAGAAAACTTCTGATGTAAAAACACGCTCAATATAACACATCATTTTTTTATTATATATTTACTTCTAATACCTACTTATGAATTTGAAAATAAAATAATTATGAAACCCAGACTACCTTACCTTATCACACTATTACTTGCTATTACTATTAGCGCCTGTTCTCCTGAAGAAAATGCCAGCATTGCACCAGAAGACACAAATGAATTTATATATAGTAATATAAGCTACCCTTTAACTTCTGCCATAATTAACAACGACAATAATGCTAACAGCCTTGGAATTCGTTTGTTTAACAAAACGAGTTCGCAAATCACTAGCAATGTAGATCTAGACGATATTGCCTATGTGTATTTTAACTTAGGTACTGAAAGCATACAGAATACCACTTATAATAACATTGAAAATTATGCCATTTCAATTAATGGATCTATTGTAGATAGCGAATTTAATCCTGAAACCATACTTCTGTCTAACAATGATCCAGATTCTGATGTCTATGCACAATCTGGCTCTGTTACCGTTACTAATTTTACAGCATACAATATTGTTTTCACCTTTACTTTTACTAGAACCGATGGACAAGTAATTACTGGACGTTATGATGGTAATTATTTAGCACCAAATGGCATCAATTAAACGTGAAATTAAAGACACTATCAACCTAACCGAAACACATATTGCGCCTAGTTTACCACACCCAATTCGATTACAAGAATATAGTGTTGGTCTTTTTAAGTCTGCATTAACGAAGTCAGCATTAAAGAAAGTACTTAAGAAAAACCACATAACGGTTAATGAGCACATAGCGACTTCGGCAACTCTCATAAATGGAGGTGAACACATCACCATTTCTATTCCGAAAGATATAAACCCAACTCACACACTCATTTTTCCGCTCACAGTGTTGTTTGAAGATGATTATTTAGCAGCACTACACAAACCTGCTGGTATTTTGGTGAGTGGTAATACGTTTAAAACCATGTCTAATGCCTTAGCCCAGAACATAAAGCGAAGTACACGTTATGATGCTGCAAGACCTCAGCCTGTGCATCGCTTAGATTTTGCAACTACGGGAATTTTATTAGTGGGAAAAACAAGCTCAAGCATTAGAGCTTTAAACCAAATTTTTGAAGCTAAAACCATTCATAAAACCTACTATGCTGTGACTATTGGAGATATGGAAGCAGAAGGTACAATTACATCTAACATTGATGATAAACCGTCACAGTCTCATTATAAAGTCTTAGAATCTGTAGCGTCTAAAAGATTTGGTACACTAAATCTAGTAAGTCTAAAACCATTGACAGGCAAACGACATCAGTTGCGCAAACACCTTTATAGCATTAACCATCCCATACTTGGAGATAAAGACTATGGTATTGCAGATTTAATTTTGAAAGGCAAAGGCTTGTACTTACACGCTTATTCTTTAAGTTTTAATCATCCTTTTACAAATGAAACAATGCATTTAAAAGATGATTTCCCTAAACGCTTTAAAAAATTGTTTCCTTCTAAAATAGCAGAAATTATGGCTAATAATACTAGTCTCCATTACTGAGATAAAACCATCTTGTCTATTTTAATGCGCTCTATAAGTATGCTTATTTCATAAAAAAACTTAATACATAGATTTACAAAACGTTAGTTCTTTTGCGTTTAACCTTCGTTAATTAAGATTAAATGCAAAAAACAAGGTTGAACACATCAAAAACCCACCTCAAACACTGATTGTTAATAACTTAAAAAAAACTAAATTTTTTTAATGTTTAATATTTCCTATTTTTAAAAAGCTATAAATCAACTAATTGACATATGTCAATAATAAAAATGGGGAAAACAAATGACAGCCAACGTACAAAACTTAAACGCTGAGCGCTATTCAAATGAAGTATTTGAATTATGGGCCAACCAACAAAATCTGAATAAATCTGAAGATTATTTATTAAAAAAATACATCACTGACACTTCTAAACATGTATTAGAAGCCGGAACAGGAGGCGGAAGACTTTCTTTTTATATTGAAGAAAAAGGATTTAATAATATTTCTGCATTTGATGTGGTACCTAATATGATAGCGCACGCCAAAAAACGAGCGAGCACCAATGACTCTAATATTAATTTTAGTATCTCTGATGCTGCTGTTTTAGAAAATTATGAAAGTAATTCCTTTGACTATTTAGTGTATCTGCAACAAGTACTGTGCTTTATAGATAAAAAAGATTTGTTTACTAATGCACTAAAGGAAGCTTATCGTGTTGCTAAAAAGGATGCTATTGCTATGTTTTCGTTTTTAGATTATGAATCTAAAATATATAATCCTGCTTTAAGTTCTTTCGTAAATGTATTAAGAAAACTGCGAAACGAAGAACAGTCTAGTCGTCATCTTCCTTGGCTAAAAATAAATAATGACATTAATTGGAAACTGTTTCATAAAAACCAACCCAAAACCTATTGGGTAAAACGCGCAGAAATAACGTCGTTACTAGAAGACATAGGTTTTTCTATTGAAGAAGTTAAAAATGCCAATCAGTTTTCAAACAATACAGGTAAACGTAAAGGTATTCTTTATGTGGTGTGTAAAAAATAGCATAACACAACTAAAAACGTAAAATCAAATTGGTTTTTAACATTTTTTATTACCTTAAACCCTCTAACTAATCAAGTCGGTTTATGAAAAACGTTTTAGCAACCATAATTGGGTTTATTGTCGCATCTCTAACTGTTTACATTTTTGAATCATTTATAGGACATAATTTATTTCCATTACCAGAAGGTGCAAACCCTATGGATATGGAATGGATAACAAACAATATGGATAAAATCCCTATGGGTTCTAAGATATTTGTTGTTATTGGTCATTTTGCAGGTATTATAGCTGGTATGTTTGTTGCTGCTAAAATTTCTAAACAAAGCATGATCCCTTCTTATATTGTAGGTATACTTATGCTAGCAGCAACCATCTTCAATATTATTATGCTACCAAAAGAATTATGGTTTTCACTTTCTGATGGATTGCTAGCTATAGCTGGCTTCTTAATCGGGAAAACGCTGGCTCAAAAACAAATACAGAAAACTTAGTTAAGCAATTTTGTTATTGACGGATTGTAATAATTATTATAATGCTCAATCATAGCACTATAAATCAATAAGGATAAACGCATAAACTAAGTTATTAAGTGGCAGGCAAAATAAGTTTAAGGGATGCAATTTCAATTGGTATTGGAGGCATGGTTGGTGGAGGTATCTTCGCTGTACTTGGTTTAGCCGTTTCCATAGCACATGGAGGAACTCCAATCGCTTTTTTATTTGCAGGTCTATTGGCATTAATTACATCGTATAGTTATGTAAAACTATCCCTAAAATATCCTGACAGAGGCGGCACTGTTAAATTTATCAATCAAGGCTTTGGTGTTTCAATTTTTAGTGGAGCCATTAATAATTTACTTTGGGTAAGTTATATCATTATGCTCTCGTTGTACGCTTCTGCTTTTGGATCGTATGCTCCTAATTTGTTAGAGCTAACATCAAACAAAACTGTCGACTTTCATATTTACGCAAGTGCCATTATCATCCTCGCCACTGCCATAAACTATTACAGTATTGCTGTTGTTGGAAAAATAGAATCTTACGCGGTGATTATAAAACTGATTATTTTAATTGGTTTTATTGGAATTGGTGCTTATGGTCTTATTGGGAATCCCAATATGTCACAATTGGCAATTTCTAATTGGGAAACACCTGTACAATTATTTGCAGCAGGTATGGTGATTTTTGTGGCTTATGAAGGTTTTGAATTAATTGCCAACGCAGCTCCAGATATTGTAAATCCTAAAAAAAATATTCCACGTGCGTATTATTACTCCGTAATTTTTGTAATAATTCTATATATAATCATTGCCATTGTAACTGTAGGCTCACTTCCTTTTGATAAAATAGCAAAAGCCGAAGATTATGTTTTAGCAGAAGCGGCAAAACCCATGTTAGGAAAAATTGGATTTACTATCATTACCATTGCAGCGCTCATCTCTACATTTTCGGCCATTAATGCCTCCTTATATGGAGGTAGTCGTGTTAATTTTGAAATTGCAGAAGATGATGAATTACCACATCACTTTACATCTAAACTATGGAATCAACCCATTGGTTTACTTGTCACAGCGATTGCTACATTAATTTTAGTGAATATTTTAGATTTAGAAAGTATATCTACTGCCGGAAGTGTTGGGTTTATACTCATTTTTGGCATCGTTAATTTTGTGGGTTTTAAAACCGCTAAAGACACGAGTAGTAATAAAATAATTCCGTTAGTGGGTTGTACGCTTTGCGTATTAGCTTTGGTGACATTAATTAATCAACAGTACAAATCTAACCTTACAGGTGTGCTCGTTTCTGGGGCAATAATTGCTTTATGCTTTATTGTGGAATGGATGTATAAAACTTCTGAAAAGAAAGCTTAATATAGCTTCAATAGTAAATTAGGATCAGGACAATTCTCTTTATAAAATTCTAAATCTAACAAACTACTCACTCCAGGATAATCTCCTTTACATTCTTGGATATCCTTTATAATTTGAAAATGTAAATGCGGAGGATAATCACCATTGATCTCTGCCGTTCCAAGTGTTGCGATTGGGTCTCCTTGGGTTACTTCTACTCCAACGTCTAAATCCTCAATAGATTCTAAACTAAGATGACCATAGAGTGTATAAAATTCAAATTCTTCAATGTGATGTTTCAAAACAATAGTTGGTCCGTAATCACCATAATTGGTATTGTTTTTAAAACTATGAATGGTTCCTGATAAAGGCGCAAAAATTGGAGTTTCGGCTTCTATCCAAAGATCCAATCCTAAATGAATGTTACGTTCCGTGTCAGAATTTGTTTGATTAAAATAGTTACTACGTTGGTAAATCGCTCGTTTTTCTAGGTAACCTCCATAAGCGATTTTGGCATTGTTGGTGTTTATATGATTCCAGATGAATTTTTCTAAATCCTTAGAATTAGAAACATTAACAGCCTTTAATTCTGAATTATCAACGGATAAATCTAAAGGCATATATAATGCTTTTGGTATTGAAGGATCCACTAAAGGATGGACGTCAAGGGACTGTAAGAAACTTTCAAAAGAAGAAAATAGCATAAAAACAAAATTTCCATAAAAATAGGAAATCTATCTTATGGAAAACAGGAAGAGTAAACAGATTCTAAAAATGTTAGATTCAGTATTGGTTGCTGAGCAAAGCCAATGTATTAATTAATAATCACATTACTAAATTTGGCATTCACCATAATATTTCGGTTAGAACTTTGTCCATCTGGATAATTGCGAAGTGTTTTTTGTGTTGTTACTTTATTATTGTACCTAGAACGGTTGCCTTTAAAATAAAGGGTATAATCTATATCTTTTGGTAAATTAATAAGCGCATCGCTATTTTCTAAAACCAAATTGAGATTTTTAAAAGTGGCACTTAAATTGGAAATTGTTAAATCGCCAAAACTCCCATCAATAATAGCCGTGTCTATTAAATTACCTACCGTTACATTAGACGATTTAGAATTTAGCACTAAATTTTGAGCCGTTTTAATCTGAGCTTTATCCACAAAATTGAGATTTAAAGTCCCCAAATTCCAAGTATTCACCATTACCGGAGAATAGGATACATTGATGGAAGTCTCGCTTCCATCAATGTATTCTGCTACTAAAAATGAATGTGAAATATCACCTTTCATATTGTGTATTGCAGATGTTATTTTTAATTCACCATGTCTAATATTAGTCTTTAGTTTGGCTTTCTTGGGGATTCTAATTTTAATCACCTTTTTTATTTTACTATTGTTTCCCGATTCTAATCGCTTCATATAAACAGAAGTTCTTCTATCCGCTAGATGTTCATGTCGCTTGGCAAGTGCTTCCTGTCTTTTCTCTAAAGACTCACCTCTTTTCTCCATAGCTTCTGCCCGTTTTTCCATTTGTTTCTCCAAGCGCTCTCCCCAAACTTCCATTTTTTCTTCCCATTCTTTTCCGAATTTTTCACCAAATTCCTCACCCCATTTCTCTATATCCTTACCGTACTTTTCTCCAAATTTCTCTCCCCATTTCTCCATATCCTTCGCCCATTTACCTTCAAAGCGTTTGGCATAGTCTTCTCCCCATTTTTTCATTTTTTCTTGGTAACCCGATTCCCCAAACTTCCGTGCCCAGTCTTCCATTTTTTTCTGAAATTCTTTTCCACCTTGCTTTTCATACTTTTTACTCCATTCTGCTAAGTACTTTTCACCATCTTTTTGGTAACGGTCATAATCAAATTCTATAGTAGTTACTCCTTTTGGTAAGGTTGGTAACTTTGGCATCACTGGCATGTCGGGCATCTCTGGTACCATTGGCATTTCTACTAGTTCTGGTAGCATTGGCATCATTGGCATTTCTGGCATTTCTGGTAATTCGATTAATTGGTACTCTAATTCTTTTAAGGCATTAGAATACTCTGAATGCGGAAATAATGCAGAACTGCTTCCTCCTGTTGAAGATATAAGCACGCTGTTACTTGAGCCTTCTACTTTTAAATTCCAGTTTTCTAAAGCGTCTTTTAATTCGGCATCAGATAATTTATCGCCTTCAATATAAGCCTCAACGCCTACCACATCTTTGTTCCATGTATCTATTTCTATCTCTACATAACTAGTATTTAAATCGACAACGACCTCTTTGTTCACTTTGATCGATTGCGATGTTTTAGTCATCTTTTTTTGTGCAAAACCCAATGTGGTTATTAGGCACATTACTAAAATTCTAATGTTGTTCATAATTCTTGATTTTTAGAAATACCCAGAACAACTGAGTAAATTCTGTTCGTTTTTTGATTTGATTGATTTATTTATTTATTTATTTATTTATTTATTTATTTTATACAACTTTAAATACAATGTTTTTCTAAACACGTTCTTCAGAAAAGGCATCGTCATTAAACTCTTGTAATTTATCTTTTAGTCGCATGACTAAATTGAGTCTAAATTTTAAATTATTAATTAAGGCATCTAAAGTGGCTTCATTGGGGCCATTGGTATTTAACTCAATGGTTAGTGTTTTGTATTCATCATTTAACTCTTTTAGCCGTTCCACATAACCATCAAATAATTCCTTATTCTCTGGGGTGAGTTGTACTTTAGATAATTCTAAATTAATGCTGGCCAAATAATAATCTTCCACTTTTTTTAAATCTGGTGAAACATCTCCTAAGGATTTCATTTCGGTATTAACAACCTTTATTGGTTCTACCGATTCTACAGGAAGCTTTAAATACTTATAGCCACCATAACCTAAACCTAACAGCAACACAACACTTGCAGCGATATTTAAAATCTTTAATCTGCTGGCTGATTTTTGCTCCTTTGGAAATTCATTTTCTAATTTTTGAAGAAAACGTGCTTCATGACCTTTAGACATTTTTATATGTTGATCTTTTTGGTCTTCTTCAAATAAATTTCTAAGATCTTGTCCCATTCTTTTTTAATTTTAAGGCGTTCTTTAATTTTTGTTTTCCTCTAGATAACTGTGTCCGCGATGCGATTTCAGAAATATTCAAAATTTCAGCTATTTCTTTATGGTCGTAACCCTCTATTAAATACAATAACACCACAAACTTGTATTTATCAGGCAAGATTTCTATCGCTCGTTTTACATCTTCAACTGTAATATCGTCTTCAACAGTCCAATCATCTTCGTTATTATCTTCAATAACATTCAAATGATACGCTTCTAATTCAACTATGCGCTGTTTTTTCGACTTTAAAACATCAATACATTTATTAATAACAATCCGTTTTAGCCAAGCTCCAAAACTAACTTCAGCTTTAAAATGCTCTAATTTTGAAAATGCATTTATAAACGCTTCTTGTACCACATCTTCTGCTTCCATCGTATCTTTTACAAATCGAAGTGCCACGATAAGCATGCCGTTACAGTATTGATTGTACAATTGCATCTGCGCTTGTCTATCATTCTGTTTGCATTTTTCAACAATATGAATTTGAAACGTACTGATTTTGGTTCTGTTTTTTGATTGGTTACACATTAAAGACGACACAAAAATTGAAGTGTTGCAAGAATCGTCAATAAAAAATTCAATTTTATAAGATTTACATAAAATTCAACGTTTGACATCTATAAAGTTAGGGATTTGAATTATCTTTAAATCTTGAATGCATAAGTTTGTATTCTAAATTTTTAACCCGAATTATTTAAGATTAACAACTATGTTAAAACGCCTCCTTATTTTCTTATCCATTTTAGCTTTAGGCTTGCTATTATATTCTGCATTTGTTGAAAATATTTTTTCACCTCGTTTAAGCCCGAAAGATTCTGCTGAAATTACACTTAACGATTTAAACTTAAAGGTAGAATACAACAGACCATCAAAACGTGAACGTATTGTTTTTGGAGCACTTGTACCTTTTGAAAAAGTATGGAGAACTGGGGCAAACGAAGCTACCACTTTTGAGACTAACAAAGATTTGATAATAGAAGGTATCCTTTTAAAAAAAGGAAAATATACCATTTGGACTGTTCCTATGGAACAATCATGGAAAGTCATGTTTAACACTAAACAGTATGATTGGGGTGTTAATGAAAAAATGGAGCCTATGTGGGATCCTAACTACGATGCCTTAGAGATTGAAGTTCCAACACAACAATTAGACGAAACAGTAGAAAAATTCACCATCGCTTTTGATAATAAAACAGGGAACTTAAAATTAACTATGGCTTGGGACAATACCTTAATTGAAGTGCCCATAGAAGAGCGTTCTAATACAAAATCTTAACCTTTTTACAACTTTATTAATAAAAAAGTGGCTAAGACCAATAAAACATATCAATCTGCTTTACAAGAACAAGATGGTGTTGAATCTCCTGATAGTTTAAGTGCCAACGTTGCTAAAATCATAAAAGCAAATCGTAAAAAACAACCTTCAGTAAAAGATTTAGTTTCGGGTATTACTTCAGGAAATATAACAGCTTTAAGTAGAGCTATTACCTTAATTGAAAGTACAAATCCTACACATTCAAAAAAAGCAAACGAAATAATTACCAAATGTTTACCCTATGCCAATAAATCTATAAGAATAGGTATTACTGGAGTGCCTGGTGTAGGCAAAAGCACCTTTATTGAAGCTTTTGGAATTCATTTAACGACTTTAAATAAAAAAGTTGCAGTCTTAGCTGTTGACCCAAGTAGTAGCTTAAGTAGAGGTAGTATTTTAGGTGACAAAACCCGAATGGAAGATTTGGTAAAAAACCAAAATGCATTTATAAGACCCTCACCTTCTGGTGATTCTTTAGGTGGTGTAGCTAGGAAAACACGTGAGACTATAATTTTATGTGAAGCTGCCGGTTTTGACACTATTATAATTGAAACCGTTGGTGTAGGACAAAGTGAAACAGCCGTTCACAGTATGGTAGACTTCTTTTTATTATTAAAATTAGCAGGAGCTGGAGATGAGCTGCAAGGTATTAAACGCGGTATTATAGAAATGGCAGATGCCATAGTAATTAATAAAGCGGATGGAGAAAACATAAAAGCCGCAAAATCTGCAAAAGTAGAATTTAATAGAGCATTGCATTTATATCCTGCAAAAGCCTCGGATTGGTCGCCAAAAGTATCTTTATGTAGTGCTCTTAAACGTGAAGGCATCTCTGATGTTTGGACTATGATTGAAGATTACACCAAAACGACTTCAGAAAACCAATATTTTGAAACTAACAGAAATAATCAAAATAAATTTTGGTTACTCCAAACTATAGAAGACCGTTTAAAATCTAAGTTTTATAATTCAGCTAAGATAAAAGTTGAATTACCAATGCAAATCGCTTTAGTTGAAACAGGAAAAACAACGCCTTTCGCTGCCGCTGAATACTTACTTTCACTTTAGAGCAAAATAGAAAAGGTTTTTGTTTTAACTTAGATTACAAAACGAAGAAATAAGCTTACAAAGCCGGAATTAACGCATATATCTTTTAATAAGATAATTGTGCAACTTATAAAACCCAAAACCAGATAAAGCTCCAAAAGTTAAACCACATAACAAATCTAACGGATAATGTACTCCAACATAAATGCGACTATAAGCCACAACTAAACTCCAAAGTATTAAAACATATATAAGATTCTTAAAATAAGGTTTTAATATTAGACCAGCGAAAATCGCAGCAGCCATAGAATTGGAGGCATGTCCTGAGAAAAAGCCATATAAACCACAACGAGGCGCTATAAAACGTGTAAAGTCCATCACTCCTTCTGCTCTACAAGGCCTTGGACGCTGAAAAGTATACTTAAAAAGATTCGTGATTTGATCGGTAAATGTGATCATAGCAGCAATAACAAAGACCATTAATAGCAATGTTTTCCAGCCGTATTTTTTAAAAATCACATATAATAATAGAGCATACAACGGAATAAAAGTTAGCTTATTGGTTATAACTAACCATAAACCATCCCAAGACTCAGACCCTAAATTATTAAGGAACAAGAAAAGTTCTTCATCGTATTGTATAAGTTGGTCTAGCATTACTCGTCGTATCTCGCAATTTCTCTATCGTAGAAATCTGTTGCTTGTTGAATGTAGTTCTCAGTTTCCGTTTCTAATTCTTTTTCATCGTGCTGATCGAATTCTTCAAACCATTCTACCTCATCATTTTCAAGATTAATAATAAAACGAGGAAATTCTGTATGTATAATAAATATGGCATTAGGATAATCTGTATTGTCTCCTAATATAAATTTTGGTAGTTCCATTTTTTTTGAATTGTGTATTTAAAAACCCGAAGCTTTCCGAATTTAAGTTACAAATATATAGATTTTGAATGAGCTACTCGACTAATATTAAAATATCAAAACACCAATAAAAATCACCCGTTAGTTAGATGATTTAACTATAAGTTTCTTAGTCAGCAAATTAAATCTAATAAACAAGAGAATAGCGGCTACAGTTAATCCTGCAATTAATCCAATCCAAATACCAAGACTTCCATAAGCTTCTGCTTTCCCTAAATAATAACTAATAGGAAAACCTACAACCCAATACGAAATAAAAGTAATTATGGTTGGAATTTTTACGTCTTGTAAACCACGTAAAGCGCCAAGTGCAATAACTTGAAGACTATCACTTATCTGAAAAACAGCTGCTGTTAATAATAATGTAGCTGCAATCTTTACGACTTCTGCTGTATCTACTGCATTTTCAGGATCATCTAAATCGACATACAAATCAGGAAGCATTTGATGAAACGCCACAAAGAGTAAGGCAAAAATCACCGCAAAAATAAAACCGACTAAGAATATAGATTCTGCTATACGTTTTAAAGCTTTAAAATCTTTTAATCCTTTTTGATTTCCTACCCTAACCATAGCAGCAACGCTCAATCCTGTTGCCACCATAAAAGTCATTGAGGATAAATTTAATGCAATTTGATTAGCTGCTTGAGCATTTGCCCCCAATGTTCCACTTAACCATATAGCTGCCGTAAAAATACCAACTTCAAAAAACATTTGCATAGCACTTGGCAGTCCTAGATTGCTTAGTTTTTTAATAGGCTGTTTACTTAATTGAAAGAACTTTAGATTAGTCACATACGCTTTCGATTTTTCGCGTTTAGCTAGTAACCACCATAAATAAGCTACCATAACAAAACGAGAAACTAAGGTTCCAACTGCGGCTCCAACTATACCCATTTCAGGAAAACCAAACTTTCCAAAAATCAACACATAATTAATAGCGACGTTTAGTAAATTGGCAACTATTGTAGCATACATAGGGTATTTGGTTAGCGACAAACCATCACTAAATTGCTTAAATGCCTGAAAAATGATTAATGGCACTAAAGAAAATGCCACCAAGTCTAAATAAGGAATAGCCAAATTCACGACTTCTTCTGGCTGATCCATAATATACATCAAAGGTTTAGCAAATAATAAGATGCCAAATAAAATCAATCCTAAAACTGTACAAAGAAAAAGGCCATGTTTAAACACTGACTTTCCTTTTTCAAAATTTCCTTCAGTATCAGCTTCTGCCACTAAAGGTGTAATGGCTGTGGAAAAACCAATTCCTATAGACATGGCAATAAAAATAAAGCTGTTACCTAAAGATACTGCTGCTAATTCTGCTGCACCTAATTGGCCTACCATGATATTGTCTATAAAGCTCACAAAGGTATGACCAAGCATACCCAACATCACAGGAGATGCAAGTTTAAGATTGTATCTAAATTCTTTAGTGTAGTTGCTTAAAACCATGGCGCAAAAGTAATACTTCCATTTAGTTTTAAGAATGAATAATTTGGTAAATGATAAGGGGCTTTTAAAATTTTAACAGGTCTTTATAATTCTCAAAATAAAAGGTTATTAATCAATTCTTTTAGCTTGTGTTAAAAAAGATAAACCTTGCTGACCAGACGTAGAAGTCATCACTCCTTCAAAAATGGGTTCAGGGCAATTTTTAGGTGTTTTCCAATCAAAAATAAAATTACCACCTGTACCACCTGCATCATCTACTTCGTTGATAATAATATCTATGGTTTCCATAGGAGTTAAATAAGCAGGTTTGTCAATATACGTTTTTAACAAGGTGCCATGTGTATCATAATAGTCGACTTTAGACAAATAAATAGTGTCTTTAGCACTTGTATTTCTTATACTTATCATCGCTGTAAGATTATACGTTTTGTGCTGTGAATAACTATAGATTTGAGAATAAACAGACAAATATGATTTCCCCACTTCTAACGAATCTGAAGGTTTTATAGTGGCTTCTCTGGCGTTCCAATTAACTTTTTCATATTCTTCCTTACCTAAAATATCATTGCAAGAGTAAAAACCAAAAAGCACTATAAGTAAAGTTATTATTTTTTTCATGATGTGATATTTGATATATGATAGGTTATAAAATAATAGATTGGAAGTTAATTTAATTATAACGATAAATTTTAAAACTGCAAATAAAAATTAAATAATATTAGTTACGAAGCTAAAGTGAAATACCAATCTTAACCTATTAAAGCTTGATTAAGTATTTCTTTTACATCACTTAAGCTATCTTCATTATCTAATAGAAGCACTAGAGTATCATTAGCTTCAATAACTGTAGAACCTCCCGGACGCACAAACTTATCATTACGCTTAATCATTACAATAAATGCAGACTTAGGAAAATGTAAATCTATAATTCGTTTGTCTACCGCAAAACTATTAGGTGGTATTAAGATTTCTTCCATTGCTGATTTAGGCAAGTTAAGAATATAACGATCGTTCTCTGCAATAGGTTTTACTTCTTCTGGCAACGCCACATTTAGCCATTTTGCAAAAAGCGATAAGGTTGTTCCTTGAATTAAAACAGAGGTTACAGAAATAAAGAAGACAATATTAAATATCATATTGGCTTTATCAATGCCTGCCAAAAGCGGATAGGTGGCAAACACTATAGGAACGGCACCACGTAACCCCACCCACGAGATATAAAACCGTCTTCTCATTTTCATTTTAAAAAAGATGAGACTTATAAATACAGCAGCTGGTCGTGCAACAAGAATTAAGAATACTGAAATTAACAATCCTATGCCCATATAAGGAATAATATGCGACGGAAAAACAAGTAAGCCTAAGGTAAGGAATAATACAATTTGCATTAACCATGCTATCCCATCAAACATTTTAAGAATTGTAGATTTATGGATTAAATCTTGGTTTCCTAAATACACTGCACATATATAAATGGCGAGAAATCCATTTCCTCCAACAAAATCAGTTGCAGAAAATGTAATAAACATTAGCGCAATTACCAAAACAGGATAAAGCCCTTCAAAACCTAATTTAATTCTATTGATAATAATCTTACTCAATTTACCAAAGGCAAAACCAGCAATACCACCTAAGATCATTTGCTGAAAAAACATTAGAACCATGGTAAAAACACTCTGGTCTTGATTAATAACTAAACTTAAACAAGCCAACGTTAATACATAAGCCATGGGATCATTACTTCCACTTTCTAACTCTAATGTTGGTCTTAAATTTGTTTTTAATGCTAAGTTTTTGGAACGCAAAATAGAAAAAACAGCTGCTGCATCTGTAGAAGACACAATAGATCCCAACAACAAACTTTCATAAATAGTAAAATCGGTAACAAACCAAACAAAGACACCAAGAGTTGCTGCGGTAAGAAATACTCCTAGAGTAGACAAGACCAAACCTTCTTTAAGAATGGGTTTTATGGCTTTAAAATTGGTATCTAGACCACCAGAAAACAATATAAAGTTAAGAGAGACAATACCTATAAACTGTGCTAATTTAGGATCATCAAAACGAATACCACCAATACCGTCTGAACCGGCTAACATCCCTATTGCTAAAAAAAGTATTAATGTTGGTACCCCAAATTTATAAGATGTTTTTCCTACTATAATACTTATAAAAAGTAAAAGAGAACCTATTAAGAGGATGTTTTCAGTGGTTAAATTCATACGCTACTAGTTAAAATTAGTAAGCACAAATTTAGGTTTTTTATTAAAAAAAAATAAGTAATTAAGCGTTTTAAAATGTAGTAGTTCAATAATTTATCAACTTAAAAAAAACAAGGTTAAATTCAACAATTTTAATAATATTAAACCACTTTAATTATGAGACCTATAGCTGTTTAAGCGTGTTTAATTTAAAAACTATAATGCACTTAACATTTTCTTGGCTTCCTCAAACTCACTTATCATATCATCAACAATTGCTGCCACAGGTTTTACATCATGAATTAAACCTGCTATTTGGCCTATCTCAAGCTCTCCATCTTCTAAATCTCCTTCAAACATACCGCGTTTGGCTCTAGCTCTACCTAATAATTCTTTAAGTTGCTCTGGTGTTGGGCTCGTTTTATAAAGTTCTTGTAGCTCGTTATAGAATTTATTCTTTATTAATCTCACAGGAGCTAATTCTTTTAAAGTAAGCTGCGTGTCTCCCTCTTTAGCATCAACTACAACTTGTTTAAATGCTTGGTGTGCTGAAGATTCTTCACTCGCTACAAATCGGCTACCCACTTGTACTCCATCAGCACCTAGCACCATACAAGCTAACATGGCTTTTCCTGTGGCGATACCTCCTGCTGCTATTAACGGAATTTGAAGTTGCTCTTTTACCATTGGAATCAACGTCAAAGTCGTAGTTTCATCTCTTCCATTGTGTCCTCCCGCTTCAAAACCTTCGGCTACAATGGCATCTACTCCTGCTTCTTGTGCTTTTAATGCAAACTTCACACTACTAACCACGTGCACCACTGTAATACCTTTGTCTTGTAACCATTTGGTCCAAGTCTTTGGATTTCCTGCAGAAGTAAAGACAACTTTAACACCTTCTTCAACAATAATATCCATAATTTCCTGAACATTTGGATATAACATTGGTACATTAACACCAAATGGTTGATCTGTTGCAGCTTTACATTTTTGTATGTGTTCTCGTAAAACATCTGGATACATAGAACCTGCGCCAATTAAACCTAAGATTCCTGAATTACTTGCTGCAGATGCTAATTTCCAGCCGCTATTCCAAATCATTCCCGCTTGAATAATTGGATATTTTATATTGAATAGTGATGTGATTCTATTTGCCATATTCTAAAATTATATCTGTTATAATAGTGTATAAATTTCGGTAATTCAAGTGAATTTCACGATTGAAATTGAGGTTAATTTTTATTATACCACAGGAATTGTAGTCCACACAGTTCTCGATACAATTTCTCATACCTCAAAATCACTTAAACTGACATTAATTATGACTTTGACCTTTAATGAACTTAACTGTTTTAGAATTATTTGTTGTAGCCAATTTAATGAAATAAATCCCTGAAGCTAAATCTGATACATTGACAAAACTTAAATCTTTAGTTATCCATTGATTCAAAACCTCTTGACCCAATTGATTATAAATTGACACTTCTAATTGATTTACAGTAGAAGGTATTTTAATATTAAGTCTTGTTTCTACTGGATTTGGATAAAAACTAAAGTTTTCAATTTGAGATTTATCTATAGATAAGGCATTACTTAGGGCTAAATCTAAATCTGGTATCCCATAGCCTAAAAAATCATCAGGTGTATTAAATTGTGATGCAGATTGCCTAACATAATCCATAATTTCTGTAGGTGAAGCATCTGGAATGGCTTGCCATAATGACGCAATACCTCCACAAAGAATAGGTCCACTAAAAGAAGTCCCATTATTTTGAATAATACTATTAAACTCATTTATAACATAAGCAGCTCCACCTCTAGCCACTACATCTGGTTTTTGATAACCTATTTGTGCTGCTCCTCCTTGTGAACTAAAAGCTACATAGTCGCCATTTTCATCTACAGCTCCAATAGACAACACAGCTGGAGAGTCGCCAGGAGACCCAACGGTTTGCCAATCTGTTGCGCCAGAGTTACCTGCACTTACCACAACTAAGATTCCTTTTTCTACGGCAATAGCAGCTCCTTTAGCAATAAAGGTGACTTGCCCATTCATATCTGCGGGAGTATAATTGTAATTAGGATTGTCAAACATACGATACCCTAGAGATGTATTAATCATATCTACACCTAAACTATCTGCGCGCTCGGCTGCTTCTACCCAATAACTTTCTTCTACAGGATTTTCACTTCCAGAATCTTCTGTTCTAAATAAATAATAAGAAGCATCTGGCGCTGTTCCTACAAACTGATCTTGAATAAAACCAGCCATAGTACTCAATACTTTTGTACCGTGATTACTACCTGTAAATGCATATATTTCTGAGGTTCTATCTACAAAATCATAACCATCTAACAAATCATTGTTATCTCGTAACCGCTGAAATGCGCCCATAGTATTTGCATTGGGGAAGCCAGAATCCATAACAGCAATAGTTATACCTTCTCCTGTAAAATCCGCTAAATGAAGATTATCGACATTAATCATTTCTACTTGATTTTGAGTATCTCCATAAGTAAATGCAATTGTTTCTTCTTCAATTTCGGTCTTATTTAGGCTTGTATAACTTCGTGATGCAGAATTCAAATTATGATCTGCAAAATCTATACGTTCTACAAACGTTAGACTACTTAAAGCATTTATAGCTTCTTCTGTTCCTCTAACATGAACCGCATTAAACCATTTCGATTTTGCTAAGGCTGTAATTCCTGTTTGGGCTTTTATATCTGAAATATAAGTTTCATTTACGGGCACATCACGTTCGTCAATAGCCACATTATGATTTTGTTTTCTATCTATTGCTTTTTGAGTGAGTATACTAATTGGGTTTGCTATTGAAGCGGCAACGTTTGGTTTATCTGTGAAATAAACCCATGCATCTTGTTGCGCAAAACTGTTAGCGATAACCACTAAACATAGAAGTGTAAAAATCTTTTTCATAGGACCATTAATTATTGAACTTAAAAATATAGTTATTAGTGAACTATCTTATGGTTAAAAACACAAATTGTTCAATCATAAACACCTAAATACATCAACTGTAATTTAGGAAATAACTCCCGAACCTAGTAATTCATCTTCCAAATACCAAGCAACAAATTGACCTTCGGTAATTGCAGACTGCTTATTTTCAAACTCTACATACATACCAGAATTAACCTTATATAAGGTGGCCTTTTCTAAATTTTGTCTATAGCGAATTCTAGCCATTACAGACATTGTTTCACCGTCCTTTAAAGCTAAATCTTCTCTAACCCAATGCAGTTCTTCATTGGTAACAAACAACACATTTCTGTATAAACCAGGATGTTGTTTACCTTGACCTGTATATATTATATTTTCTTTAACGTCAGTATCAATTACAAATAAAGGCTCTACAGTACCTCCAACACCCAAACCTTTTCGTTGACCTTTAGTAAAATAATGTGCTCCTTGATGCTTGCCAACTACTGTTCCATCTGTTAAATGATATGTTGGTTTTTTAGATAAGAATTCTAATTCATTCTCTTTAGAATCAAATTGCGGTAAAACTTGGCTATACATTTCAAACGTATCTGCCACCTCAACAATATGCCCCTCTTTTGGTTTTAGTTGCTGTTGCAAAAACTCTGGCAATCTTACTTTTCCTATAAAACATAAACCTTGAGAATCTTTCTTTTCGGCTGTTATTAAACCTTGAGCTTTGGCTATTGCTCTTACTTCTGGTTTTTGTAATTCTCCAATAGGAAATAATGCTTTTGCCAATTGCTGTTGTGATAATTGACAAAGAAAATACGATTGGTCTTTATTATCATCTGCTCCAGCTAACAACTGATGGATTTGTTTTCCGTCTTTTTCAATCGTGCCTTTTCTACAATAATGCCCCGTTGCCACGTAATCTGCACCTAATTCTAAAGCGATATCCATAAAGACATCAAACTTTATTTCACGGTTGCAAAGGACATCAGGATTTGGTGTGCGTCCTTTTTCATATTCATTAAACATATAATCTACAATACGTTCTTTGTATTGCACGCTTAAATCGACCGTTTGAAAAGGAATACCTAATTTATCTGCCACAAGCATGGCATCGTTACTATCTTCTAACCAAGGACATTCGTCTGAAATGGTTACGGAATCATCATGCCAATTTTTCATAAACAGACCTATAACCTCATAACCTTGCGCTTTTAAAAGATAGGCTGCAACACTAGAATCTACTCCTCCCGAAAGTCCTACAATGACTCTTTTCATATTAATTACCTGCAAAAGCAAGTATCTCTTTTTAATTAATAACTAGATGCTTTTTTAAACATCCCTCCAGTCCTTTTAAGAGGACAACCTAAAACACTAACATAATAATAATGATACTATTTTAGTTCGAAAAACTTCGGCAAAATTACAAAATAAAAAAGGCAATCCTATTAAGATTGCCATTCTGAAATTCTATATATAATATAGTTTTAAACTATTCTTTCTTGTATAACACTTCTTGTGTGGTGTGGTCTATTTTTTTTGTAAGCTTACCATCTTTATAATATTTCCAAATGCCTTTTTTCTGGCTTTTAATATAATTACCTTCTGAAGTTATATTACCATTAGCATCATAATTAATGGTTTTACCTTCTAAATGATCGTCTTTATAATGTGTATGCCTTAACAATACATTCTTTTCTGAAAACCATTTTGACTCTCCATGTAATAAGCCATTTTTATAATGGGCACTTTCTGCTACCAATCCATTTTTAAAATAAACAAAGCGCTCACCTTCTAGTAACCCGTTTTCATTATAATTTTCAACAATCATTTTGGCCGAAGAGTTTTTATGGTAAAACGTCCATGTACCAATAAATCGTTTACCATTCATTTTACCTTCACTAATCACTTTTTTAGTTGAAGCTAAAAAAGTAACATCTGCAATACTGTCTTTTTCATTAAAAACTTTTATAGCACTCAAAACACTTTTTCCTGCAGATAACGTATAGTATTTAAATGAGTCAATTTCTTTACCATGCTTAAATACCCCTTCATAACGTTTTTGATCTGTGTTATGATAGTTTTTAGTCCAAATACCGTGTCGTAGCCCGTCTTTATCAAATTGATTCACTGGATTTTGAGCATAGACAGATGTTAAAAATAGTGTTAAAGTGAAAATCGTAAAAACTTTTTGTTTAATCATTTCGTATTTTTGTTAAACAAACTGATATAAGTTTGCAATGTTGAACAATATAAAACTCAAAACAATGAAAATTATTTCAAAAAACTTCAAATTACTTACAGTATTTCTATTAGTTGTAGGTATTACTGCTTGTAGTGATGATGATGACAATAGGACATCACCAACGCCAACAACAGTGGTTGACATCGCCATAGAAAACAATTTAACGTCTTTAGCTGCAGCATTGCAGGCAACAGACTTAGTCACAACCTTACAAGGTGAAGGTCCTTTTACTGTATTTGCCCCTAGTAATGATGCATTTGCACAATTACTATCGGATACTGGTCTAGATCTAGACAACTTGTCTACAGCTGAAAAAGCCTTAGTTAAAAACATTTTATTAAACCATGTTATTATTGGTAGCACTCTAACATCTACAAACTTAGTTGATGCTGAATCTGGTTATACCAATACTGCAGCAACAGGACCTAATGAGGCAAATTTAAGTTTGTACTTTACCACTTCTAATGGAGTGATGTTGAATGGATCTTCAACAGTTACAAATGCAGATAATGTTGCAAGCAATGGAATTGTACACATTGTTGATGAAGTCATTGGCTTACCTACAATCGCAACCTTTGCGACTACTAATCCTGCTTTATCAAATTTAGTGGCAGCATTAGAATTAGCTGATTCGGGTACACCAACAGTACCATACATTGCTACAGTATCTGATGCTACTGCTGGACCATTTACAGTATTTGCACCAACTAACGATGCTTTCTCTAATTTATTAGTAGAATTAGATCCTTCAGGAAATACTGCTCTTGCAGATTTAGATCCTGCAACAGTTGACGCTGTATTAACCTATCATATCGTTAGTGACAACATACAATCTAGCGGTTTACCAAACGGAGCGGTTATGACATTAGGCGGTGAAATTACTGCTGATAATTCTGCATTTACTTTAACGGACTCTAATAACCGCGTCAGTAATATTGTTACTAGTTTAGTAGACATCCAATCTATGAATGGTGTTGTACATGTTATTGACATGGTGCTTTTACCAATGCAATAAATAAAATAATGAGGCATATAACCTCACAACTTTTTAGGTTGATTAATTAGTTAAGAGGCTCAAACTGTAAAAGGTTTGGGTCTTTTTTTATTATCCTATTTAAGAAAAGACAAATACAACATTAAGTTAGATTAAGACAATCTACAATCCCCTTATCTGCATCCTTAGAAACGTTGTTTTCTGCGCGTTAAAATCATTTAATAAAATAGCCTCAACAAAAATGTTGAGGCTATAATTTAATTATTAGTATTTAGACAAAAATGATTATTTCTTTTTGCCTTTTTGTTGTGCTTGTTTTTGTTGCTCTGCTTGCTCCATCATCTCAGCCATTTTCTTCTGAAACTTGTTTTGTTTCTTAGGCTTTGTTTTACTTACTTCAATCTTAGCTAGCACTTTTTCTTCATCAATAATATAATTTTTGATTACTAACATAATACCAATACTAATTAAGTTAGAGATAAAGTAATATAAACTTAATCCAGAAGCATAGTTATTAAAGAATACCAACATTAAAAGTGGAGAGAAGTAAATCATATACTTCATCATTTTTGCCATATCTGGCATCCCTTCTTGAGTTGGCTGTGTTGCCATTTGCTGACCTGTTGTCATTTTCATATAGAAGAAAATAGCAATAGCAGCTAAAATTGGAAATAAACTAACATGACTACCATAAAAAGGAATATGAAATGGTAAGTCTAAAATAGAATCGTAAGAACTTAAATCTTTAGCCCATAAAAACGGTTGCTGTCTTAAATCGAAAGCTGATGGGAAAAATTGAAACAAGGCATAAAACACAGGGATTTGCATTAGACCAGGCAAACAACCACTTAGCGGACTGGCACCTGCTCGACTTTGAATAGCCATAGTTTCTTGCTGTGCTTTTAATTTGTTGTCTTTGTACTTTTCTCTAACAGCATCTAATTCTGGCTTTAAAATTTTCATTTTAGCCTGAGACAAAAATTGTTTGTATTGTACAAATGACAGTACTATTTTAGTTAAAATAGTCATAACTACAATAGCAATTCCATAAGGAAGGAAACTACCTAAAAATGAAAATAAAGGCATAAAGATATAGCGGTTTATCCACCCAAAAATGCCCCAACCAAATGGTACAATTTCATCTAAATTTCTACCATAGTCATTTAAAACCTTAAAATCACTTGGTCCAAAATAAAAGTCCATAGGTTGATTTATCTCACCACCTTGGTATGCTAATGGAATTTTAGATGAAAATTGTTTTGTAAAAACAGTATCTATTTCCTCATCTTCAACTAAATCTTCAGCTTCTATTCTTGCCCTTTTAAAAGCTTTATCTGTTAATAAAACAGAAGTAAAGAAATGTTGTTTGTAACCAATCCAAGTGACATCTTCTAAATCCTCTTCGGTATCTCTTGCACCTGTATAATCTGGTTTACCGTTTTCGTGCTCGTAATGAATATCTGTATATCTATTCTCGTAACTGATACTTTTTGCATGACGGTACGCTTTTAAATCCCAATTGAGTTCTAAAGGTAGTGATGTATTAAAAACTCCACTTAACCCTTGAGATTTAACTGAGAAATCAATCATATAGTCATTTGGTTTCAACTCATAACGGTATTCTAAAAATGCCGTTTCAGAAACTTTAAGTTTCATAGACACAATGGTATGGTCTCCGCTTTTAGTTACACTAGGTTGAAATGGTAAATCTTTAGAATTGAATGTACGATTATCCGATGTACCAAAGGTGATATTAAAAGCACTATTACCATCCTTAATTAAATAAATTGGCACCGAATCATAGTCTACAAAATTCTTCAGCTTTACTTCTGCTAAATAACCACCTTTTCTGTTAAATTTTAGTTCAAAAACATCTGTATTAACGGTTGTTATTGCTTCTCCTGGCACTGTTAAAGCATAAGATAATGCTCCTAATTTACTTTGAGCAGCAACAAGCTGTGTTGAATCTAAAACCTGAGAAGTTCCATAATCTTCTGAAGTGGTAACCAAAGTTTCAGTTTGCTTACTGCTGTTCTTCTCAGCTTCCAATTTTTCTTGCTCTGCTTTTTTCTGTGCTTCGAGCTCTTCTGGAGTGGGCTGATTTTGGTACATCATAAATACCAAAATTCCGAATATGAGGATAAAACCTATTATAGATTTAATATCGAATTTTTTTTCTTCCATGTTTATTTTTCAGTTTTAGACCCGTAAGGTTAGAGAAACCCAACAGGTCTTGTATGGTAACAATTGCATAACTCAAATAGTTATCCAAAATCTATTTTACGCCAAAGTGGCACATTTTTTTATTATTTTTTCTTTTTATATTTTAATGTTGCAGCCACAAAAGCGACAAATAATGGATGTGGATTTTTCACTGTACTCTTATACTCTGGATGGTACTGAACACCAACAAACCAATTGTTTTCTGGTATTTCTACAATTTCTACTAAGCCCGTTTCTGGATTAAAACCTGTAGCTTTCATACCTGACTTTTCAAATTGAGCTTTATAATCGCTATTAAACTCAAAACGATGTCTGTGTCTTTCTGTAATCGTTTCGGTTTTATATACCTTATAAGCAATACTATCTTTTTCTAGATTACAATCCCAAGTACCTAAACGCATAGTACCTCCTTTATTAACCACATCTTTTTGTGACGCCATTAAATTAATTACAGGATCTGGAGTTTGCTCATCCATTTCTACAGAATTCGCGTCTTTAAGATTTAGTACGTTTCTAGCATATTCTATAACGGCCATTTGCATACCTAAACAAATACCTAAAAAAGGAATATTTTGTTCACGTACAAAACGTACCGCTTCAATTTTACCTTCAATACCACGTTCGCCAAATCCAGGTGCAACTAAAACACCATCCAAATGACCTAGCTTAAAGTCAATATTACTCTTAGATAAATATTCTGAATGAATAGGCTCTACATTAACCTTAACTTCATTTTCTGCTCCAGCATGAATAAATGACTCTAAAATAGATTTATAAGAATCCTGAAGCTCTACATATTTTCCAATTAAACCAATAGTTACTTCGCTTTTAGGATTTTTATGACGTTTTAAAAATTCATTCCAACGTTTCAAATCTGGCACATCACTTTTGAGTTGTAGCTGATTTAAAACAACTTTATCCAAACCTTCTTCTAACATTAAATTTGGCACATCGTAAATAGTTGAAGCATCTATAGATTCTATAACCGCTTCCTTTTTTACATTACAAAAACGTGCCAACTTTGTTTTAATACTATCGCTAAGTTTGTGCTCTGTTCTACAGACCAAAACATCAGCTTGTACACCACTTTCCATCAATGTTTTTACACTGTGTTGGGTTGGTTTGGTTTTTAATTCTCCTGCTGCAGAAAGATAAGGTACTAGTGTTAAATGAATAACACATGTATTGTGTTCGCCTAAATCCCATTCTAGCTGTCTTACAGCTTCAATGTATGGCAAAGACTCTATATCTCCAACGGTTCCACCGATTTCAGTTATCACGATATCGTAATCTCCAGAGTTTCCAAGAATTTGAATTCTTCGTTTAATCTCGTCGGTAATATGTGGAATAACTTGAACCGTTTTACCTAAAAACTCACCACGCCTTTCCTTATCTATTACACTTTGATAGATTCTACCAGTTGTAACGTTGTTAGCCTGCGATGTTGGTACGTTTAAAAAACGTTCATAATGGCCCAGATCTAAGTCAGTTTCTGCTCCATCATCTGTAACGTAACATTCGCCATGTTCATACGGATTTAGAGTTCCTGGATCAATGTTAATGTACGGATCTAATTTTTGAATGGTTGCTCTGTAACCTTGTGCTTGCAAGAGTTTAGCTAGAGATGCTGCTATTATGCCTTTTCCTAGAGAAGAAGACACGCCTCCTGTTACAAATATATATTTAGGGTTTGTGGTCATATTGCGCTGTTAAACGCAGGCAAATTTACGAAATAAAACGAGTTATCTATGAATTGTTTATGGTTTGTTAATATGTTCTTATTTTTATGGACTACCACAAACAAATAACGAACTTACACAATGACTGTCAAGCCATTACAAACACCATTTCATAATACATTACACGCTAAAAACAAGCTCACAATGCTTTTAGATGATAAAAGGATTACTACTTAAAACCAATTAAGGGAATACACTAAGCATTTACGCTATAAAAGAAACGCTAATAGAACAGATGTATAGGAAATTTTAAATGAGAAAAAGACACTTGCAGTTCTAAACACACATTCCTAAAACATAGTATTAATTTAAGCACATTAATCAAGAGACGAATTAAAATAAGTGCAAGGGTTACTCGTTTTGAAAAAAATTTAAAACCCAGAGAAACCTGTCTTAAAAATTTGAAGGTTTGTCTTTCTAAATATTTCTTCTACCTTCGTTTTACATTTTATATAAAACATTTACATAGAATACTGCAACAACTTTAATATATAGAAGTATAAAAATGCTTGCATATCCATATAAAGACATTGACAACAGTTAATTGAATGAAACCAAGTATCGAATTAATTAGGTTAATTGCAGTAATACTAATTGTATTTACTCATACTAAAAATGAATTGGAATATGGTATAGCTTATGTTATAGTAGAACAAATTCCGCCTTATGGCACTGCAATTCTTTCAATAATTTCAGGTTATTTATATTTTGAAGTATCTAGACATAAACAAAATTTATTTTTTAAAAAGATTAAAAGTTTATTAATTCCATATCTAATTGCCAATATGGTTGTTTTAATTTTAGTCTTGTTTGTGTACTATATTTTAGGATATAATCCTCTAAATCGATTAAGTTTTGATTTGTCTCTAATAACAGAAGGGCTCTTCTCTTTAAACTCAGCTCCAATAAATCCGCCTACCTATTTCATAAGAGACATATTTGTTATTTTTTCAATCATTGCTTTAGTCACTCAAAAAGAGTTTAAAACGCTATTTGTTATACTCCCTTTCTTATTACTTGGTACACTAATCTTAAGGTTAGATGTCGCGTTTTTATTTTTAATTGGTGTTTTATACTCAAAATATCACAACAAGATTGATAAAAAAACCTTAATCATTACCTCTGTTATCTTAAGTGTTATTTTAGGTTTTTTCTACGTTGATTTTCTAAAATTTCCTATCGCATTTTTGATATTTATTCTATTAATAGATATTCAAATTAAGTTTTATAATACAGGTAGATTTTCTTATTTACTGCATTTGTACCACTCTCCTATTATTGTAATCTCATATCCTATATTAACCACGTTTATTGAGGATCCAATACTAAAAATAGTTGCTCAAATTGCAATGGCCTTACTTCTTGTATATGTCTTTTTTTTAGTCACAAAAAAGTATGATTTTCTTAAGATATTGAGTGGAGGACGATAAAAAAACAAAGCATAAAAAAGCGAAAACTATTACTACAAATTACTTAGGTCAGCATTAAGACAACCCTCTAATATCACTTCCTAAAATCTCTTCGGATGGTATAAATTAACTCTTCTAAACCGTTAATTTTAATATCACACATTTGTGCCATCATCTTTCCTAGCTTACCTTGAGGAAACCCTTTTTGTTGGTACCAGATGTAATAATATTCTGGAATATCTACGAGATATTGATCTTTGTATTTACCAAAAGGCATTTTATAATGTGCCAATTCAATTAAAACCGTGCCATCTAATTCCATTTTAATTAAATTTTATGTGTAAATAAAAGTAGCGTATTGCTTTTTATAGAATTGATAAATGAAGTACTAGCTTTCAAACAATTACTATTTAAATTGATCTAAAGCTTTAAGCTCTTTCCCAATAAAAACTTCCCATTCTTTTTGTTTTTCAATATTCATAGAATGCATAGTCTCTTGGTCATAACGTTTTTGAGTTTTGCTAACAGCCTCGTTAATGGCATTGTGCAATGCATTCATCTGCGCTTTTATATTTTGATTAACCTCAAGCTCAGCTAATTGTTGTCTAAACTTTCGTGCGTAGAGTTCTGTTATATCAAAATGCAATTGCTCGTGAGCTAAAATATGAGCGTTTCCTTTATCTTTTAAATACCACGATTTATTAGGATAAAAATGAGCTTCTACAGTGGTTGAAACCGCTGCAATTCTTTTACCAGCCGTCTTTAGAGAATAGCCAAAGGTAATCCCTGAGGCCGTTAAAGCTACAGCATCGGATTCTGCATCTGGCTCTGCCTTAAAATCTGCCCAAGTAAGCTTAGATGTTTCATCCCATGTTACGGTTTCTTCATTAGAAAAAATCCCAACACATAATAAAGTAAAAAATATAAGTAAGCTTTTCAAGGGTGATTAATTTTAATATTTAGGATATAATCTATAAGCTTTTTTTGAGGGTATTCTTGCAACTATTTTGCTTCTACAATTCGTAAATCATCAAACTTTACAACGTAAACCGCTTGATTAACATAACCTCCAAAAAGCACTTTATTATATCTAAATTTATTTTCTATATACTCTGTTTCAATAGTATCTTTAGAAGCAATATATAAATTTTCTGCAGAAGCCAATCGCATTAAAAGATCTAATGTTATATCAAACCCACGAGCAGCATACTTACTCGGTGAAACACCATATGCTTTTCTATAAGCTTTAACAAAACCGTTAGACTTTGTTTCATCAAAATCTTTATGTATAGAAGGATAGTGAAACTTTAATTTAGACAAACTAATATTGTCTATATCTTTACCTTCAAATGCTTTATTCTTATCTGTTGTTACTAAAACTATTTCAGTTTTATTTACCACTAAACCATTTAATAAACTTATTACACTAGAAATAAACGAGTTATTATTGGTTTGTAAAAACACATAAGTTTTACCAGCAGAAAACACATTTTGTATATCTGCAGGATAAATATAATGCGCATCTTTAGTTTTATTTTTCTTATCCATTCTCGATAATATGAGTTTCGAGTTTGGAAACTCGTTTTGTAGAGCTTGACTTCCTACTTTATGAGCTTGATCAGAAATAATAACAACTTTTGTCTTTAAGCTATCTGCTTTTACAAAATCTACCATTGCCTTGCGCAACAATTTATCGTCTGGAATGGTTTGAAATACATTGCTATAAACTTCCTTAGGTTTATTCATCGCTGCAATTACAGGAACATGATTTGCCTTTAATGCCATGGCCACACGATTAAAACTCGTCTCTTCCATTGGACCAATAACCGCATCGTAATCTGAAAAATCATTTTCGTCTAATAACTTTCTTGTCGCTGCAATATTATAACGTGTATCTAAAACCTTTAAGTCTGTTGAAATTCCTAATTGCTTTGCCGAATCTAATGCCATTAATACACCAACATGAAAATCTAAAACAGCCGATAAACGTCTACTATTTTTAATTTGGTCTTTAACTTCTTCAACAGAATCTACATCAATTCGGTGCAGCTGATAAGGCATCATTAAGGCTATTTTTTTAGTCTTAAAGTTTATTAAACTCGTTTTTAAGTTTGTTTTACCTACAGTTGCCATACGTCCTGTTGTATCTACATCTGCTGGCACCTTTAACACCATTCCTGCTTTTAAACCTGTTGTTTTTAATTCAGGATTTAATTGCTCTAATTGTTCTTGTGTTAAATTAAGTTTCCCCTTAAGGCTATAAAATGTTTCTTTTGGCAATACTTCATAAAAACCAAAACTTGCTTCTACTGTTTTTTCTTCTTTATCTTCAATATTTGGCACATTAAGCTCGTCTCCTGGCTGAATGGTTTCATTCATAAAAGGATTTAAAGCTTCTAATTCTGCGACAGTAATGCCAAATTTATAGGCAATTCTCCATTTGCCCTCCTTAGGTAATACAGTATATTTTTTTACGGTATTAGTCAAGGTTTGCTTAGAAACAACTGTTCTATACCTTGGAATTCTAATTTTATCTCCTTTTTTAAGGTTTTCAGAATACAAGAATCGATTTGCTTTCTTTATCTCATCTTCAGAAACGTTATATTTTTGTGCTAAACCATATAACGTTTCTTTACGTTTTACCTTATGATTTTTATAGTCAATAAGTTCTCTGCTTTCTCCTACAATTGGTTCATTCTTTATTTTTGAATTCGGAATAATCAATATTGTATTAGGCTGAAATTTACGTTTTGCATCAGGATTAAGTGCGTAAATATCAAAAGGAGTTACTAAATACTTCTTAGAAATACTCTCTATTGTTTCCCCTGTTTTTACCGTATGCTCAATATAATTTTGAGCCGTTAAACCAAAGGTAAACGCAATTAATATGATGGTTAAAATGTTCTTCATGTATTCTATTTTACAACAAACTGTACTTTGACATTGCTAAGCAATTCGTTCTTATTTTTTATTCCCACTCAATCGTAGCTGGTGGTTTTGAGCTGATATCGTATACCACTCTATTAACACCTTTTACTTTATTTATAATTTCATTTGAGGTTTTTTGCAAAAACTCATATGGTAAATTTACCCAATCTGCCGTCATGCCGTCTGTACTTTCTACAGCTCTTAAAGCTACACATTTTTCGTAAGTACGTTCGTCTCCCATGACACCTACACTATTCACTGGCAACAACATAGCTCCTGCTTGCCAAACTTTATCGTATAAATTCCAAGAACGAAGGTTATTAATAAAAATAGCATCTACCTCTTGTAATATACGTACTTTTTCTTCAGTTAGATCTCCAAGAATTCGAATTGCTAATCCTGGACCTGGAAATGGGTGACGACCTAACAGCTGACTATCCATATTCATTGACGCTCCAACACGTCTTACTTCATCTTTAAATAAAGCGCGTAAGGGCTCTACCACACTTAGCTTCATATAATCTGGTAATCCACCAACATTATGATGACTCTTTATGGTTGCACTTGGGCCTCCTGTTGCTGAAACACTTTCTATAACATCAGGATATATTGTGCCTTGCGCTAACCATTTTACATCTTGTATTAAATGGGCTTCGTCATCAAAAACAGCGATAAATTCAGCTCCAATAGCTTTTCTTTTCTGTTCTGGATCACTCAATCCTTTTAAGGCATTCAAAAAGCGTGCCGAAGCATCTACTCCTTTAACGTTTAATCCCATGCCTTCGTATTGATGCAATACATCTTTGAATTCATTTTTACGTAGCAATCCATTATTTACAAAAATACAGTAGAGATTTTTACCAATAGCTTTGTGTAATAACATGGCAGCGACTGAAGAATCTACTCCTCCAGATAAACCTAGTACCACTTTATCGTCGCCTAGTTTTTCTTTTAAATCTTGAACCGTTTCTTCAACAAAAGCATTGGGTGTCCAATCTTGTTCAACCGCAGCTATTTTAACTAAAAAGTTCTGTAATAATTGATGTCCATCTGTAGTATGGTACACTTCAGGATGAAATTGAATCGCATATGTTTGCTCGCCTTCTATTCTGTAAGCAGCATTTGTAACATCACTCGTACTTGCTAAAAGCACACCGTTTGTTGGTAATTGTTTAATGGTGTCACTATGACTCATCCAAACTTGACTCCCTTCATGAATATTTTCAAAGAAATCTTCATCAGACTTTATAAAAGCCAAATTTGCTCTTCCGTATTCTCTAGTATTTGATTCTGCGACTTCGCCTCCTGAAAAATGTGCCAAATATTGCGCGCCATAACAAACGGCTAGCATTGGTTTTTTCCCTCTTATAGTCTCTAAATCAGGATGAAGCACATCTTCGCCTCGCACTGAGTTTGGACTACCAGATAATATGACGGCTTTAAAGCTCTCTGAATCTGAAGGAATTTTGTTAAATGGGTGAATTTCGCAGTAGATGTTTAACTCTCTGACGCGTCGCGCAATAAGCTGTGTGTATTGCGATCCGAAATCTAAAATTAGGACTTTGTTGTGTTGCATGCGCAAAAATAAGGATTGATTTGCGAATTACGATTTACGATTTACAATTTTTTAGATTAAGTTTTTAACATAAAATCCGCTTTTGTGTTATTAAGTTAATATCACAAATCCATCAAATAATTCATCAATTTACTACATTACATTTAGTGAACTTAGACCATACTGTCTAGAATCATAGCAATATCCTTTTCGGTAGTATCAGGATTGATAAAACAAAAACGTGAACAAGTTTCATAGGTATCACCATTTTTCCATTTGGTTGGTGTCACTAATGCAAATCCTTTTTCATGGTTTTCATAGGTCCAGTGTGTGTAATCTTCGGGTTTCCAACCTATTCTTCTGTATAAAACACAAGATAAACTTGGTGCTCTCACCAATTCCAAATCTGGATGCGCTTCAATGAGTCGTCCTGCTATTTGTGCCAATTCCAAACCACGTTCTACAGCTTCTTTATAACGGTCCGTACCATGTGTTGCTAAAGAGAACCATAAAGGCAAACCTCTAACTCTACGTGTCAATTGAATTTGGTAATCGGTTGGATTAAATCCATGTGCTCCTTCATCCTTAAATATTTCGAGATATGAGCCTTGTTGCGAATGGGCATTTTTTGCCAATTCCATATTCTTATAAATTACAGCACCACAATCGTATGGTGAAAACATCCATTTATGCGGATCAATGGTAATACTATCGGCTTTTTCTATACCCTTAAATAAATGACGTACAGAATCAGCCACCAAAGCGCCTCCTCCATAAGCCGCATCGACATGAAACCATAAATTCTCTTCTTCACAAACTTTGGCTATACTATCTAAATCGTCAATGATTCCGGCATTAGTGGTTCCGCCTGTTGCTACAACGGCAAATAAACATTTACGTTGGTTTTCAGTTAATGTTGCAATCGTTTCTTTAAGCGCTTCGCCTGTTAAATGCTCTTCAGAATCTACCAAAACAATATCCACATCAGCCACTTTTGCCATGGCTTTTATGGATGAATGTGCACCAATTGAAGTGACAATCAATCCTTTTTCGCGCTTAAACTCCGGATTTTCTCTCCAATGTTCTCTAGCAGTAACAATCGCAGATAAGTTGGCTGCTGTACCTCCACTTGTAAAAACTCCAAAAGCACCTTCTGGTAAACCGGTTAAAGACACAATCCATTTCATGGCTTCGTTTTCACAAAAAATACCTCCTGCACCTTCCATCCAATACGCGCCATGTATACTTGATGCCGACGTAATTAAATCGAACATAATGGCTGCCTTAGTTGGCGAAGCTGGTACAAATGCTAAGTTTCTTGGGTGATCTACAGGCACATTGGCTTTTGCTAAATGTGCTTTCCAAAGGTTAAACGCATATTCACCTCCAACACCATCAGGTGTTACAGTTTCGCCAACTAATGCTTTTAATTCTTCTGATTTTTTAGGTTTTCCTATTTGATGTTCGGTTGCAGAAACGCGGCCGATGACATATTTCATGACATCTAAGGTCATTTCTACCAACTCTATATCAATCTTGTGCATGGACTATTTTAAATTTAATATTAAGAACTCACCTTTCAATGGCTCTAAAGCTTTCTTTAATTCTGGAATTAATTGCTCACCAAACTCTAAATACAATTCCGAAAAATTAGTGTTTCGTTCTTGTAAACTTTGATTAGGAAATAATTGTTCTTGCAATGCTGTACAACGACTAATTTGGTCTGCTAATTTCCGTTTTTGAGCTGTTAACAATCGTTTTTCAAGATGTTTTAAGCCTTTTAATTGTTTGACTTCTTGGGCTTTTACAGCACCAACAAAGGATTTATCAGTTTGTTCTGCTAAATCATACAAGCCTTTAAACTGGGTTTCTAAATGTTGAATTTGTTCAGAAAAGTCAATATCTATATTCGATATTTTTCTAACCTTTTTATTAATAAACGAATGTCTATCTAAGAACAAATCGTTATCCGAAATATGCAATTTTTCAAGTTTCTCTGCTTGCTTCGTTGTTTTTACCAAGGCCGAATTTCGTAATAGCAACATCGGAAATGTAACGTTCTGCGCTTCAAAATTAGATTTTAATTGCAACCAATAAATCATTTCTCCGCCTCCTCCAATGTAACAGAGGTTTGGTAAAATCACTTCTTGATATAAAGGTCGCATAATCACGTTTGGCGAAAATCGCTCCGGAAATTCATCAAGATGCTCTAGTAGCTCACTCTTGCTCCAAGAAATATCAGTATCAAGCACCGAATACACTCCTTCACTTTCTACAATACGCTCGCGTAAACCATCTTTAATATAAAAGAGGTTGATTTCTCTAGGATTTACTTGAATCTTTAACTCTAAATCTTCTAATTTCTTATTAGTTTCAGAAACAGTTTTAAATGCTGTTTGTTCTAGCATTTCTTGTTTCATCTGCGGAATAAACAAACGTTTCAATTTCCTATCATCGGCATCTATAATCACTAAACCATGTGCTCCAAATAATGCGTTAGCCAAATAACGTGTAGCATCTGCTAAATTATGATGTTTAAGATACCCTTCCTTAAACCATGTTTTTAGTTGTTCTGCATTTTTTCCACCTCCAAATTCTAAAGAAATCACCTCGAATACTTCATCTAAACCTTCAGTATTAAAATGACCAACAGCTCCCGTTTGCTCAGAATTCCACTGAATCTTTTTGCCTTTAAAATTGAAATAATTGATTTCTTCAAAATCATGATCCTCAGAAGCCATCCAATACATAGGCACAAAATTGTACTCTGGATATGCTGTTTGTAATTGCTTTGCTAGGTTTATAGTAGAAATAATCTTGTACAGAAAATACAATGGTCCTGTAAATAAGTTTAATTGATGACCAGTAGTAATCGTGAAGGTATTTTCAAGATTTAGACGTTCAATATGTTCTGCTGTTAACTCTGAAGTCGCTATGTTTTTATATTGCTGCTTTAAAGTTTCTGCGAGAATAGTTCTAGACTGCGCTTTAACAGACAAACCTTTTTCTTTTATCTGTGCTTCAAAATTTTCCAACTTAGGAAAACGATGGTAGAATTCTTTTAACTCTTCTTTTTCAGCGAGATAATCGCATATAAAATCTGAGAAATAATTAGTATCCTTAAACGGAATATAGTTGGTTGGCATTATCAAACTTATTTATGGCATAAAGATAATACTCTTCAATTTTTTATCTGCTAATTTTTAGTTAATTCAGTTGCACTAACTATCTTTACTAGCTTACAACCTTAATTTTAAATTAAATGCAAAAATTCATCTTAGTTCTTTTGGTCGTTTTTGGCGGCCTAACCTTAGCTTCAGCGCAAACCATTCCATCTCCAACAGACTTTTTAGGTTATGATATTGGCACACAATTTAGCAGAAATCATCAGGTTATTGATTATTTTAAAGCCGTTGAAAAAGCAGCTCCTCATCAAGTAAAATTAGAAAACTACGGAAAAACCAACGAGCGTAGAGATTTGTATGTGGCTTTTGTAACGAGTGAAGCTAATATGAAGCAACTCGAAACTATTAGAGAAAACAATTTAAAAAATGCAGGTTTATTAGAAGGCGAACCAACGGCAACAGATATTGCCATTGTTTGGTTAAGTTATAATGTGCATGGCAACGAAGCATCGAGTTCTGAAGCGTCTATGCTTACCTTATATAAATTATTAACTGAGCAACAAGAATTACTTAAAAACACGGTTGTAATTATTGACCCAAGCGTCAATCCTGATGGTCGCGATCGTTACGTAAATTGGTACAACAGAACCAAAAGCGAACCATACGATGTTGACAAACAAGCTAGCGAACACAACGAACCTTGGCCAGCAGGACGACCAAATCATTACCTCTTTGATTTAAATAGAGATTGGGTTTGGGCAACACAAGTAGAAACACAACAACGTTTAGAGGTTTATAACAAATGGATGCCTCATGTGCATGTCGATTTTCATGAGCAAGGCATTAACGAGCCTTACTATTTTGCACCTGCAGCAGAACCACTTCATGAAATTATTACCGATTGGCAACGCGACTTTCAAACACAAATAGGACAAAATCATGCTAAGTATTTTGACAAAGAAGGTTGGCTATTCTTTACCAGAGAACGTTTCGATTTATTATATCCAAGCTATGGAGACACCTACCCAACGTTTATGGGAGCCATGGGAATGACTTATGAGCAAGGTGGTCACGGTATGGCTGGTTTAGGTATATTGAATGACGAAGGCCATGTGTTAACATTAGTAGAACGCTTAACACACCATACAACCACAGGACTTTCTACAGTTGAAATGGCATCAAAAAATGCAAAACAATTAAATACTGAGTTTGGTAAATTCTTTAATAATACCAACTTAAAATACAAAAGCTACGTCTTAAAAGGCAATGAAGATAAATTGAATAGCCTAAAAACGCTTTTAAATAAACATCATATTGCTTTCGAAAATGCCACAAACACTAAGGTTTCTGGTTACCATTATGCCACAGGAAAACAAGGTAGTTTTAATGTAGATGCAAATGCGGTAGTGGTGCATAGCAATCAACCAAAAGGTAAAATGGTAAAGGTATTATTTGAACCAAACACCAAACTTTCAGATTCTTTAACTTACGATATTACGGCTTGGTCACTGCCTTATGCCTATGGATTAGATGCTATTGCAAGCACCTCTCAAGTACAGAGCAGAATACTTTTAAGCAAAAAAGCACTTCAAAACTTAAACGATGCTTATGGCTATGTAAGCAAATGGAATTCTATGGAAGATGCTCAGTTTTTAGCCGAACTATTAAAGCAAGATTTTAAAGTAAGGTTTACCGAAAAACCATTCACTTCTAATAATACCAAATTTGAACGTGGGTCACTCATCATCACCAAAGGCGACAATAAGCATATTGAAAAAATGGTTTCAAAATTAAATGCCATTGCACAAGAGCATGCACAACCTTTAACAGCAATTAATTCTGGATTTTCACAAAGCACTCCAGATATGGGCTCACCAGATATTAAATTAGTAAACAAACAAAAGGTGGCTATTCTTTCTGGTGAAGGCACATCGTCTTTAAGCTATGGTGAACTATGGCATTTCTTTGAGCAACAATTACACTATCCGTTAACCTCTATAAATACGGATGATTTTAGCAAAACCAATTTAAACAAATACAATGTATTAATCCTGCCAAATGGCTATTACGGCAAAGTGTTCACCGAAAACAACTTAACTAAACTAAAAGATTGGGTAAAATCTGGCGGAAAAGTAATTGCTATTGATGGTGCACTGCGAAGTTTTGCTGGTAAAGAAGGCTTTAGTCTCAATTTTAAAACACCTGAAGCTGATGACCAAAAAGAAAACCTAACGGCTTATGCCGATCGCGAACGCGAGTATAGCAACCACCTTATTACAGGAGCCATTTTTAATACCAAAGTAGATGCGACGCATCCTATGGCATTTGGTTACAGCGATCAGTATTTCACGCTTAAATTAGGAAGCTCTGCATACAATATATTAGAAAACGGCTATAATGTGGCATACTTAAATGACACCAAAGTGTTTTCTGGTTTTGCAGGCCAACAAGCTTTAAAAGCATTAGACCAAACCTTAGTATTTGGCGAAGAACCCATGGGAAGCGGTAGTTTTATTTACATGGTAGACAACACGCTTTTTAGAAGCTTCTGGGAAAATGGAAAATTGTTTTTAGTGAACGCTGTGTTCTTTGTGAACAATAACGCTTATGAGTTGTAATAAACTCTTGTTTTAGTTTATTAACAATTGAAGATAAAAAACTAGATAATTAAGACTGAGTCACTTGACTTTAAATCTCAAAAAAACTACTTTCGTTTAATGTTGGATATAGAACCTCAGAACGCTTTTATATGCGCGAGACATTAGCACAAATATGAAAAAACGAATTCTGACAATATTATCAATTCTAATTTCAACACTTACTTTTGCTTGTGATTGCGTTGTTTATAATCCTATATTAGAATTTTATTCATCAGAATATGTTTTTGAGGGGGAAATTATTTCAAAAATTTACGCTAAAGATAGCTTGACTTATAAAGTTACCTTTGACATTTCTAAACATTATAAAAACGGAGATTTTCCCAAAACACTAGAATTTGATGTAACAGCAGAAGAAGAATATACTGGACAATGGACTTCTTGCGATTGGAGCGCTAAAAAAAATCAAAAATGGTTAGTTTATGCCTATAAATATAAAGGTAATTTAACTTTTAGTGGAATGTGTTCTAACTCAAAAATTATTAACAATAGACCAATTGGTCTGAGAGAACAAAAAATGTTAGATAATGGCAATTCATTCAAAATTGAAAATTACATTTTTGAATATGAAAGTGAGTTTAACTACTGTATAAATGTAACTGACATAAACTCTATTCTCGAAAATGGAAAAATAAAGGAATACAAAAAACCCATTACTCTTTTAAATGTTTTGATTGATTCAAATGGTAATTTAATTTCAATAACAAGACAAAGAGAATTAATAAGAAAGAAAGATTCTATCTTTAATTTAACAACAGGAATTGAAGATGCTAATAGAAAACCTATTACAGAATTTGAAAAAGATGCGATTGAATTAATTAGTCAAGTTAAAAAATGGGAAGTAAAAAAATATAAGAAGACAGGTATTAATGTTCCCTATTTAAGACATATTTGGGTTTCTTATGATTTAAAGACAAATAAATGGAGTTATGAATTATAAAATACTTGTGCTAACACCGTATGTAATTTATTGCTAGTTCTAGCCTACTTACGAAAATCCTCGCGGATTTTCTATCTGGTTTTTATTTGCTAAATTACGTACTAAACCACGCAACAAACCATATACAAACACGTAAGGGATCACTAATCTAAAACACGTTATAGTTCTCCTCTTTTTCTATATAAAGATATTTATTACAAACTAAAGAAACACGTTGCCACCAATTAAAAATAACTCAACAAAATCAACAGATTGACAAGAATGTCGTAAAAATGTCGCAAATAAACCGTTATCAAAATGATAGATTCATAAGTAGTTTTGTAGAAACAATAAAACACAAATAACTATGAATGGAATCGGAAAAAAAATTAGAGAAATAAGAAAGACAAAAGGGCTTTCTCAAGAGGAATTAGCTGAATCTGCAAAAGTAAATTTAAGGACAATTCAACGGATTGAAAATAACGAAAGTGAACCTCGTGGAAAAACCCTGAATTTAATTTGTGAAGTTCTTGACATAAGTGCAGAAGATATTTTAGACTATGGTAAACAACCTGATAAAAGCTATCTAACAATTTTTCATCTTTCTGTAATAGTCTTTTTAGCAATTCCTGTTGGAAACATAATTGTTCCTCTGATTTTATGGATGAATAAAAAAGATAAAGTTGTCGGACTAAAAGAAATCGGAGCAAACCTTTTGAATTATCAAATTCTATGGTCGATTATAACATTTTTAAGTATAACTGGATTCGCATTTTCGAAAATTATGCATTATGGTTATTATCCTATTCTTTTTTATATTTTTATCGGACTTTATGTTTTAAACATAATATTACCAATAACTTTTGCGATTAAAACGAGTAAAGGAAAAACAGAGAATTTATATCCGAATATAATTAAACTGATAAAATAACTGGTGGCAACAACGTTTATAATTAATAGCAGGTTATCACCTACTTACGAAAATCCTCACGGATTTTCTATTCAGTTTTTATTTGCTAAATTAGGTGCTTAAACACGCCACTAATCATACACAAAACCGTAATGCATTATAACGACACACAAATACAAATCTTAAACGATGTTAAAGAGTTTGCGAGAGTCGCTATTATTAATGGTAGTTATGATGAAGAAACAATTTCAACTTTAGACCAATCTATACAAGAGCATTTTACACTTGACCAGTTTATAGATTTAATGTTTTATTTAGATAATCCAAGTGTTTCAAACATTGGCTCTGACACTAATGCAAGAATGGGTTGTTTCTGGTGTAATGAAACTATCAGTGAAGGACCTTGCCATCTAAATGGGAATGGAGTTGTTGTTAAAACAATTACATTTAGAAAGAGAAGAGTTTTCATCGGTTGGAGTAATGGTGAAGCAGACGTTCCTTGTTCAGACTCTGAGATCTGGGATCAATATGATGATATTTTTAATTAATAAAAAGATTTCTATAACACCTTTAAAGAGGTGCTATAGTTTTTTAAAATATGAAGAACTTAGTTATACTTTATTTTATTTTATTTACATTAAATTTATATTCACAAAATAGAACTATCACTTTCATAGATGAACAAAAAAAACCTGTTACCAATTTTCAATTAAACTTTTTTATTAAAGATAGTCTCACAATATATAAAAGCACAAATAGTAACAATTATAATTTTAAACAATCCTTAATAAAAGAGATAGATTCTGTATTTATAACATTTGATAGCTTTTATTCGAAAAAAATTAACATTACAGATTTAATACTAAAAGACTCCATATTTTTAAAAAAAGAAATTCCTTTAGATGAAGTTATTATTAATAAAAAATTTATAAGAAAAGAGTTGGGAGTTATTTCTAAGAATAGAAATATTTTTAAAATTGGTAATGCTTCTAGAACTGATAAAATAATTGAAATTGACGTCAGCAATCATTTTGGTGTTTCTATCGAATCAATTAACTTATATATTTTTGAAAAATTTCGTGATTTATATAATAAAAAGCATACTAATAAAAATTTAGATATTAAATTTTACTTGTTTCAGTCAAATACCAATCCAAATGAAAATGTGATAAATCTATTAGAAAAGGAATTAGTAGTAAATACCGAAAGAGGTAATAAAGGTTGGGTTAGTATTGATTTAAAAAAATTAAACATTAAGATTAAAGATTTCAAATACTTGTACATTGGTTATAGTGTTTTTGGTAAACCTATTGCAGCTGGAGCTGTAAAAAGAAAGAGAATTAAATCGGATAAAAATATTACATCTTACATAAGGAGTTCTAGTAAAGATGTAAATAGAAAATGGATAAAAAGTCACTTTAAAATATATTTACCCGAAAAAGAACTTTCCGAACCTGCAATTAAAATCGAAATAAAATATTAACGCATTACAACAAAGAACTGAGTTAAAAAACAAGCAACTTTAAGCTAATTTTGCACGCTTTCCTTTAGCTACAATTCTATCATATAAGGCTTTGCAGCCTCGGTTATATTTATAGGCCGAAAAGGCTACTAAAAACACAAGATCTCTTAATTTCTTATTGCCTACTTTGCTTATTCTACTTCGCCCTCGTACACTGCTTCCAGATTCTCGAATCGTTGGTGTAATTCCTACATAGCTATTTTCTAGATGAACCGACCTCAAGCTTAAAGGCCATAAAATATAAAAAGGACGTCCTGTAATTAAACACCTAACCTCATCAATAGCAAGTTTGATCTGTATAGGGTTTTGGTTATTATGAATTGACTATTACGGTTTACCGTAAGTTATTTAGAATAGAAGGCTTTAACTTGGTTTTTGATAAAGCGCAGCTGTACGTAACTTTACGTATAGGTTTTTGAAAAAATAGAATTAACTTCGTAGCTCATGACTTTAAATATTTAAAACACTTGCTAATACCTACCTAATTAGTGGGATATGAGTGATAAAAGTTATGATAGAACAAGTTGGCTGTAATTTAACTGAAAACTAAGATTAAAAAATATAACTATGGGAGAATGGTCAAAATCCATTGGAGAAAAAGGAGAGAAAATTGTCAAATTTATATTTGAGGAAATTTTAGAATTTAATTCTCTAGTAGAAAACTCTTCAATAGATTGTGTAAGAGGCGAGAAACATAAAGAAAAGACAGCTAAAAAAAACAAAACTACTCACGGTATAGATGGGTTAGTCTATGTTGAAAGTCCTTTAGAAGATGGATTATTAGACACAGTAATCATTTCTTCTAAGTACACGACAAAATATCCTCAAAACCCAAAATCATTATTTAAGTCTCATATAAAAGATTTGGCTTTTACTATAGAATGTTTTAAAAATTCTAAATTAAACAATTCAATAAACCAAAAATTTAGTTCGGTTGACAAAACTCAACTAACAGGTATCTTAGTTTGGCTTTCTAATGAAGATGACATTAATTTTGACCTAAACTCTAAAGTAAATAATATAGCGATTGATAGCTCACTAATATTTGACAAAATCATTTTGCTCGACAACAGTAAAGTGAACTTCTTATATCAAAGTATATTCCGTGCTAAAGAAATTTACAATAGAGATAACGTTTCATATGTTTATCATAATTCAAGCTTAAACTACAGTTCTTTACAATCATTCACATACGGAAAGATTTTTCCAGTAAATTATTTCTATTCAGATATAATTCCTATTCGAGTTGAACAAAACAACAGTGTTTTTTTAATTATATATGTTAATGATGATTTTTCCCCAGAAAATTTTTCTCAAATCTTGTCATTTGCGAAAACATTTGACCATTTGAACTCTATAGAAAAAACTATAGTGAACTATAAAAATTTTGACAGTCTTTTAAATGATAAAGAAATTAAAGATGTTTTAGTAAGTTTCCAAAAATATAAACTTGACAAAAATTTAATAGTAAATAAATTTCCTGCTGACTATAGAAACATTTAATTATGAATAAAGAATTTTTACCACAAGGAGATAATATTAGACAACTATTAGTTAAATCAAATATTTCACAGTCAAATATCAATTTGTTATTAAGAGAAAAAGGAGTTTATTTAGGTCATTCAGAAAAGAATAATTCTGTTCCTTTATTAATGAAAAGCATAATCAGCCCTAATGATTTTGAAACTTTATATTCAACTCAAAAAACTAAAGAAGATAGTATAAAATACAGAACTGCTTCAATTAATTGTAGTTCAGATTTCAATGTATCTGAAATATTTTCTGATGCTTTAGATTTAAATCAATCAATTATTGAAAAACATACTTATAAACCAAACTATAAAGTTATTGGTAATCCAAGTTTCTATTTTGAAAACGAAAACACAGCTGTAATAGATTATAAAATTGAAAGAGAAAATTTACTAAATGACTGGAGCAACAATAAAACATATCACGAAGGTTCTGTAATTTTAAAAAAATTACAGAATGACACAATACAGGTTACCATTCAACAAAACTCAACATCTAAAGAGACTTTTGAAGTAAATAATATTATTATAAATAACGTCAAAAAGTTATTAAGTCAAAACTCTGTAATTGAAAACAAACAAGATTTCATAAGAATTAAATTCAATGATTTTTCAAATAGTAATAGAATAAAATTTTTATATTCATTTACCGCTGAGTTCTGTCTTTATTTAGAGTTTAAATCCATAACAGATATTGACTTATTTCTCGACCCAGATATTGAAAGTCCACAAGATGTTAGAACTTTTTTAAAGGAGATAGATAATCTAAAATTAAATGGTAAAGGACTACAAAATCACTTATTACTTACAAATGAAATCTACTATCCAAAATTAATTTTTGGCTCAATTAAATTTAAATACAAAATAAACTATCGTGGAATGGAAGGTATTGCTAATTTAAACCTTTCATTTCCTGAGTATATTAAAAGTAATCAAGAAAATGCCGAATTACAAATCTCAATTGATTTATTATTAAATAAAGAGTATCGGAATTCAAGAACTGAAAATGAAATAAGAAAAAAATTATTTGAATTCATTGAAAAAAAGAAAATTGAAAGTTTTAATAATTTTAGAAACAAATAAAAACTACAGCCAACAATGGCTATAAGTAATTGCTTGGTCTCGCCTACTTCTGAAAATCCTCGCGGATTTTCAGTTTGGTGTGTACTTGCAAAGTTAAGTACTAAACCACGCAACTACTCATAGCCGAGACCGGTGGTATGAAATTGCCTTCGGTACGTAGAATCGCGTTTTGAAAACGATTCCCTTCTACTAATTCCATACCATCATCCAGTGTTAATTACAATTCCTCAAATTTTATGCTATATTAAGTCGAGTCTACGATAACTCCAAACGAAACTACACACATCAGCGCGTATTGTGAATGAGGGACAATTATGGCTGCCCGTGAGACGCGCCTCACTTCGCCATACACAGTAGACGATAAACGAATAAGCAAACCTAAACACTTTATTCACCGCTAAGCAATACCCATACCCATTGGCTTTTTCACGTACACGTTCCATACTTGCCTTAGTTTTTATTCCTTTCTAGTAAACCCATCACCCACTTTTTGTGCCGTCGGCTGACCATTCAAATCCTAAAAATTAATACCATACAACCTTCCTACTAAAGGGGTAATTTCGGTCTGTTGTGTCATAATATCAAATTTTAATCTAAACACCTATAATACAGCAATATACAAAATTTCACAATACAGGTTATAGCGTGGTTATAGCATGCTTATAAGGTGCTTAAAACAAGCTTATAGCATCACAAAATACACTACGTAAGGTACAATACTAATATCTAGATTAATAATACAGGCTTATAACCTTAAGGTTTGCATAACTAATTGCTGGTGCTGTGTGTACTCGGTCATGAGAACTAGTATTAAAACACATCTACCAAACGCCATAATTAAAACTTTCATTACCTTTAAGTACTCACTTAAACTCTAAATTATGAAACTAGGCGCATTTTCAATAAGTCTTGCGGTAAAGGATATAAAAGCCTCACAAACATTTTACGACACTTTAGGATTTTCAGTATTTGCTGGAAGTATAGAACAGAACTATCTCATTATGAAAAATGGAGAATCCTTAGTGGGTTTGTTTCAAGGCATGTTTAAAAACAATATACTTACCTTTAATCCTGGTTGGGACCAACACGCCAATACACTTGAAAAATTTGATGATGTGCGTACCATTCAGAAACATCTAAAAAGTAAAAACATCACACTAGAACACGAAGCCGATGAAACCACTTCTGGACCTGCAAGCTTTGTGGTTTTAGATCCTGATGGCAATGCTATTTTAATCGACCAGCATGTCTAATAATTTTTTATTATCTTTTAAGGATAACTAAAAAACGAAACACATGTCAAAGCCAGATTTTTCAAATTTAAAAGCCGTTTTCATTAACTGTACACTTAAGAAGTCACCAAGAGTGAGTCATACACAAGGCTTAATGGATCGCTCCATAGACATTATGAAAAAGGAAGGTGTTAGTGTAGATACCATTCGTTTTATAGACCATGATGTGGCATCAGGAGTATATCCTGACATGACGGAATACGGCTGGCAAACCGACGAATGGCCAACACTCTTTGAGCGTATTTTTGAAGCAGATATCTGCGTTATTGGCACACCAATTTGGTTGGGTGAAAAATCCTCGGAAGCCACCAAATTAATTGAACGTTTTTATGCCATGAGTGGCCAACAAAATGACAAAGGGCAATATCTATTCTACGGAAAAGTTGGAGGTGCTATTATAACAGGCAACGAAGATGGCGTAAAACATTGTGCCATGGGTATGCTTTATGCCTTGCAACATATTGGTTATTCTATTCCACCACAAGCAGATTGCGGTTGGATTGGCGAAGTTGGACCTGGTCCTAGTTATCTCGATAAAGAAGCAGATGCTAAAAACAACGATTTTACCAATAGAAATACCACCTTTATGACTTATAATTTAATGCATTTGGCTAAACTTTTAAAGGAGAATAATGGGTATCCTGCTTACGGTAATTCTCGTAAGGATTGGGATGATGGTACACGTTGGAATTTTGAAAATCCAGAATACAGATAAATGAAATCAATTAAAATAAAGCCTTAAAAAACGAAAGGCAGCATTTAAAAAACAAAATACCAAATAATAGCACTAACAAGCGTATAAAACAATAATAAACCAATTTGCATTCTATTGTGTTTTACTGAGCTTGTCATATTACTACGGGTTTGTATTCAATTATATGACACAAAACATCACAAATTGTCACTTGTTTAACAGAAATACCAAACAAAATGGAAAAAGCTTTACAAACCATGATTCATAATATGCCTGAGAAAACAGGCAAATCCTTAGAACAATGGAAATCTATTTTAAGTAAAAAAGCATTTGCTAAACATTCTGAAGGAGTCAATTTTCTAAAAAAAGAACATGGTGTCACCCATGGTTTTGCCAATACCATTGTTACCCTTTCTAAAGAAGAAAACAATACGTCTGAGGATTTGGTGAGCAACCAATATAAAGGCAAGGAGAGTTTATTTCCTATTTATGAAAAGATACTTGCTAGCGTTAAAACCTTTGGAACAGATGTGACCATCACACCTAAAAAAACCAGTGTTAGCATTATTAGAAAACGTCAATTTGTCTTAATAAAACCTGCTACAAAAACACGAATTGATTTAGGATTAAAGCTTCCTGAAAAACCAACTACAGACCGATTAGGCAATTCCGGACCTTTTGGCACCATGTGCACACATCGTGTTCAAATAACATCTATTGACGACATTAACGACGAATTAATTGAATGGATGAAAGAAGCCTATATAAAAGCCGAATAGTACAACTGTAAAAAGCTTTAGCTATTTCAAATTGTTTTAAGACACTAAGACTTCGCCATACAAATCAAAATCTTCTGCTTCAGTTACTTTAATGGTTGCAAATTCTCCGGTTTTTAAATAAACCTTAGAGGCATCAATTAAAACTTCGTTATCTACATCTGGCGAATCAAATTCAGTCCTACCAACAAAATAGTTACCTTCTTTACGGTCAATAACCACTTTAAACTCTTGTCCTATTTTGGCTTGATTCAATTCCCAAGAAATCTGAGACTGAATTTCCATGATCTCATTGGCACGCTGAATTTTCACCTCTTCAGGTACGTCATCTTCTAAGTTATAAGCATGTGTATTTTCTTCGTGAGAATATGTAAAGCAACCTAAACGCTCAAAACGCATTTCAGAAACCCATTGTTTAAGTTCTTCAAAATGTGCTTCTGTTTCACCAGGATAACCAACAATTAATGTTGTTCTGATGGTCATTTCAGGAACTATAGCTCTAAATTCATGAATCAATTTAGTGGTCTTTTCTTTAGTTGTACCACGACGCATCGATTTTAATAAATCATCAGAAATATGTTGTAACGGAATATCTAAATAATTACAAATTTTAGGTTCACGCTTCATGATGTCTAACACATCCATCGGAAATCCTGTTGGAAATGCATAATGTAATCGTATCCACTCGATACCTTCAACCTTAACTAAGTGTTCTAGTAACTCAGCAAGATTTCGTTTTTTGTAAATATCTAAACCGTAATAGGTTAAATCTTGAGCAATTAAAATTAATTCTTTAACTCCTGTAGCAGCCAATTTCTCAGCTTCAGTAACTAAATTTTCAATTGGAGTACTTTTGTGTTTTCCGCGCATGATAGGAATTGCACAAAAACTACAAGGCCTATCACAACCTTCTGCTATTTTAAGATAAGCGTAATTTTTTGGTGTTGTTGTTAAACGCTCTCCAATTAACTCATGCTTATAATCGGCTCCTAAAGCTTTTAACAAGCCAGGTAATTCTGTAGTACCAAAATACTGATCTACATTTGGAATTTCTTTTTCTAAGTCTGGCTTATAACGCTCACTTAAGCAACCTGTTACAAAGACTTTATCAACTTCTCCATCTTCCTTTTTCTGCATGTATTCCAAAATGGTGTTCACACTTTCTTCCTTGGCATTATTAATAAAACCACAAGTGTTAATCACTACAACGTTGCCTTCTTGCTCATGGACAACGTCCTTTCCGCTAGCTTTTAGCTGTCCCATTAACACTTCGCTATCGTAAACATTTTTACTACAGCCTAGTGTTACTACGTTGATTCTGTTTTTCTTAAGAGTTTTTGTACGCATGTTTAAATAAATCAGTTTGCAAAGATACAATGTAAATTAAACCTTTAGTATATTTATAGGTCTTAAATAAAAACTTACGATGAAATCTTTTCAATTTACATCCATTTTTATAGTTATATTTCTATTTATTTCTTGTTCAAGTGATGATACTTCTTCAGAGAACCAAGGCTCTCCAACCGATGAGATCTATTTCCCTCCTTTAAATTCCGATACCTGGGAAACTAAATCAATTTCAGAATTAAATTGGAATGAAGATCAGCTTCAACCATTATTAGACTTCCTAGAGGAAAAAAACTCTAAAAGTTTTATGATTCTTCATAACGGCAAAATAGTTGAAGAACATTATTTTAATAACCATACCAGTTCTACTCCATGGTATTGGGCAAGTGCAGGAAAGACATTGACTACTGCAGTTACTGGAATTGCTCAAGATGAAGGTTTATTAGATATCAATAATAAAGTTTCAGATTATCTTGGTACTGGTTGGACAAGCGCTCCATTAGAAAAAGAAAACCTAATTACTTGTAAAAATTTATTATCCATGACCTCTGGTTTAGACGATACTTTAGGTGATGATGTTTCGCCTGTGAATTTACAGTATATGGCAGATGCTGGTACGCGTTGGGCTTACCATAATGTGTATGTAAAATTACAAGATGTTGTAGCTGAGTCTAGCAATACAACTTGGGACAACTACTTTAATACACATCTTAGAGACAAAATAGGAATGACTGGAAATTGGATAGACTTAAGTGGCTTAAGTGTTTACCTAAGCGATACCAGAAGCATGGCTAGATTTGGCTTATTAACTTATGCCAAGGGCAAATGGGAAGATGAACAAATTGTAAACGACAATTATTTATCTGCTGCCACCAACACTTCTCAGGAGGTTAATTTGGCTTATGGTTATTTGTGGTGGTTAAATGGTAAATCTTCGTATCATTTACCTCAAACTCAAGTTGAATTCTCTGGAACACTTATTCCTGATGCACCAGATGACATGTATGCTGCGTTGGGTAAAAATGATCAGAAAATCTATGTGGTTCCTAGTAAAAAATTAGTCATCATACGAATGGGCCAATCTGCTGACGATAATAATTTTGCGCTTTCTAATTTTGATAATGAGCTTTGGATAAAAATTAATGCTTTGATTAATTAGCCATAAGGATTAAAACGCATAATGCATTGGTAAATATGCCACTGAAAAATGCAAAACAAAAATACAATTCCAAACAGAGCATAAACACGTTTAACATTATACTGTTTAGTCCATAAACTTCGCATACTAAAGAAACTTAAAACACCAAAAAATGCGACTATAAAATATAACGGAAAGGATGCATAAGCATTTAACTGCTTTGGAAGTAAAGGGCTTTGTGGTGTTGCATAGACCAATATTAACGACGCTGCATATTTAAAAAACATAAAAGCCGAATACAATACCGTAAGTATTGTAATCGGCTTTAAAATCTTATAATCCTTTAAATGTAGTAGTTTACACATTATAAAACGCCTAATGGTGCTATACCTGAACTTAGAAGGTGTTATTTAAAGAATGAATCTACAAACTCGTATTTATTAAAGACTTGTAAATCTTCAATACCTTCTCCTACTCCAATATATTTCACCGGAATTTGAAACTGGTCGCTAATACCAATCACAACTCCTCCTTTGGCAGTTCCGTCTAACTTGGTTACGGCTAAAGAAGTAACTTCGGTTGCTGCTGTAAATTGTTTAGCTTGTTCAAAAGCATTCTGACCTGTTGAGCCGTCTAAAACTAAAAGTACATCGTGAGGCGCATCGCCAACTACTTTTTGCATGACACGTTTTACTTTTGTCAGCTCATTCATTAAATTGATCTTATTGTGTAAACGTCCAGCTGTATCAATAATAATGACATCTGCATCTTGATTGACACCAGATTGAATAGCATCAAATGCTACAGAAGCAGGATCAGATCCCATTTCTTGTCGTATCATTGGTACATCTACTCTATCTGCCCAAACCTGTAATTGATCTATTGCTGCTGCTCTAAAGGTATCTGCAGCTCCAAGTACTACTTTTAAGCCTTTCTTTTTAAACTGATAGGCCAATTTACCAATGGTTGTTGTTTTTCCAACACCATTTACTCCAACGACCATGAGTACATAAGGCGTTTTAGAACCATTAGTTTGTTTTGGTAATTCAGGAATTGTGTATTCTGTTTCTTCTCCAGACTTAGTTTCTGAGAGTAACGCAGCTATTTCTTCCCTTAGAATTTTGTTCAATTCTGAAGTGCCTAAATATTTATCTTTGGCAACACGTTCTTCAATACGCGTAATCACTTTTAATGTCGTGTTAACACCAACATCACTAGTGACTAAGATTTCTTCAAGATTATCTAAAACGTCATCATCGACTTTAGATTTTCCGGCAACGGCTTTATTTAATTTATTGAAAAAAGAAGATTTAGATTTCTCTAAGCCTTTATCTAAGGTTTCTTTCTTTTCGGAAGAGAATATTTTTTTAAAAAAACTCATTTTGTTGTTAGGTTATTAATCAGCACCTCGACAAGCTCAGTGTGACAGTATTATTCGCAATTATTACATTGCAACAACCTTGCCTTTAATATTTTACTGTTAAGATGTCAGATGTTTTCAAATATAAACATAAAAAAACTGCTTTCAAATGAAAGCAGTTTAGTTAATCTATATATAGATAAAGATTATTTTTTGTTTAAAAAGTCATTGACAAATTCTGGTGCCATTACTGATTCTACGAACATGTATGCTCCAGTTTTTGGTGATTTCACCATTTTTATAGCTTTTGTCAAACGTTTTGATCCTGTCTGTAAAGACGCTACTGATTTCTTTGCCATGGTTTCTTATTTTATCTCTTTATGAACTGTCATACGCTTAAGGATAGGATTAAATTTTTTAATCTCCATACGGTCTGGCGTATTCTTCTTATTCTTCGTTGTAATATATCTTGATGTTCCTGGTTTTCCAGAAGTTTTGTGCTCTGTGCACTCTAAGATAACTTGTATTCTATTTCCTCTTTTTGCCATTGTAAATTGACTTAAGCGCTAACGCTATTATTTGTAAAATCCTTTTGCTTTAGCTTCTTTTAACATTGCTTCGATACCAATTTTATTGATAGTCTTTAATGCTGATGTAGAAACTTTTAATGTTACCCACTTATCTTCTGAAGGAATATAAAAACGTTTTTTGATTAAATTGGCATCAAATGTACGTCTTGTTTTATTCATAGCGTGAGAAACATTGTTTCCAACCATCGCTTTTTTCCCAGTAAGTTCACAAACTCTTGACATTGTTTTCTTTCTTTAGGTGTATTATTATTTTTCTGCTAACTCTTAAAATTTTATTTTTCTCAAAGAAATTCCTTGAAAATACTAACCCTAAGAATTTAATATCTGAACATAGATATTTTAAACAGGGTGCAAATTTAATAAAACTTTACGTTTCAGCAAATATAAAACTCTACTTTTTCAAAAAATATTTTTGAAGCATTTCAAAAGCTTTATTTGTAGCTCTACCAATCACTTTTTCACGATGATCTCCAAAGTTAAAAACTTCAGAATACACCTGGTCTTTAGAGGCAATTGCAATCCATACCGTTCCAACCTCTGCTTCTGAATCTCCTTTTGTTGGTCCTGCGTTTCCTGTTGTACTTATAGCATAATCGCTCTCAAATAATGTTCTTACATTCTTTGCCATAGCTTCTGCTACCTGTTTACTCACTACAGAATGTTTTTTTATAGCCTCTTCTGAAACGTTTAAAATCTTTACTTTAGATGCTGTAGCGTATGTTACTACACTGCCTTTAAAATAAGCAGAAGATCCTGCATTTGCTGTAAATGCTTCGGCAATGCGTCCACCTGTACAACTTTCTGCAACAGCTAACGTTTTTCCTTGCTCAGTTAAACGTTTTCCAATAACAGCTTCAATAGATTCATCTTCCTCATAACCTACAAAAACATCTTCAATCTGTGTTAATAATAAATCTACCTGATGCAGTATTTCTTTTTCAACTACAGATTTATCAGTAGCTTTTCCTGACAAACGCAAACGTACTCGTCCTAAACTTGGCAAATAGGCTAACTTTATAAAGTTAGGTAAATTATTTTCCCATGTTTCAATACGTTCTGCCAATGCACTTTCTCCTAAACCATAAGTTAAGATGGTTTTGTGCATTATATAAGGAAACTTAAATTGTGCTCTTAATTTTGGAATAACTTGCTCTGTAATTAAGGCCTTCATTTCGTAAGGCACGCCAGGAAGCGATACAAATACTTTTCCGTTTTTTTCTAACCACATCCCTGGTGCTGTACCATTATGGTTCATTAATACTTTACATTTAGAAGGCACTAAAGCTTGTTGCTTATTAACTTCTAATAATGGTGCAGAATTATATTTTGCAAAAATCTGCTCTACATTAGTTAAAACAGCTTTGTCTTCTACTAAGGTATCCTCAAAGTATTCGCAAATAGTATGCTTGGTAATATCGTCTTTGGTTGGTCCTAAGCCACCAGTTATAATAATGATATCTGCATTTTCTTCAGCTTCTTTTAGCGCTTTAAGGATATGAGATTTTTCATCTTGTACTGATGTAATCTGATAAATAGAAATTCCGAATTTATTAAACTCTTTGCCTAAGAACGCCGAATTTGTATCTACAATTTGGCCAATGAGAATCTCATCTCCAATAGTAATAATCTCTGCTTGCATCTATATGTTATAGTCCAAAATCGGCTTTAATTTCATTTACAGCATTATCTACTGCAGTTAAGACTGTTGTAAGTTGCTCTTCTATATTTTTATCTGATTGCTCAAACTTACCCCAATCCTGTACTTCTATCAATGTATCTAATACACCAAGTTCAAATAGATCTATGGTTGGCTTCATTTTATGAGCAGCTTGATAAACTTCCTTATAATCTTTTTCTGGCACTGCTGTTCTTAAACGTTCAGCGTCTTCTGGCACCTCTTCTAAAAAAGCGGCTGCTAAAGCTGCAACGAAATCTTCGTCATTATCAGCCATTTCTCGTACGCGATGTAATTTATAATATTCTGACATTTATTTTATTTTTATTGAAAACATTTCCTCGTTTTCAAGATATCCTTTTAATTGGTCTTCTGCAAAAACTTTACCAACTCCTGCTGGTGTGCCCGTAAATATAATGTCTCCTATTTTTAAAGTGAAATATTTTGAGACATATTCTATAAGTTCATCAATTTTCCAAAGCATAAGCGCTGTATTCCCTGTCTGAACGGTGTCGTCATTTTGCTTTAAACTAAAATTGATATTGTCTATATTTTCAAATTTAGTTTTTGGCAACCACTTCCCTATTACAGCAGCTCCATCAAAGGCTTTCGCCTTTTCCCAAGGTAAGCCTTTGGCTTTTAATTGTGCCTGAAGGTCTCGTGCTGTAAAATCTATACCAAGCCCTATTTGGTCATAATATTTATGTGCAAATTTCTTATCTATATATTTCCCTACTTTGTTGATTTTCACTAAAACTTCTACTTCATAGTGAACATCATCTGAAAAATCCGGAATAAAAAAAGGCTGCTTCTTTAATAATATTGCCGTATCTGGTTTTAAAAACACGACTGGATCTGTAGGTTTTTCGTTTTCGAGTTCTTTAATGTGGTCCGTGTAATTACGACCTATACAGATTAGTTTCATTCTTCTTAACGCTTTGGTATTAACTTAACTTATTATTAAATTGACGCAGTTTAATTGCCGTTAAAACCTTCTTGGTATACAAAGGAAAATCTGCATTTAGTAACCAACCAAAATAGCCTGGTTCTTGTTCCATGACATCAACCACACGTTTGCCTTTATGCTTTCCAAATGAGAAACACTCTTCTCCTTCTTTATTAAAGATTAAAAAACCTGCAAAATCTGCAAACTTTTTACGTGAGCTAAATTCTGCTAAAAACTTGGTATCGTTTTCTAAATCTTCGTAACGCTCTAATTGTGCTTTTAAAACTTCGTAAGTGGCTTTAGTATCTGCTTCTGCGCTGTGAGCATCACTTAAATCTTTATCACAGTAAAACTTATAAGCAGCCACTAAAGTGCGCTGTTCCATTTTATGAAATATGGTTTGCACATCTACAGATCGTGTATTTTTCATATCAAAATCTACACCTGCTCTTAACATTTCTTCTGCCAATAAAGGGATATCGAATCGGTTAGAGTTAAAACCACCTAAATCTGAATCCTTAATTAAGTTATAAATTTCCTTGGATAATTCTTTAAAAGTGGGTTTATCTGCAACATCTGCATCCAAAATACCGTGAATTGCTGTCACTTCAGCTGGAATTGGCATTTCAGGATTCACTAACCATGTCTTTGCTTCTTCCTTACCATCTGGATGGACTTTAAGGATTGAAATTTCTACGATACGGTCTTTTGAAATATTAATTCCTGTAGTTTCTAAATCGAAAAAGCAGATGGGTTTTGTAAGATTGAGTTGCATTACTTATTTATTTTTCACAAAGGTAGTTAGATTCTTTAATAAAGACATGTTTGGTTAAAAAAACCTATGGCATATAAAACTATGTTCTAGTAAATTACTTTTATAGTTTATTAGAAAACCTAATCATTAGAACAAACCTAAAAATTCCTCAATTAATGTTATAAAAACCCATAGTAAAAAGAATAAATTTCAGTATTTTGTCCTAATAATCATATCCTTTACCGAGTAACAATGCGATTTTTACTACCCTTTATCCTATTACTTTCCCTCGCTTGTAGTGTTCATGCGCAGCATACAAATGACACCAATGATAGTGTTATAGACACTTCTGAGTCTGAAATCACAATTCATATTGATTCCATTAAAAATGTAATGATAGCAGATTACTATGAAGAAAACTACAGTTCTGTAATTCTTAATGCTAGCGAAATTTTAAAACTTGTTGACCAAAATGAGCTTCCTCTCGAAGTTTTTAACATCCGTAGTTACCTAGCCAATTCCTACCTCCATTTAAACGATTCTGTAAAAGCTATTGAATACGCTCAAAAAAACAACAAATTATCAGAACAACTTAAAGACACTACGGCGATTATAGGCGCTAAGATAGACCTTGGTAATATTTATTTAGCGTTTGGATCCTCTGTTGAATCTATACATTCTTTTGAGCAAGCCTTACCTCTGGCAAAAAAGCAAAATAACAAAATGGCGCTTTTTATATTAAACTATAATATTGCAGATATCCATTTTAACCAACTTAACGATCCTACAGGCGCTAAGCCTTATATAGATGCTGCTGAAGAAAATGTAGGCAAAGATTTTAAATTAGGACAAACCGGCATTAGTTTACTTAAGTCGCATTATGCATTTTACAATAAAGACTACGATGTAGCCGCAGATTTATACCAGCAAACCATACGCATGGCTAAAGAAACAAACTATATCGATGTCTTAAAGCAAGGCTATGAAGGCTATATTAATTGCCTTGTAAAAAAAGAAGATTATAAAAAGGCTTACGAGGTTGGCAAAATACAGGACAGTCTTTCGCTTGCAAGACGTGAAGAGGAAATTGAGAAATCGGCAAAAATTTTAACGGCAGGTTTAAAAAGTGCACAAATCCAAGAAGAGCTTGAGAATGAAGAATTAAGAAGTAAATTGGCGATTGAAAAATCCGAAGCACAAAAAAACCTACTAATAGGCAGTGTCTTAGTTTCATTATTACTTTTAGGACTTTTATTCTACCTTCTAAAGGTGATAAAAAACAGAAGAAGACTAAATAACGAACTCAAGATTAAGAATCAAGAATACCTAGAAGCGAAATTAGAATCTGAAAAATTAGCAGAAGTAAAAACGCGTTTCTTATCTACAATGAGTCATGAGTTACGCACACCATTATATGGAATTATTGGATTAAGTACTGTACTTAACAACGATAAAAGTCTAAAATCTCATAAAACAGAATTACAATCTTTAAAATTTTCTGCAGACTACTTACTCAATTTAGTAAATGACGTACTGACTTTAAATAAAATGGATTCTAATGAAAAAAATGAATTAGAAGCTAAGGCCTTTCTTCTTAAAGACCTATTAAATAATATAAAAGAGTCTCTAGAATACATCACAGGCCAAACCAACAATAACCTTACAATAGCTTTAGATAGTAAAATCCCTAAATGGATAAAAGGCGATCAGACAAAAATGTCACAGATCCTAATTAATTTACTTGGTAATGCTTTAAAATTCACTAATAATGGAGAAGTACAACTTGTTGTTACTTTAATAGAAAAGGTCGAAAACAATTTAAAGCTAAAATTTGAAGTTATAGATAATGGCCAAGGCATCTCTGAAGCAGACCAGAAAAAAATCTTTGAAGAATTTGGACAACTAAAACATCAAGGCCATTTTCAAGGTTCAGGGTTAGGACTTACCATTGTGCGTAAATTACTTTTTGATATGGGCTCTAAAATAGAACTCAAAAGCGTTGTTGGTGAAGGTTCAAATTTCTATTTCGAAATCACCGTAGGTCAAGCCCAAAAAGAACACGCCAATGAAAATATCGAAGACAAGATATCGATAGACAAGCTTAAAAACAAAAGAGTTTTAGTTGTAGATGATAATACTATTAATCTTTTAGTTACCAAGAAAACACTAGAGAGTCACAACATTTTAGTCGATGTTGCCACTAACGGACAGGAAGGTATTGATAAAATCATGCAAACCCAATACGACTTAGTTCTTATGGATGTTCATATGCCTGTGATGGATGGTATTGAAGCTACAAAAAGAATACGCGAACTTCAATTACCCTTAACCATTATTGCGTTAACTGCCGTAACACAAAACGAACAAGATAATCGTTTTAAAGAAGCTCAGTTTGATGACTCTATTGTAAAACCATATAAGATTAATGAATTTTTAAAAACACTCTCCTACAACCTCAACAAAAGAACTTAACAATACAACATATCAGGCAGGTTATCACATAATAAGACAGTATAGAAACAATCTAACACTTTTTTTTAATAGCAATACAATTGTTATAGACATCTTACTCACAAGACAATAAAAAAGCACAGTCTAAAACTGTGCTTTTTATTTTTATACATTATAAAATAATAGAAATTTCTACGATTCTATCTTTTGAAATATTAATTCCTATAGTTTCTAAATCGAAACAGCAGATGGGTTCGTCTTAAAAAAATCCAGAAAACAGAGGCTTCCCAATACGCTAATATCCAACTAGCAAACAAAGGCCTTTACTCTAACTATAGACTACAATTACCATCAACAATATCTTGTACAGTAGGATTAAACGCGTTATTTTCAATGAATACACCATATATTAAAAATGGTCCAGAACTTTCTTCTTGATAAGTACCATTTGTAAATAAGTTCTGTAGAGCACAAAAATCTGACAAGTTTTGATTTGGAGCAACATCTATAACGTCAAATGCTAAATCTCTACCAATATTAACTCCTGTAACATCAATTAAATTATCTAAGCCACTTAAACTAGTTAAGGCATCATTAGCACCAATAAAAAACAAGTTTACAGACGATAAATTATTTAAACCAGATAAATCTGTAAGAGCATCGTTATAACTAATTCGTAATCTATCTAACGTTGTAATTTGATTTAACCCTTGTAATGAAGCCAATAATGGATGTCCATAAACTTCTATTCTGTTGGCAACTGTTAAATTACCTAACTCTGAAATTGAAGTTAAGACCGCATTATTTCGGATTGACACATCATAAGCAGACGTAAGCGACTCTAAACCAGCTAATGATATTAAAGAGTTGTTATTATCAACAACCACATTATTAGCATTTGTAATTCCACCTAAACCACTAAGTGAATTAAGAAGTTCATTAGAAGAAATACTTACATTTCCAACCTCAACCAAGTTCTCTAACGCTGAAATTGAAGTTAATGATGGATTAACATTTATACGAAGCTCTGCCACTGACGTTATCCCATTAAGACCATCGAGACTTTGTAAATTAGGATTATTTTCTATAGCCAAAACGCTTTCAATGTTTTCTATACTTGACAATGGTGTTAAATCAGTGATATCTGATGCGCCATTATAACCAACTATTTGCAAACTACCATCAATACTAGTATAACCAAATATTCCGAAATTATTTACCTCATTTTGATTTGACAAAATAACATTTCCATCGTATGTACCACCTGTATCACCACAAGTGTTTAATGTTCCTAAATTTATATTTTGATTATCTATCATTACGTCTTCTACAGTTACCCATTGATTGGTATCATAATCAAATACAACAACAGAAATCATCTGTGTTGCTGCGCAAGTCACAACACCTATATCAATTGTTCCATCTGTAATACTAAATACATTTTGTTCATCTATGTAAACATATCCATTAGCTAAAGGATTACCATCACAATTAGTTACCACACCAGTAAGCGATGTTGCTGTATATTCTTCTGTAAAAGAAACGTTTAAACTAGCATCTGTAGCATAACCTCCAACAGTCTCTGAATGTATTAATTGACTATTACACGATCCTGAAACTCCATAAATTGACATTATAAGCTCTTCATTTTCAGGTATTAACCCACATTCAAGATCACTAGAATTTATATTTCCTGAATAAACAGTTTGATTATTAATTGCACGTTCAATTGACACATAATACAATGTACTAGACGCATTACTATCTGGTTCAATAGAAAAACATAATTCCACAAAATCTAATGGAAGATCACAATTCCACCAAGTAAAATGAGATACAGAACCGACATATTTATTACCTGTTTTAACAGCTTGCCCTTCTTCCTTCCAATAGCCTTGTACTTCATCAAAATACCACAACGGAATAGTTTCTGGCGCAATACTGGTTTGATCAGGAGCTACTGGTAAATATATGGTTGATGGACTGTCTTCATCTATATTTAAAGCGTCACCTGAAGGTGAAAATAAGTTAACCGAAATCATTCCATAGGTTTCTAAAATCCTAGCATCATTTGCTTCAGTTTGTGCAAATAAACGACCAGGCATTTCTGAAAATGTACTCCTTAAAGTTGGATCTAGATAATTTACAACAACATCTACATCACCTTCATACGGATCTCCTTGGGCTGTTATAAAATCGCCACTAAAATCTACCTGAGCACCATTAGGCAAGGATACTTGTGAAGCCACTCCACTGCTTACTCTTGCTGTCACTTCTTTTTCTAATAAAACTATATCTACCTTATTAACTCCATTAACTTTTGGGATTACAACTCTTGACCCATTTATATACCCTTCTTTTTGAGCCTTAATGTAAGCAAAATTCTCATAGACATCTGCATCATTTATAATAAACACACCGTTCACATCTGTGAAAGCTGCAGAATTACCAATCATAATCTGAACATCTGATATTTCATTACCACTTTCATCTTTAACAATACCTATAAAATTTCCTGTTGTGGATTCACCAAAATTTTCAGTTTTAAAAATGGCATCATTTAATTCTGGATCGTCATTTTGACCATTATTGTTTGTATCTACGACTTCAGTTTCACAGCTGATTAAACAAAAAATAACACATAAAATTGCAAATGGTTGAAGTAATTTTTTCATGATTATATATAAATTAATTATTCTTTTTCTTTAATATTAACAACTTGAAATGATGACCTAAAGCCATGATTTCTATAGCAATACAACAACTGTAAGTGAATATACACAAAAAAAAGCACAGTACCAAACTGTGCTTTTTTTCAAATTTTATTCTATAGTTGCTATTTCACAAAAAATAAAATTAATACAACTATATAGTAAAGAATAACGGAAGAAACAGCTATAAGAAGTATACCTCCAACCCAATATAATATAACTTCCACTACCTCAAAAAACGTAGATTTCGTTTTATTATCAATTGGTTTTTTAGAATTCATTATATCTCTCTATCACTATCCCAACCTTCCAAATAATCTTTTACGGCTTTTACAAATTGTCCACCTAGCGCTCCATTAACAACTCTGTGATCGTAAGAGTGCGACAAGTACATTTTATAACGAATACCAATATAATCTCCTTCTGGTCCTTCAATTACAGCTGGTGCCTTTCTAATAGCACCTAAGGCTAAAATACCTACTTGAGGTTGATTGATAATAGGTGTTCCCATAATACTACCAAAAGTACCAACATTGGTTACGGTGTAAGTTCCGCCCTGTATATCATCTGGATCTAATTTTCCTAAACGCGCTCTGTTAGCTAGATCATTTACACGTTTTACCATACCAAATAAATTTAACTGATCTGCATTTTTAATTACAGGTACAATTAAATTACCATCAGGTAAAGCCGCTGCCATACCAACGTTAATAGCTTTCTTTTTAATGATTTTATCTCCTTGTACAGAAATATTCATCATAGGGAAATCTTTTAGAGCTTTAGTTATAGCTTCCATAAAGATTGGAGTAAAGGTCAGATTTTCACCTTCACGTTTCATAAAACCGTCTTTAACCTTTTTTCTCCAGTTCCATATATTAGTGACATCAGCTTCTATAAACGATTGCACGTGTGCAGACGTCTGTACTGAATCTATCATATATTTTGAAATGAGTTTCCCCATTCTACTCATTTCAATAATCTCATCTCCTCCTGATACTGCAATTGGCTTTTCTTTAGGTTTTTCAACCTGTTTCTCTGCCTTAGGTTGCTCTGGTGCTTTAGTTGGTGCTGCAGGTGTTTCTACTTTTGGTGCAGCAACTGGTTCTGCCTTAGGAGCTTCAACTGTTTGTGCAGCAGGCGCAGGACTTGGTGCAGAACTACGAGATTCTAAATACGCTTTAATATCGTTTTTAGTCACACGATTATCTTTTCCTGTTCCTGGAATGGTATCTAATTCGGCTTGAGAAATACCTTCTTGTTTTGCTATATTTTTAACTAATGGAGAATAAAAACGATCTTCTGTAGAAACTACCGGCTCTACAGATGTTTTTGCTGCCACCACTGTTTGTGCAACTTCTGCTACTTTTGGTGCTACTGCTTCAACCACTGGTTCTGGTGCTGCAGCAGGAGCTTTTACTTCTACTGTTCCGCCACCTTCAGTTTCAATAACTGCAATGGTTTGACCTACCTGTACAACATCATCAACTTCAAATAGTTTTTCAACTAAAACTCCGTCTACTTCACTTGGAACTTCACTATCTACTTTATCTGTAGCAATCTCTAAAACAGCTTCGTCTGCTTCAATAGTGTCTCCAACATCTTTAAGCCATGAGGTTATAGTTGCTTCTGCAACACTCTCTCCCATTTTTGGTAACTTAAGTTCAAACTTTGCCATATCTTTAATTTGTGGGTCTTTATTTTGTAATCGACTGCAAAATTAATAAAAAAACATGTGATTTACTGACTTTTATTCAATTATTACAACCTAAAAATGTAGCACTTCACCTCTATTTGTAGCACTATCACTTCCGAGTATAAATTTACTGTTTTTTGGTAGAAATCTAAAAACAATATTCTCTTGCGTCGATTTTTGTTTCATGTCATTAATTACATCACTAGCTTTCAATACATTAAAATCATACACAAGCATACTGTCTTTTTCAATTTTGTCTTGTATTGAATCTGTAATCTCGGTTGGTTGGGGTAATTGTTTTTCTAAAGATTGACTAATAACCTTAGTATAAATAAAACTTCTTTCAGATTTTGTTTCTACTATTTCTGGAGCTTTACTCATTACATAAGCCAGTTTAATGCCTAACCAAACGATAGTATTAAATACCGCATTCTGTTTAAAATGCTTTTTGTAAAAAATTTGCATTGCACCATAAAAGCGTTTAGCATATTTACGATCTCTTAAGGTACTCTCTCCTTTAAAATGGACGACTGTTGTATCACCAAAATAAAAATTATCATAACCTGCTTTTATGACTTTATAAGATAAGTCTATATCTTCTCCGTACATAAAGTAAGCTTCATCAAAACCATGAACATATTCGTAAACATCTTTTTTAAGCCACATGAATGCACCTACTAAAATATCAACTTTGCCTGTGTTTTCAACCTCTACGTCATTTGCATAATAACTATTAGTATTACCTAACACTTTTTGTAAAGACACTTTTGGAGTGGGCACATTACGCTTACTTTCTGGAAGAAACTTACCCTTTCCATCAATTAATTGACAGCCTACGATACCAAGATTATCTTTGGAATCTGCAAATTGAATAAGTTTTGTAAATGTATCTTCTGCAACTACGGTGTCTGGATTAAGAATACATAAATACTCACCTTTTGCATGAGTTACACCAATGTTATTTCCTTTTGAAAACCCTGAATTCTCTTTGTTTTCAATTAAATTCACAGTTGGAAAAAGCCGCTTAATCATATCACAACTATTATCAGGCGAATTATTATCTACAACTATAATCTCTGCATCGATATCTGCAATTGCAGCTACGACACTCTTTAGACATAATTCTAAAAAGTAGCGGACATTGTAGTTTAATATGATAACAGATAACTTCACTATTTTGCTATGATTTTAAAGAAGCTTCAAAAGGTACACGGTCTATAATGCTTCGACCTAATGTAATTTCGTCTGTATATTCTAATTCGTTACCTGCTGCAACACCTCTTGCAATGGTTGATGTTGCGACATTATAACCTTGTATTTGCTTAAAGATATAAAAGTTAGTCGTATCTCCTTCCATCGTTGGACTCATAGCAAAAACCAATTCTTTTACTTTACCTGATTTTACTTTTTCTACCAAGGTCGAAATATTTAAATCTTGAGGTCCAATACCATCCATTGGAGATATTTTCCCTCCTAAAACATGATATAAGCCTTTAAAAGAACTCGTGTTTTCTACAGCCATAACATCTCTAACATCTTCTACTACACAAATAAATTCACTATTTCTATTTGGGTTTTCACAGATTTCACACAAAACCTTGTCACTAATATTATGGCAAGATTTACAGAAATTGATTTCCCTGCGCACCTTAGACAAAGCATCTGCCAACTGAAAGGTTTGATTTTCTGGCTGTCGTAATAAATGTAAAACTAAACGCAGTGCTGTACGCTTACCAATTCCTGGTAATTGCGACATTTCATTAACAGCGTTTTCTAAGAGTTTTGATGAAAATTCCATGAGTGCGAAGGTACTGATTTTTAGACATAAAAAAATCCAATTATAATGCATATATAATTGGACTTTTTAGTTTGTTATTGGTTTTATTTTATAATTAACTTTTTGATGAGTTCTCCATTTGAACTGTTCAGTTTTACAAAATAAACTCCAGTTTCGTAGGCTAAGGTATCTATTTTATATGCATTAGATAAGTTAACATTTTTAGCATAAAACATCAGTTTACCCATCGCATTATAAATTCTAACTACAACTGCTTCGTTTGTATTCCATTTTAAATTGACTTCGTTAGTGGTTGGATTTGGATATAACGACAAATTATTTAGTTCAAAATCATTAACACTTAACGATTCATCATAAAGACTCGATCTCCATAAACCTCTACCATAGGTTGCAGCATATAATTTATTGTCTGCCGCATTAATTTCAAGTTCATTAATTCTAACATTTGGCAAACCATTGTTAAAAGGAGTCCAAGTATTTCCTAAATCATTATCGGTATAATAAATTCCATAATTCATACCAACATACAAGCCATCTTTACCATTGTCTTGCCAAGCTAAAGCTTGTGAAGAAAAACTTGGTAAATCCCAACGAATAGATGAAAAAGAGGCTCCATTATCTGTACTAACATATACTTTTTGATTGTTGGTTGTAGCTATCGCAATTTTATTTGGATCTGTAGGATGAACAGCGATATCATTTATACGTCCACCACCAATACTAAGCGATGATTGCGTCCAATTAACTCCTCCGTTAACAGTATACCAAAATGCACCATTAATAGCTAAATACATTTTATTGTTATCTGTTGGTGCTACTTTAAAGTGGTCTATATCTGCCGAAAAATTTTGGGATATAGAAGTCCATACATTACCTCCATCTATTGATTTATAAACTTCATCAAAAGCACAGTAAATCACATCTTGTGTAATAGGATCTTGCTCAAAAGGCACTACCCAATTCCAATCACTATCACCACCTTTATCATCTGGTTGTGTAAGATATGAGATACTTAAGCCAGCATCAAAGCTCTTAATAAAACCACCAAACTGTGATGTTCCGTAAATTAACTGTGAATTGTTTTTATCTACAAACCCTTCCATACCATCTGCACCAAACCAATCTGTCCAATTTCCGTCTGCCCCCAATAATGACGAACCGTTATCCTGAGAACCACCTGTTACAATTACCGGATTAGTTTGACTCACTCCAATCTTATAAAACTGTCTTATCCCCATTCCTGCTGTTAGGTCTGTATAATAATTACTGTTAACTACTGTTGGATTTTCTGCTCTATAAATACCACCATCTGTTCCTACTAAAAGCTTTGTGTTTTCGCCTGTACCCACAAACTCCATAATATCAACATCGGCATGACAATATCCAACATCCTCTAAGTTAGCATCATAAGGAGTCCATTGCGACGTCACATTAAAAGTAACACCTCCGTTTGTTGATCTCCAAGTATTTATACCAGCAATATGTACATCGTTAATATTATTGGGATTTACAGCAATGTCCATATCTCTTGGCGCTTGTCCTAAATCGTCATCGGCTAAAGATGAATAGCCAAAATAATTTTTATTCGTATGGTTTAATTTTGAAAACGTTATACCTCCGTTTGTTGATTTATACAAACCGTTATACAAACCACTCTGAGCCTCAACAACATATATTACAATAGGATTATCTGGAGAAACTCCTATCATTTTAGGGCCATTTGAAAACTGATTGGACCCCACTCCTGCTACTTCAGAAAAAGTTAATCCATTATCTGTAGATTTATAGAAGGCATTTCCAGAGGCGTAAATAACGCTTGGATCTCCAGGTTTAAATTCAAAATCGTAACCATTTGTTGCACTAAAATGAATAATACTCCAAGACAAACCTCCATCTGTTGATTTATACAAGCCTCCGCCTTCAGCACTACAATACATTTTTGAGGTATCTGTTGGATGGATTAAAATCTTATTTACATTTCCACCTCCAGGTAAACTACTTAATAACGACCATGTCGCTCCATTGTCTAAAGATTTGAATATGGCTCCACTGTAAGATCCCCAAAAGTAAGTTGAACTATTTAGCGGATCAATAGCAAGTGCATACACATCCATATTGGCTAAATTATCTGTAAGAACTGTCCAAGTTACACCTCCATCTAAAGTTTTCCATACTCCACCAGTCTGACTTCCAGAAATGATATGGTCTAGGTTTCCGTTTTCTACCGCAATAGACGTTATTCTACCTACACCAGGATTATAACCTGAAGTGGCATTCCAATAGGTTGGTCCCATTTCTTCCCAAGTCCCCACTACAGTTCTTGCTGCTAAGCCTTCATTATTCATTCTTGCATTGAAGTCTTGTAATTCATTATAATAAAACTCAGGCGATTTTAATTTTCCTGTTTCATCCATAGCACGCTCAGCAAAGTACTGCCAACGTCTAAAAGGTTTATAACCTCGGCCACGCTCTCTTCCTACAGTATCAAAGTGACGCTCTGCCACTTCTACTATAGCCTCTACTGTATTTGTTCCTTCGGCAACAAGCTGTTTGTAATCTTGAGCAAAAAGCCCCAATCCAAACATAATAAACACAAATAAGCAGATAATATTTTTCATAAATAATTTATTTTTAAAGCCGTTTTTTTTTCAAATGTACTACTTTTCGAAAATATTACTAAAATATTACACTTCATGTCACCAACATCAATATTATTATTAATTGCAGGTTACTTCGGATTGCTAATTTTAATCTCTTATTTCACCGGAAAAGAAGATTCTAACGCTGCCTTTTTTAAAGCCAAAAAATCTGCTCCATGGTATTTGGTAGCCTTCGGAATGATTGGTGCGTCTTTATCTGGTGTTACTTTTATTTCGGTACCGGGTGCTATAGAAGCAAAACAGTTTGGATATTTACAAGTGGTCTTAGGGTATTTTTTTGGATACCTTATTATTGCTTATGTTTTATTACCTCTTTATTATAAATTAAATCTCACCTCTATATACACCTATTTAAAAGATCGTTTTGGAATGGTTAGTTACAAAACAGGATCTGTAGCATTTCTTATTTCTAGAACTGTTGGTGCCTCTTTTAGACTATTCTTAGTTGCTAAAGTTTTACAGCTTTTAGTCTTTGATCTTTTTGACATTCCATTTGCTATTACAGTAATGATTACCATAGCATTGATTTGGCTTTACACCTTTAAAGGTGGCATAAAAACCATCATTTTCACAGATACACTTCAAACGTTATTTATGTTGATTTCTGTTGTTGTAACAATAGTATTCTTAGCTTCGGCTTTAGATTTAAATAGTATTGGAGAGCTTATTACTTATACTAAAGAAAGTAACCTTAGTAAAGTTTTCTTTTTTGACGATGGCAATGATTCACAGTATTTCTGGAAAAGCTTTTTGTCTGGTATTTTTATTACGATTACCATGACAGGTTTAGACCAAGATATGATGCAAAAAAACCTTACCTGTCGTAATTTAAAAGATGCTCAAAAAAATATGGTAACGTTTAGTATTGTGCTCATTTTTGTAAACATCTTATTTTTGGTATTGGGATTAATGCTTACAAATTATGCCGCTATAAATGGCATTACTGCTTCAAAGGACGATTTATTTCCTACAATCGCAATGCTTCCTGAAATTGGCATAGTAACCTCAGCTTTCTTTTTACTAGGCTTAATTGCTGCCGCCTACTCTAGTGCAGATTCGGCCTTAACATCCTTAACAACCTCTTTTTGTTTTGATATTTTAGATATTGAAAACAAACCTGAAACTGAAAGAAAAAATTTAAGAAAACGCGTTCACATAGGATTTAGTGTTGTTCTTATTTTGGTAATCTTACTATTTGATCTCATTTTTAAAGACGTCTCTGTAATTTGGGAACTGTTTAAAGCTGCAGGTTATACTTACGGACCGTTGTTAGGTTTATTTGCTTTTGGCTTAATAAGCAAATCACAAATTAAAGATAAGTTTGTTTGGATTATAGCAATTGCAGCTCCACTTCTTTCTTATATGTTAAACATGTATTCTAAAGAATTATTCAACGGTTATGAAATTGGATTTGAAATATTAATCATCAATGGCCTCCTTATGTTTTTAGGCCTATTACTTATTAAAAAGAAAGCTTAGTACTGATTAGTACTCAACAGCACCAATGTACAAGCCACTTCATAAGCAATATTATTTTGCTTAAGTAAATTATAAAATTCAGAATTTTCTGTTCCAGGATTAAAAATCACACGCTTAGGATTTAACCCTATAATATAATCATAATAAGTAGTTTGACGCGTTGGATTAAGATACAATGTTACTGTATCTATGCCTTTATATGGCATTAATTCGGTATCAATAGAAACATCATCAACCATTCCAGACCTTAAACCAAAAGCTTTTACCTCATGATTATAATGCCTCAATTTTTTTATCGCCATATGAGAATAGCGCTCAGGTTTTAAAGACGCTCCAATAACTAGTGTTTTTTTATTCATAATGTTAAAAAGTGTTAATAAAAATTAATTAAAGTAACATAATATAAAAATAGTCGTCTAGTGAGTAACAAACTATCAAATCAATCAAAAAAAATCAATCAAAATGAAGCATTTATTCCTAATGCTTATCATGGTGTCATCGACCATTTTAAGTGCACAACCCAACTCCAATTCTGACATTAAAAACGGCACTGTCTCAGGACGTGTTATTGATGCCCAACTAAATCAACCTCTACCTTATGTTAATATTGTCATTAAAGATATAGCAAATAAAGTAATTACAGGAGGCATAACTAATGACGATGGAACCTTTGAAATTGAAAATATTCCAGAAGGCAATATCATTGTTTCTATTCAGTTTGTAGGTTTTAAAACTATTGACAAAAACATCACTTTAGGTAAAGGCAACTACAAAGTAAACATTGGCGATATTAAGCTAGAAGAAGAATCTACAGGTTTAGATGAAGTTACTATTGTTGCAGATGTCTCTACTATACAACAAAAAGTAGATCGTAAAGTTATTACCATTGGTAAAGATTTACAAACTGCGGGAGCAACGGCAAGTGAAATCATGAATAATTTACCATCCGTTAGTGTAGATCAACAATCTGGTTCAATAAGTTTACGTGGCAATCAGAACGTACGTGTTATGGTAGATGGCAAACTGTCCAATATTCCGGCAGAACAATTATTAAAACAAATTCCTTCCACCTCAATTAAGAGCATTGAATTAATCACCAACCCGTCAGCAAAATATAATCCAGAAGGCATGAGTGGTATTATAAATATCATACTTCATAAAAACACCCAATTAGGGTTTAATGGTAATATTAATGTTGGTTTGGCTTATGATATAGAACCTAAATTTAATGGCTCTATTGATGCTAATTACCGTAACGGAAAATTTAACTTGTTTGGCTCTTACAGCAATAGTGTTTCAAAAAATAACAACTATGGGCATATTAATAGAGTTGAACAAGAAATTCAACAAAATTTTAATATTTTAAACAATAACAAATCAAATCTATTTAAAGTAGGTATAGACTACTATTTAAATGACAAAAACACCATCTCTGTATTTACAAATCAAAATATATTTGAGGGTTGGTCTAAGGTCAATTCTGGAATAGCATATCTTACGAACAGTTCTCTTAATGAATCGCAATTTACAGGAGGCGAAAATGAAAACGATTCACAACAATACAACTTTAATTACAAGCACGATTTTAATGATGAAGGTCATAATATTGAGCTTGAAGTAGATCATAATATATATGAAGGCTTAGGCGATACCAACAATGTCTTTTTCAGTTCACAACGTCCAAATTTTATTGAAAATACAGATACAGATAGAAACCGTACCACTATAAATTTAGATTATGTTAATCCCTTATCAGAATCTGTAAAATTAGAATTAGGTCTACAAGCCCGTTTATTTGACAACAGCATTTTTTACCAATCAGACGCTAGAGAAACCAACCAGGTTGGCGATTACATCCCAACAACCACTCGTTTTGATTACACTAGAGATATTTACTCTGCATACGCAACCTTTGGTAAAAAACTAGAGAAATGGAGCTACCAAGTTGGATTAAGAGCCGAAACGGTAAATGTAGATTCTGAAGCGTTTAAAAAAGATTTATCATCAAACGAAGAATTAAATATTCCTTTTGAAAATGATTATTTTGAATTGTATCCTTCGGCATTTGTGACCTACTCACCTTCAGAAAAAAACTCGTACCAATTTAGTTATAGCAGAAGAATTGATCGTCCTGGCATTGGGCAAGTTAATCCTTTGCCTGAATGGAACACGCCTTTAATTTCCCAATTTGGAAATCAAGAGTTACGTCCTCAATTCACCAATTCTATTGAAACAAATTATACCAGACAACTTGAAAAAGGAAGCATTACAGCTGGTGTATTTTACAGAATTATAGAAGACGAAATACAACAAGCTATTTTAATAGACCGAACAGACCTTAACCGCTTAATTATGACCAATTTGAATTTTGACAATACCTCTGCTTATGGTATAGAATTATCTTCAAATTACCGTCCAACCAAATGGTGGAGTATTAATGCTAGTTTTGATTTGTTCTCGCAAACCCAAAAAAGTGTAGCAGAATCGTTTGATACTAATCAAGACATTATTTTAAACACTGTTGAAGTAGATAACATTTCTTATAATGTTAGAGCATTCAACAACTTTAAAGTTAGTAAAAGTTTAAGCTTTTCGGCTTTTGGTATGTACAGAGGAAAAAACAAAAGCATACAATTTGAAATGAAAGACATGCTTATGGTTAACTTAGGTATGCGATACAGCTTTATGGAAAACAGAGCGAGCTTTAGCCTGAGTTATAATGACATTTTTGACACTATGTTTGCTCAGTTTGATAGCCAAAGACCATTTGTACAACACGGTCAGTTTAATTGGGAGAGTCAACAAATATCAGGACGTTTATCATACCGTTTTGGTGGTGGAAAATACAGAGCCAAATCTCGTAAACAACGTGATAATGACGTTAAAGAAGGTGGCGGTATGTTTTAAAACATATATTTAATAGTTAGCATAATTAGTTGATGGTTAGTGAACATGTTTAACTATTAAATCAAGAAAACCCGAAACTTGCGTTTCGGGTTTTTGTTAAATACGCGTTAAATGTATGATTCGATGAAATAAATTTCAAACTATTACGTCTATATTAGTATAAGTTTTTAGTAATAGTAATTATAAACTATCGTTTATAATAGTGTTAGTTAAAGTTGGTTAATAGCGGAAAAGCCCAAACAAATTGTTGTTTGGGCTTTTTTTTTTATCGAAAACTCAATAAAATTTGAGACACTTAAATAACGTTTGAAAAATTGCTTTCAGTTCTATATCTTTATAGATGATTCACAGGATTTCCTATTACAAGCCAAACAAATAAGTCGTTGTGAATTGCTTTCAGTTCTATATCTTTATAGATGATTCACAGGATTTGCCGACATAGTTTCAAGCAAGTACTCGTTGTGAATTGCTTTCAGTTCTATATCTTTATAGATGATTCACAGGTTACTTGATTAATTCTAGTTATACGAATAAGTTGTGAATTGCTTTCAGTTCTATATCTTTATAGATGATTCACAGGGCATCCATAGTATAAAGTTTTAATTTAATGGTTGTGAATTGCTTTCAGTTCTATATCTTTATAGATGATTCACAGGAATGTTCGGCGCAACTGTATTTTGTTTATGGTTGTGAATTGCTTTCAGTTCTATATCTTTATAGATGATTCACAGGACAACTAACACCGTTAACCGCAGTAGCGTAGTTGTGAATTGCTTTCAGTTCTATATCTTTATAGATGATTCACAGGTTGGTAGCAAAGGTATGGCGTGCGCTGTGGGTTGTGAATTGCTTTCAGTTCTATATCTTTATAGATGATTCACAGGTAAGTGAAACATTTCCTTTTGTAAAAACTGTTGTGAATTGCTTTCAGTTCTATATCTTTATAGATGATTCACAGGATTTTTTTCTATTTTCCTAGATGGTTCTTGGTTGTGAATTGCTTTCAGTTCTATATCTTTATAGATGATTCACAGGAAATAGTACTGGAGAAATTACCAGTTTCAGTTGTGAATTGCTTTCAGTTCTATATCTTTATAGATGATTCACAGGAGCGGTGTGATAGATGCTACTAGTCAGTGGGTTGTGAATTGCTTTCAGTTCTATATCTTTATAGATGATTCACAGGTCAATTAATTCTAATGCATTACGCTTTTGGGTTGTGAATTGCTTTCAGTTCTATATCTTTATAGATGATTCACAGGCTCAACTCATTAACTACACTCTCATCTTCAGTTGTGAATTGCTTTCAGTTCTATATCTTTATAGATGATTCACAGGTCAGAAGTCATTGTTAAGCAACCAGACATCGTTGTGAATTGCTTTCAGTTCTATATCTTTATAGATGATTCACAGGAATTCAGGTAATTACATTAATGTAAGAGTAGTTGTGAATTGCTTTCAGTTCTATATCTTTATAGATGATTCACAGGCTAACTGAAACCTTTAACCGCAGTAGTGTAGTTGTGAATTGCTTTCAGTTCTATATCTTTATAGATGATTCACAGGCTTTAGTAGTTACAACAAACAAACTATCTGGTTGTGAATTGCTTTCAGTTCTATATCTTTATAGATGATTCACAGGTAAAGACAAATTTATAAAACTTAGTGATAGGTTGTGAATTGCTTTCAGTTCTATATCTTTATAGATGATTCACAGGAATTTTTCCAATCATATAGCACAAATATTAGTTGTGAATTGCTTTCAGTTCTATATCTTTATAGATGATTCACAGGAAGACATCTTAAATAGTGAACTACCTAATCGTTGTGAATTGCTTTCAGTTCTATATCTTTATAGATGATTCACAGGCAGAACAAAAAACACATGAAATACTAAACAGTTGTGAATTGCTTTCAGTTCTATATCTTTATAGATGATTCACAGGAAATTAATACAGAACCTTCTCTTTCTTCTGGTTGTGAATTGCTTTCAGTTCTATATCTTTATAGATGATTCACAGGCACCGCTTGAACACGTTAAAGGCGAACCGCGTTGTGAATTGCTTTCAGTTCTATATCTTTATAGATGATTCACAGGCCCTCTTAATTGAGGGCTTTAAATAAAATAGTTGTGAATTGCTTTCAGTTCTATATCTTTATAGATGATTCACAGGATATTGAATATAAAATTCAAAAAGAATATAGTTGTGAATTGCTTTCAGTTCTATATCTTTATAGATGATTCACAGGAAAACTAAAATTGAAGATACTCGCGAAAGTGTTGTGAATTGCTTTCAGTTCTATATCTTTATAGATGATTCACAGGTAATCCAGCTTTTTCGGTTTCACCACCTATGTTGTGAATTGCTTTCAGTTCTATATCTTTATAGATGATTCACAGGTATAATGTTTTTTCACCTACTTTGATTCGTGTTGTGAATTGCTTTCAGTTCTATATCTTTATAGATGATTCACAGGCTCATCTATCAAATCATTTTTAAGATCATGTTGTGAATTGCTTTCAGTTCTATATCTTTATAGATGATTCACAGGAAAATGAGCCTTTTACATTTCATTACGATAGTTGTGAATTGCTTTCAGTTCTATATCTTTATAGATGATTCACAGGTGAGTCACTAAAATACTGACCTCTAATACCGTTGTGAATTGCTTTCAGTTCTATATCTTTATAGATGATTCACAGGGTCCGTGTCCCCAAATGTTTTCTAATTGAGGTTGTGAATTGCTTTCAGTTCTATATCTTTATAGATGATTCACAGGTTTAACACATACAACATGAGTTTTATAGAGGTTGTGAATTGCTTTCAGTTCTATATCTTTATAGATGATTCACAGGCGGCGAGCAAGACGACAATAAGCACGAGAGGTTGTGAATTGCTTTCAGTTCTATATCTTTATAGATGATTCACAGGGCCTTCCGTAATGTCTTGTGCTTATTTTCAGTTGTGAATTGCTTTCAGTTCTATATCTTTATAGATGATTCACAGGGCAAAACTGCAACGAACTAAGATTAAAAGTGTTGTGAATTGCTTTCAGTTCTATATCTTTATAGATGATTCACAGGTAGTGTTAAAGTCTTAACGAATTGGTTAACGTTGTGAATTGCTTTCAGTTCTATATCTTTATAGATGATTCACAGGAGCACATGTTGGTGCTGCCAATGTGCATGCGTTGTGAATTGCTTTCAGTTCTATATCTTTATAGATGATTCACAGGAATTGAATGTTGATACCTAAGTCGTGTAAAGTTGTGAATTGCTTTCAGTTCTATATCTTTATAGATGATTCACAGGCGTTTGCATCTTTGCATTCTTTAAAATCTAGTTGTGAATTGCTTTCAGTTCTATATCTTTATAGATGATTCACAGGGTAACTTCAATGCTATTAAAATGTACTTTGTTGTGAATTGCTTTCAGTTCTATATCTTTATAGATGATTCACAGGGATAAGTTAATGGAAGAGTATATACTATCTGTTGTGAATTGCTTTCAGTTCTATATCTTTATAGATGATTCACAGGTAAAATCAAACAAACCAGTTAAAGGATTGTGTTGTGAATTGCTTTCAGTTCTATATCTTTATAGATGATTCACAGGAGATAAAAAATAAATTAATTATTGGTGGTGGTTGTGAATTGCTTTCAGTTCTATATCTTTATAGATGATTCACAGGTAATTCAGGATGTGCACCTTTTAAATACTTGTTGTGAATTGCTTTCAGTTCTATATCTTTATAGATGATTCACAGGAAAAAACTAACTTATGAATGTTAGAAGTTCGTTGTGAATTGCTTTCAGTTCTATATCTTTATAGATGATTCACAGGAGAGGTCAAATAGTTTGCAAAAAATGCAGGTTGTGAATTGCTTTCAGTTCTATATCTTTATAGATGATTCACAGGATACTTGCTATAACACGCTGGTATCCTGTTTTTTACACACACCATTAAAATCACACAAAATACTGGTCTTAAAGAAGAAAACAGAACCTAGAGCCTCATTTTTATAATCCTAAAAAAGCTCTAATTGCTGACTTGGAGACTCTGGTTCCACTGCCTTCTTACCGTGAAACAATTCCATCATTCCAAACTGCTTATCCGTAATCTGCATAATACAAACCTTGCCTTTTTTAGGTAAAGCGTTTTTAGTGCGCTTAATATGAACTGCTGCATTCTCTCTACTAGGACAAAAACGCATATAAATACTAAACTGAAACATAGCAAAGCCATCAGTAATTAATCGTTTTCTAAAGCCTGAAGCGACTTTCCGCTCCGTAGTCGTTTCGGTAGGCAAATCAAAAAACACCAAGACCCACATACTTCTATATTGATTTAACCGCGTAAGAGATAATGACATAAATAATATCCATTTTAGCCTACTCGTTTTTTAATAGCTTGCAAACTCCGGATACAGTAGTTTTCTACGGCCTCCTTCAAAGCATTCATACAAACTTGCAGTCGTACGGCTCATCGCATTCATCAAAGGACTCCGTTTACCATCTATTACCACATCCATAGCGGGGATAAGCAACAAATCCTTTTTAATACTTGTATTCAAGGCTTCAATATTACAGCCACTTTCTACAATATCATACACCACAGCATCAACATAGGGCCTATAAGGTTCCATCACATCATCTGCCAAACAATAAGCATTGTACTTATTGCGATGAAAGATTCCCACAGAGGGCAATAACCCACTACTCACCAAAGCTCGTGCTGTTATAGCACGCAAAATAGCATACCCATAATTAAGCAAATTATTAGGTGCCATAGCTTTCCGATTTCTACTAAATCCCGCTATAGCAAATAAATTTTGAAAGTAAAACGCCGCTGCCAAAGCTTCCTGATTTCCCAAATCACCACTACTTACCGAACGCGCATAACGCTTTAATCGAAGCGCATTTTTACCCCTAGCTAAAAAATGATTCGCTTGATTATCTATTTTAGCCACCACCGTTTGCTGCCACAACTGTTTCTTTAAGGGCACACTAGCATTTAATTGATACCGCATCCGCTCCGTTTGCTCACTATGTCCTGCCAAAGGCTGTAAAAAACCAGTGGGCAAATGCTGCTTATCACAGGTAATAACAGCCGTTTTATGTTGTACCAATTGCATCAGTAAACCATTGGTGATCGTAATCTGTGGGTGCTCTAAAACCACATAACCCAAATCTTCAATAGGAACAGTTACATCCTGTTTTTCTGAATCAGGAAAAGAAACCACCAACTGCTCGTTTCGAGTACTTAAATAAGCGGGATTACTAAAAAACAGAGTGCGCTTAATCATAAATAAAACTTAATATTCTCCTACTTGAACAATTTGGCCTAGATGGTTAGTTCTCACTTTGATTATTCCATTTAATTTATCTGGTGTTTGTATAAAATGATATTTTTTTTCCGATAACATCTTAAGCTTTTTTAAATCATCTCCCGTTGTAGCCTGAGTTTCTAAATGATGAGTGAACATATAATTTTTTGTTGCAATTTTCTGAACTCTAAACAAATGCTTACTGATTAAACTCATCTTCTTATCATCTGTAAAATCAATAGTATTGACATCAAAATCCGCATTAGGAAATACAAACATCTCATTCTGTTTCATTGTAAATTTAAAAGTCCATCCTTTTTCTGAATTATAAGTTTCATCTATAATTGGCAAGCCCTCATTCACTCTTGCAACAGCCTCATAAAACGAAACTACTTTCTCTTGAAGTTTGCCATCTTTATCTTCATAAATAGCAACATGATGGTTATTCCCTGTACTTACAAAATCAACAGGTATCGGCTGTCCATTAGCATCTAAAATTTCATTACCCAAATGGTCTTTTGCCGTATGAAGAGCTTCGGCATTACTGACTCCTTTTATAGTAACACGCTTTATAGAAATACCTTTTGCTTTATTTAGCCAAATGGGGTTATTTTCTAAATTAGAAAATGCTTCTTTAGCATTGTTTCCAAATGCATTTAATCGTTCTTTAAGAATACACTTTATTTGGTCATCAATTACTTTATCAATTTTTAGGTCTGGTGCTATTTCTTTTCTAATGGTATAAACCGTTTCAAAACATATAACGTCTTTTAAAGGAGAACCTTTATAAACCAAAGGATCGTTTTTCAATACTTTAGTATCAAAAGCCTGCGCTGCATTATTTCCATATTTACCCAGATGAGTAAGAACAACTTTTCTTTCACCCTTATTAACTATAAGATGCGCCTGCTCTAAAGTAAATCGTTTATTCAATTTTGTGGCTTTGGCTTGTGCTTGCTTTATTTTACCATAAACGGTTTCTTTATGCAACTGCCCCCTTGGTGTCAGTTGCACCTTTGAATTATACTTATCGTTCCGTTTGGTCTTATTAATGTTTTTAGTAACAACCTTATTTTTGTTTTTAAACGATACTAAAATAGATTCAATATGATCTTTAGCCACCACCCTAAAGTGAGGCATTGGAGGAACAAACTTCCGTTTACCATTACCATTCTTGTCTTTATATACTTTGGTTATTGTGTTCTTTAAGGCATAAAGACGACTCTTTTCCAAATCTCCTTCTCCTGATCTTAAACTATAATAGCTGTTTAAATTATTCAAATACTGAATATGATTGTGCGTAGTAAAAGCAACCGTTAGCGCATCCATAGCGTGGTGTCTATGGTCATTTCGTTTAGTCCAATCCTTAATAACTTCAACAATTTTACCATTTTTTCGCTCTTCCTTATCCGTTAAACCTAAAGCACGGTATTTAGGTAAATTGAGTTCTTTCATAACGTTTATTAAATCCCAGTCTTCACGCAACTTATCGGTAATACTTCCCGAAGTAGAAACAACGGTTCTAAAAACCTCATAAAGTAGTTGTTTAGCTTTTTTAGCGATATACTGACTATTACGTAAGTCGCGTTCTATAAAACCATCAGGTAATTTACTTTTAGGCATTAGTAATTTGTTGCGCTTAGCTTTAGAGATATGATTACCACTAAACAACCCTTCTACTCGTAGCTCAAAAGCCTCTAAATCTTGTTGATAATCTTGAGATATAAAATCGTAAGCGGTACGATCCGCCTTTTTTAAATTATCCTTTTTAAATGCTAAAGTTTTGTTAGAGTAAGAATCATCAAACAACATGGCTTTAGGAATGATATGCTCAATATCTATTTTTTTACTAAACAAATCTTCATGCTTAATCTGAGTATTTGTAAAGACATCTCTATACCCCATACTCTCCAACTCTTTCCATAAACGATACCTTACAACATCATTCTTTGTTGGGTTTGGTATACCAAAAGTTTTAGTAATAGTCTTTCTTATATCGTCATTCCTTCTTGTAGCATCTGCAATGCTTTTAGTCATATTGGCGCGCTCTTTTGCAGATTTTTTAAGTTCTCTTGCCAATTCAATACGCACTTCATCTGGTTTTCCATAAGTTTTAATGACCTGATTAACCACATTTACCATTTGGTTCAATATCTTTTCTACAACAGGATTGCGTAAACTGTTCTTTTTTAATAATTCTAAAGAAGGTTTTAAGAGTCTATTCGCCTGCTCTTCTGCCGTTAAGCTGTTAGAATGATTATAGCCTGCCAAATCACATGCTTTTGAAAACTCATCTCCTGCCTTTAAATAAGGTAAAATCTTTCTAATTGCTTTTGAGGATAAATTACCATAATCTGGCTGTAATGTTATATTGGCCAATAAACCTGTGTATTGCGGCTTAAAACCATATTTAAGATGCAATTTTTTCTTTAGTGCAACACTAGAATTACCATAAAGGAGTTTATCGTCTTCTGTTATTTTATCGTCGTCTTCTGCCGAATAAAGCAAATGCCACAATTGATAACTAGATTGTTTATCAAATTGGTCCTTATCGGCATCAAAATCAAGAATCGTAGCATCAATGCCAATTTCAGGAAAAACAGTTTTAAGTTCTGTTTTTATCTCCTTAGCTGATTTTTTTGCCCAATCAAAACCATAACCTTCATTTTCAGCTATAGCCTGATAAATATTATATAACTTTTCATTGGTCCTGTTTCCTTCTATCTTTTCGAAATTACATTTCCATTCAGATAGTTTTTTAACATCTAAAAGATACTTATTCAAAATTTTTAATAGGTCGTTGGGCTTTAAATCTCCGCGTAGGTTTAACTCTTCAAAAACCGCTGTTTTTATGTCCTCATCTAAGTTTTTAAATACTATAACCTTGTTTGTTTCCGTGTTTTGAAACACTAAGTTGTTTAAATTTTGCCATATTTTAAACTCTTGAAAAAGTGGTGAAGATTTTGGAATAACTCTTCTACCTACAGTTCTTGTTTTTGCTTTTCCGGTCTCTTTTTCAACATACTTTTGTTCCCAACTTTCAAACTGACAAAAACTAATCAATCCTTTTTGAGACTTTAATTTGCGTTGATAAAAAATAACAACATCGCGTATCTCTTCTTTTAATGCATCTGTCAAATTAGGATAAAACTGGCTTTGTGTTTCCCATATTTGCTCAAATTCGTCTAAATAATCCTGTCTGTAAAATACTTGGTTCTTTAGAGACGTATGAGGATTGTTTAAAATCTGTTTGTATAAATATTCTCCTACCGTTTCCTTATTAAAATAAAGGGCTTTACTCCTATCACTTATTGCCCCCAAATATCCACTAGACGTATTTAAATTGTTATTGATATCTTGAAGCACTATCGCCAAATGCTCCAAATCAAGTTTCTGTGTCAAGGCTTCTGTTCGCCATTGATAGCGTTCCATACGTTTTTCAGCAGCCGTTCCTTTTTGCTTGATACCTTCAATCGCAAAAGGGTTTTGACAAATAGCCCTCGTTTGGTTTTTGTTTTTTCCTTCTAAACTTTTAAACAAATCATCTGTTAAAATATTAGGATAAAAAGCTTTTTGGGCATTCCAAACGGCCTTAAATTCATTGGTTAAATCAGAACGATAAAAATCTGGAAGGTACTTTTTGTTGGCTTTTAACAATCCTAAAACATACTGTCCTGGCGTTAAATTAGTTTCATACAATGTTTTGGCAATCGCCATGCCATCAATAGATTGACCGTCTTCTTCACTAACAGACTTCCTACTACTCTTGTAACCACGCTTTTTATTAATAGCCAAAAGGACTTTCGCCAAATCACTCAAGCTTATTTGTTCTTTAGAGGCTTTTGCTCTTAACCCTAATGTTTCGTATGTTGTATGCTTACCTATTTCTGTTAAGGCAGAATTTTCATCTATAAATCCGTGATCTTGTAGTATTGAAATAAGGTGTTCTCGTCTTAATTTATAACGTTGCAAATTTCTACGAGCTCCGCGTTTCAAAGTTCTATCTGCATTTGTAGACAGCGGCCTTCCTTTTTCAAAATTGGTTTTTTCATCAACAGTTAAAGGGTTTACACGTACTCCAAGCTTAATAATTTCCGAAACTTCGTTTTCGTTTTCGGCTTCTTTTACCAACGCCCACCCAATACTATTAGTTCCTAAATCTAATCCTAATACGGTTTTCATTTCTAAATAATTTTATCACTAAACTTATAAAATTATTTTAATTATTCATTACGGAAAACCTCATTGCATATCAAAAATTATTTTTTTAAATTTACAGTCTGAAAGCAATTCACAATAAGGATTATTCCGTTGTGAAAACATTTAAGTTCACCTCTCGACTTTAACTGGGAGGTTTTTTTATGCCCTAACTAGACCTCCATAAACAACTCAACACCAAACCCTTTGCGCATGCCATACAAAGCCCCATCAATCTCCTGATAAAACTGTACTTGCCCTACCCCAAAAACCTCTCCTGTACCATAAGCTAACGCAGGCAACGCAATCCTATAATCCAATGCATCTGCAGACCTCCGCACTAATAACGGATCAGCAAATACTTGCTCAAAAGCCAAACTATCAAAATCAAAACGCACCAATCCTACAGACAAAACAATAACGTCGCAACCCTTCATAAAAACGCCAGAATCAATACCTTCTATAAAAAACATTCCTTCATTCCAATCTAATCCATATTGACAAGCTAACAACCTTGGCCGTTCAGGAGTTACCGTAAAATCATTAAACAATCGTACTCCTTCCAGCGTTTCTAGACCCAAAGCAACCTGCCTTTTACCTGGACCCGAAATCCTATCTAAATTTTTAATCCCCAAAAACAATGACATTAGCCTACTATGAAGAGTACCATCTTTATGTCCTTTCAAAAAAGGAGCTAAAGCCTGCTTAAAAACCTTATTAATTTTAGAACATCCTGCAAATTCAGTATTACTCTCCCGTACCCTTTCCATTGTAGGACTATGCTTAATGGCTGATCTTGTAAATCCTCCACCTGCCGCCCTTGCTATCGGAACACCCTTTCTATAGTAAAAATTAATACCCTTTAACGTGCCCTCTAAAGGCACTAAACCTTTTTGCTTCGCCATAACATATTAGTTTTCAATAATATAAATATATAAAATACGTAATATAAAAACCAAATATCACCCCTATTTACACCGACTTTATGCCAACTATATGCCGACTATATGCCGACTTTATACTGACTTTAATCCATAACACGCCTATATATAACACCTATCAAACTTCTTTCTAACCTACATATCTCATATCCCAACCCCATAATACCCTTTTGTAAATAACGCCTTAACCTCAACAATGACAATCCTATACTAGGAGAAATATAAAAAGGCAGCCTTGTTAAAGACTGCCTTTATTATATCAAGAATTAAATAAAATTTAATAGGATTAAACAGATAGCATACCTAAAAGTATATCAATTAAACTTAGTTGTATAGATTTTTCCATCTTTCATCACAAATACCACTTGTGTTATAGTAGTCATAAAATCAGTAGTTATATCACCTTTTACCGCAATTATATCTGCTTTAGCATCTGGTTTTAGTACTCCAAGCTCGTTTTCCTTGTGTAAGTTTAACGCAGATATATAAGTTGCCGACTGTAAAATATCCAAAGGTTTCATGCCAGCTTCAAAATAAGCACGAAACATATCTCTTGAAGATTCACCACGTGTACCACCAATATCTGTATAGTTATCAGAACCAGCTACAATGGTTACTTTTTTTTGGATGGCTCTATTGAGTCTGTTTTTCATCTTATTGATGTAATTACCTACCCAAGGTAAATCGCCGTCTTTATAACCAGACAGTTTACCATAAATCTTCATATAAGCTTTACTATTTTCTGTGGGTACTAAAAACACCTTTTTTTTAGCCATTAAGGTTAAAGTTGAATCTGCTAAATTAAATCCATGCTCAATACCATCTACTCCTGCTTGTATAGCATTCCATGCCGACTGATTCGTAATGGAATGTGCTACCACAGTAAGATCATACGCTTTTGCCGTTTCTACAATAGCTTTCATTTCAGCAATAGAGAGGTGTGTATTGTTCGGAATATTATCTGCACAAATCTTAATCACATCTACCTTTTGATTCACGTGTTCTCTAACCGCAATTTTAGCGTCTTCTACTCCATTTATAATTCTGTATTCTAAATCTATCAGATTTTGGTGTTTTGGAGATACGCCATAAACTTGACCTCCTGTAGCGGCCATAATTGGCCCAGAAGCAAAAATACGAGGTCCTTGAATAGTACCTTCATTAATGGCATCACGTAAAGCTACATCTAAAAACAGTCCTGAATTACCAAGATCTTTTACACTTGTTATTCCAACATCTAAATACGATTTTGCGCGTTTTGAACCTCTAAGTGTTCTTATGGCATCGCTTTCCATAGTGAGCGAATGAATGCTATGTTCGGAAAAATCTTCGGTGGCATCTTGAGAAAAAAGCACATGAGTATGCGCATCAATTAGTCCAGGAAGAACAGTATACTCTGAAAGGTCAATAACTTGAGCATTGCTTGGAATCATTTTTAATGTACCAATAGAGGCAATGCGGTTATTCTTAACATGAATAACTTTATCTTTTAAAAGCACATTTTGTTCACTATCATAAAAAAGACCTGCTTTAATATATGTATCCTTTTGCTGTCCGGTCGCATTTTTTGATAAGCACAAAATAAGTAGTAAAAAAATGGATAGTTTGTGCATGCCGCATATGTTTTAGGTGTTAAAAATAATCATACCGTCAGTCTTTTAAGCATATAAAAAATCAACCTCGTTGTTATATGATATACGTTCAAATCATTCGTAAAATTTAATTACAAATAATGTCCCCTTTTTTCAAAGGGATTTGTATTACCACTTCATAATCACACTTCCCCAAGTAAATCCACTACCAAAAGCAGCTAAAACAACGGTATCTCCTTCTTTTATTTTACCTTCTTCCCAAGCTTCAGTTAAAGCTATAGGAATAGAAGCGGCTGTTGTATTTCCGTATTTCTGAATGTTATTAAACACTTGATCGTCGTTTAGCTTAAACTTACGTTGAATAAATTGTGAAATACGCAAATTCGCTTGATGCGGAATTAACATATCAATATCATCAACCTGTAAGTTGTTTTTCATTAAACCTTCCATGATTACTTCACTAAAACGCACTACAGCATTTTTAAACACAAACTGACCGTTCATGTGTGGAAAATAACTTTCATCATTAGGATCGTTATCTGCTAAAATATCGTTTACCCAACGTTTCCCCATTCCTGGAGCTATTAATACTAATTCTTCAGCATGTTCACCTTGCGAATGTAAATGCGTAGATAAAACCCCTTTAGAGTTATCTTCTTCTCTAGTTAGGACAGCTGCTCCTGCTCCGTCTCCAAAAATAACAGTAACACCTCTCCCTCGTGTGGTTTTATCCATGCCATGAGAATGTAACTCACTTCCTATAACTAGAATGTTTTTATACATTCCTGTTTTAATAAAATTATCGGCTACAGACATGGCATATATAAAACCAGAACATTGGTTACGCACATCTAATGCACCAACCGTTTTTATATCTAAAGCATGCTGTACTTGTACACCTGGACCAGGAAAATACATATCAGGACTCAAGGTTGCGAAAATAATAAAGTCGATGTCATCTTTATCAATACCTGCACGTTCAATAGCAATTTTTGCGGCTTTCACTCCCATAGTTGCTGTAGTATCACCACTACCTTTTTCTACCCAACGACGCTCTTTTATTCCTGTGCGTTCTTGTATCCACTCATCATTTGTGTCCATCAATTTAGACAAATCATCATTGGTTACAACATTGTCTGGTACGTATTTACCTAAGCCTATTATTTTTGAATTGTACATCGAAAAATTATTTTCGTTTCCGAGCCATCGGAAAACTTATTATTTAGTTTAGCAATTTAAGATATAAGATACAATTTATTTTTATTAGCATTTACATTCGTTATGCACGCATAGTACTTGTGTCACTTTGTCACATTTTACGTCTTGGTATTTTATTTGACTATAACTAAACATTCAAATTAATTATACAAAAAACTATATATCATGACAAAAGGAAGTATTAATGTATCGGTAGAGAATATCTTTCCGTTAATTAAAAAGTTCTTATACAGCGATCACGAAATCTTTTTACGTGAACTTATTAGTAATGGTACAGATGCCACACTAAAATTAAAGCACCTTACAAGTATAGGTGAATCTAAATCTGACTATGGAAATCCTATCATTGAAGTTAAAATTGATAAAGAAGGTAAAAAACTTCACATTATTGACCAAGGTTTAGGAATGACAGCCGAAGAGGTTGAAAAATATATTAACCAAGTGGCATTTTCTGGTGCTGAAGAATTTTTAGATAAATACAAAGACTCTGCAAAAGATTCAGGTATTATTGGTCACTTTGGTCTTGGTTTTTATTCTGCATTTATGGTTGCAGAAAAAGTTGAAATTATTACAAAATCGCATACAGGTGCTGAAGCTGCACATTGGACCTGTGATGGCTCTCCAGAATTTACATTAGAACCTTCTGATAAAGCCGATAGAGGAACTGAAATCATCCTTCATATTGCAGAAGATTCTACTGAATTTTTAGAAGAATCAAGAATTAGTGAGCTACTTAATAAGTACAACAAGTTTATGCCTGTTCCAATTAAATTTGGAACTAAGGAAATAAACGACCCAGATTTTACTCCAAAAACAACGAAAGATAAAGATGGCAAAGAAACAACTGAGCCACACAAACAGATTACTGTAGATAACATTATTAACAATCCAAATCCTGCTTGGACTAAACAACCAACAGAATTAGAAAGTGATGATTATAAAAATTTCTACAGAGAATTGTATCCAATGCAATTTGAAGAGCCTTTATTCAATATTCATCTTAATGTAGACTATCCATTCAACTTAACAGGGATTTTATATTTCCCTAAGATGACGAATGATATGAACATGCAAAAGGATAAAATTCAACTGTACCAAAACCAAGTATACGTAACGGATAACGTTGAAGGCATTGTACCTGAATTCTTAACCATGTTACGTGGTGTTATTGATTCTCCAGATATTCCATTAAACGTATCGCGTTCGTATTTACAAGCTGATGGTGCGGTGAAGAAAATTTCATCTTACATTACACGTAAAGTAGCTGATAAGTTAAAATCATTATTTAACGCGAATCGTGAAGATTTTGAAGCAAAATGGGATGATATTAAAATCGTTATTGAATACGGAATGCTTTCTGAAGAGAAGTTCTTCGAAAAAGCAGATGCTTTTGCTTTATACCCTACGGTTGATGGAAAATTCTATACCTATGAGGAGCTTTTCAATAAAATAAAAGCCAATCAAACCGATAAAGATGGTAAGCTAGTTATTCTTTATGCTTCTAATAAAGACCAGCAACATAGCTATATTGAAGCTGCAAAAGCTAAAGGTTATGAAGTATTATTATTAGACTCTCCTATTGTATCGCATTTAATTCAGAAGTTAGAAACGACTAAAGAGAATATTTCTTTTGCAAGAGTTGACGGTGATCATATTGATAACTTAATTAAGAAAGAAGAAAATACCATTTCTAAATTAACAGAAGAGCAACAAACCGAATTAGATACTATCTTAAAAGACGTAATTCCTTCTGAAAAATTTGCCGTACAATTAGAAGCTATGGACAGTGATGCATCACCTTTTATTATTACACAACCAGAATTTATGCGTCGTATGAAAGAAATGCAACAGACTGGTGGTGGCGGAATGCACATGTTTGGTAATATGCCAGAAATGTACAACCTCATCGTAAATACAAACTCTGCATTGGTTGGTGAAATTTTAGAAACAAAAACCAAAAAGAAACAAGAACGTTTAATAAACCAAAGTTTAGATTTAGCACGTTTATCTCAAGGTCTTTTAAAAGGTGAAGAGTTAACTAACTTTATCAAACGTAGTTATGAGATGATTAAATAATCATACATCTGCTAAAACAGAAATCTCATTAATATTCAAAACCACTTTGTTAATTCAAAGTGGTTTTTTTTTCTCATAGAAAAAAGCAGATAAACAGATATTCGATTATAGTAACGAATTTATAATTTCTACTCAACTATTTTACGTACCTTAAAAAACATTAATTAATTCACTACAAGTGCAATCCGATAATCCTATTATAAAAGTAGCCTTTAAAGATCTTAACTTCACAAAGGCTGAAATGAAGATTATCGAGCCTCTTTTTCATAAAATCAATGTAAAAAAAGGTACTATTCTCCTCAATGCTGGCGATCTTGTTGATGTTCAATATTATATTCTTGAGGGCTGTTTAAGGACATTCCACACAGATTCTCATGGCAAGGAACACACCATTCAATTTGGTATTAAGGATTGGTGGGTAAGTGACTTTACAGCATTGCTAGATTCTGATAAGGCCATTTTAACTATTGAAGCGATTCAGGATTCTACAGTGTATAAAATTTCTAAACAGGACATGAACGATCTATATACTAAAATCCCAAAAATAGATAGTTACTTTAGAATAAAACTAGAGCGCTCTTTTGCCGCCTTTCAAAAACGAATTTTATCTTATTTATCTCAAAGTGCAGCAGAACGCTACTTGAATTTTATTAATACGTATCCTAATATTGAAAAAAACGTAAAAAACTATCATATAGCTTCTTACCTAGGTATGACTACAGAAAGCCTAAGCAGAATTAGAAAAGAATTATAATTTTTTTGCATTTCTTATCATAAATCAATTTTTTAAATTAATTAAAATTCTATTTTTGCAGTACTAACAAGGTAAATATCCCCTTATTTCCCTAAGATTAATAGCTATGAAGCGCAAGTTTAATAAACTTGCGCTTTTTTATTTATATTAGCTCATGGAAGAAATTAAAATACTGTTTTTTGTTATTGGCACTTTTTTTGGAATTCACCAAAGTAACATTATCGCAGAAAAAGCAACAATAACAATAAATCCTGAAGCTAAAACCATTACTGTTTTACAAGAGAATTTAATTTCAATTATTCAGAATGAAAGCGACAGTTTAAAAGTGAAGAGTGAATTAAAAAACATCACTCAACCCAACTATCCTTGGAGTTCAGAATTCGCAAATTATTCAAAAAAAGAGAAATACTTCTTTATTTCTGAAGACACCCAAACACTTAACTTAAAACTGACTCTAACTTACACAACTGCTAATGATTTAAAAGCTTTTGGAATTAATAAAAATAATGATGGTAAGTTCTCTATGACCAACTTTCCTAAGGCTCATACCAAGTCTACAGATGGTGTATTAGGCGAACGTTATTGGAATTTTGAAGCCAACAAACCTTTCACTTTTACTGAAGAACCTTTAACTCAAATGCCTGAGAAATACCAAAAGTTCCAAATGAATTTGTTGCCATTTTGGAAAACTTTAAAGCAATAAATAGAGTTAAAGCTAGAGAATATTACAATAAAAAAGACCATCGAAAGATGGTCTTTTTTATTGTACATGTGCTAATAATTTACAATGTAAATACCAGAAACCATTCCGCTTATATTCGTATTATTTATACTATTTCATAAAGTAAGTTGCTACTGCTCCACTTTATCTGTTACAGGAACTATCTGAACATCCATTCTACTTATAATTAATTCATCAATTGCAATATCTAAAAATGCTAATACGTATTTACAAAAAATAGGCCTTTACAAAGACCTTTTACCTCAGAGTAATTGTAACTAAAATTAAATTGAAACGTCATATATACATATCAAGATAAAAAGCTAATAGATTATAAATCAATACATTCTATAATTTTATTATCTTTAACACAATACCAACCAAAAAAAACAAACTAAAACATGGAGTTACAAATTAAGAATTTGAGCAAGACGTATTCAAATGGCGTACAAGCTTTAAAAGATGTTACACTAACTATTCCACAAGGTATGTTTGGACTATTAGGTCCAAATGGTGCAGGAAAATCATCATTAATGAGAACTCTAGCCACTCTACAGCAAGCAGACTCTGGTTCTGTTATGCTAGACGATATTGACGTTTTAAACGACAAGTCTAAAGTCCGAAAAATTCTAGGTTATTTACCACAAGAGTTTGGAGTATATCCCAAAGTAAGTTCTTACAACATGCTAAATCATATTGCGTCTTTAAAAGGTGTTTCTAATAAAGGAGAACGAAAAGACTTAGTAGAATCTTTACTCAATAAAACAAATTTATGGCACGTCAGAAATAAAAGTTTAGGTACCTATTCTGGTGGAATGAAACAGCGTTTTGGAATAGCTCAAGCATTAATTGGTGATCCAAGACTTATTATTGTTGATGAACCTACAGCTGGTTTAGATCCTGCTGAACGGGTGCGCTTTCATAATTTGTTAAGTGAAATTGGTGAAAATACCATCGTTATTTTATCTACACATATTGTTGAAGATATTTCTAATTTATGCAATAATATGGCCATTATCTGTTTAGGCGAAGTGGTAGCCAAAGGTAATCCTAGTGTTTTAACTGAAGCTGTAAAAGGTAGAGTTTGGAAAAAAGCCATTGAAAAAGTAGCGCTAGAAGACTATCAGAATAATATGCATGTTATTTCTACGCATCTTAAAGCCGGACAAACAATAATTCATGTTTTAAGTGACAATCAACCAGACGCTTCTTTTGATGCTAGTACTGCCAATTTAGAAGATGTTTATTTTGCTGAAATTACATCTCGTATGGAAACTGTTTCTGCATAATTGCTAATTAACCAAATAAAATCAATCAATTATGTTTAAAGAAATTTTTCTATTCGAAATAAAATACAGATTTAAGCGTCCTGCAACTTGGGCATATTTTGGAATTCTTTTACTATTTGGCCTTATTGTTTCTATCGGAGGAAACGGACCTGCCTCAGAAAAAGTGTTTGTAAACTCGCCTGTGGCTATAGCAACCATGCTTTCTACTATAAGTATTTTTGGTATTATGCTCTCTAGTGCTATTATGGGTGTTCCTGTTTATAGAGATATAGAACATAAAACTGAAAATTACTATTTTTCATTTCCTGTTACTGAAAAAGGCTATTTATTAGGACGCTTTTTAGGGTCTATGTCTGTCTTATTTTTAGTAAGTTTAGGGTTGCATTTAGGTTTAATTATAGGATTTGCTATAGGTCCTTTTGCTGGCTATGTAGAACCCGATCGTTTTACGGATTTTAATTTTTGGCATTATTTACAACCTACATTAACCTTATACTGGACCAATTTTTTCTTTGCAGGTTGTATCTTTTTTGCGTTAGTAAGTCTTACCAAAAAAGTGATGTTAGCTTATGCTGGTGGTGCCATTCTTTTTATCACTTATTTAATTACACTAACCTTAACTCAAGACCTTGAAAATACCGATTTAGTAAGTCTATTAGATCCTTTTGGCATAGGTACATACAGTAATGTTATCAGGTATTGGACTCCCGAAGAACAAAATTCTTTAACCGTCCCTTTTAGCGGAATGCTAGTATGGAACCGCTTAATATGGGTTGGGATTGGATTACTTGCACTTCTCTATACGTTATTTAAATTCGATTTTATAAAATTCTTAAACAAGAACTATACTTCTAAAAAGAAAGACGACAATTTAGATATGCCAAAGGCATCAGCTGCGTTAACTAAAATTCCAAGCGTATCACAAGTCTTTTCAAATAGCTTAAACCTAAAATTATTATTTGGTTTGGCTTATATGGAATTTAAAAATATTATTAGAGATAACTTCTTTAAAGCGATACTTATAGCTGCTGTATTATTCCTGTTTTTCGATGCTTGGTTTGGCTTTCCTATATACGGAACTCCGTCATTACCTCTCACCTACTACATGCTAGAGGTCAAAGATTTTACCTATATCATACTTATATTTATTCTTATTGTATTTATGACTGGTGAAGTATTGCATCGCGAACGTAATGTTAATTACGATCAAATCTTTGGATCCTTACCATTACCAAATAGAATTGTATATGGTTCTAAATTTTTGGCACTTGTTATGGTAAGTTTCGTCTTAGTAAATATGATTTTGGTTAGTGGTGTTTTAAATCAAATTATTAAAGGTTATTTTAATTTTGAATTTGATAAATACTTCACTGATTTATACCTTATTGAATTCCCAAAGTATATCATCTTTATCATGTTAGCCTTTTTTGTACATTCTTTAGTTACAAAAAAGTTTATGGGACACGTGATTGCCATCGCTATTTGGGTGTTACTTTTTGGATTAAACAGTTTAGCCGATGTAAATAACAACTTATACTTGTACAGTTACGCTCCAAGTTATACCATTTCAGATATGAACGGATTCGGTCATTTCGGCGAAGCACTATTATGGTTTAGAACCTATTGGTTAGCTTGTGGAGGAGTACTAACAGTAATTGGCTATTTATTTTGGAAACGTGGTACAGATTCTGGTCGAAAAGCGAGGTGGCAACTCGCTAAAGAACGTTTAAATATTAGAACTATTGGAACGCTTATCATTTTATTAGCTGTATTTATTGGCTCTGGTGCATTTATAAATTATAACACCAAAACAATCAATAATTATAGATCTGTAGAAGCTAGTACCATAGGTTCTGCAGATTACGAAAAGCAACTTGGTAAATATGATAAAATAGCACAACCTAAGGTCATAGATGTTAAGGTTTTTGCCGATTTAGTACCCGAAGAGCGTTCAGCCACCATTAAAACCAATTATATTATGGTGAATAAAACAAATGAAGTTATAGATTCATTACATCTTAATTGGGGAGCGGAAGGCTTGTTAAAAAAGGAAATGAAAACGTTTACTCTAGATGGCAAATCACCAAAATTAGGTAAACGCTATGATGATTATGGTTACGAAATTTATGCCTTTGATAAACCAATGCAACCCAATGACACTATTACCTTAGAATTAGAAGTTGCTGCATCCTATAAAGGATTCCCTAATGAAGGAACAGGTTCCGATATCGTTTATAATGGAACTTTTTTAAACAACAATTTCTTTCCTTCGTTTGGTTATAACTCACAAAGTGAATTAACAAGTGATCAAGATCGAAAAAAGTATAATCTACCAATAAAAGATTATCAACAACCAGTACAAACAGATCCTTGGGGAACCAGTAATTTCCTATTTAATGACGATGCAGATTATGTCACTTTCGAAGGAACAGTGAGTACGGCACCTAATCAAATTGCAATAATGCCAGGTCAATTACAAAAAGAATGGGAAGAAAATGGACGTAAATATTACCACTATAAAATGAGTGGAGAACTCGATTTTTTCTATAATATTTCTTCAGCCGAATATGAGGTACATCGTGAAGTTTGGACAGGTAAATCTGGAGAAAAAGTGAATATTGAAATTTTCCATCATCCAACACATACCTATAATCTTGATCGTTTTGTAAAAGGAGTAAAACATTCTATGGATTATTTTTCTGAAAATTATGGACCATACCAATACCGCCAAATGCGCATCTTAGAGTTTCCAAGATACTCAACATTTGCACAGTCATTTCCTAATACAGTGCCTTTTGCAGAGAGTTTTGGTTGGGTGGGTGATTTTAGTGACCCTAACGATTTAGACTATGTGTATACTGTGACTGCTCATGAAGTTGCTCACCAGTGGTGGGGACATCAGATTAGTCCATCTGCAACTCGTGGTGCAAATCAGATTTCAGAATCTATGGCTGAGTATTCATCACTAATGGTAATGAAAAAAGAATATGGAGTCGATGCAATGCAAAAATTCTTAAAAGAAGAATTAGACCTCTACTTAAGGAGTAGAGCTAACGAAAGTAAATTTGAAAAAACACTTTTAGACAATGATAATCAGACTTATGTTTGGTATAGAAAAGGAGGCTTAATTTTATATGGCCTTCAAGATTTAATTGGTGAGGACAATTTAAATAGAGGTTTTAAAGCTTATACCGAAGCTGCTAAATTTAGACAAAACGCTCCATTTACAACAACTACAGAATGGTACAATTATATGAAATCTGTAACACCAGATTCTTTAAAATATTATTTAGAAGATAGTTTTGAAAACATAACCTTATACTCTAATAAAGTTACCGAAGCCACTTATAAAAAACTAGCTGACAATAAATATGAAGTAACATTTAGTGTAGAAAGTAGTAAGAATTATTTTGACGGCACAGGAAAGTTACTAAAAGAAGGAACCAAAGCCAATTTGTTAGAAATTGCCATTTTTGATAATGATATAGAGAATGCTCAAGGTATGACAATTAAATCCCCATTAATTATAGAACGTCTTTGGGTAAAGCCAGGAAAATCCTCTTTCACTTATATTACAAGTAAATTACCAATTAGAGCAGGTATAGATCCTTATAATAAAATGATAGACCGTATTCCTGACGATAATTTAATATCTATAGAAGAGGTTTCAGAGTAAAACAATAAGTTTTTAAAGCCACCTTAGATAAGCTAAGGTGGTTTTTTTATTTTTATAAAATGAAAATTATCTCAACCAATATTGCACAACCAACCAAATTCATTTGGAATGGAGAAGAAATCACCACTGGTATTTATAAGAAACCAACTGATGTTCCTATCTATTTAGGCAAAAAAGACGTTAGAGGTGATGAAGTTTCAGATCGAAAGGTTCATGGTGGAGAGTTTAAAGCCTGCTATCTATTTTCTGCAAACCAATATCCCTATTGGCAAGGTTTATATCCAAATTTAGATTGGACTTATGGTATGCTAGGAGAGAATTTAACCGTTGAAAATTTAGATGAAAAACAACTTTTTATTGGTGATGTTTATAAACTAGGAAACGCATTAGTACAAATTACACAACCCAGAGAACCGTGCTTTAAGTTTGCGCATAAATTTGGAACTGAAGCCGTTTTACAACAATTTATAGATCAAGGCTATTCCGGAACATATATTAGAGTTTTAGAAGAAGGTCATGTAAAAACTGGCGATCATTTTAAATTAATTACATCTGCAAAAGATAGTGTTTCAATTTTTGATTTTTTCGAATTATTATACGCCGAAAATAAAAATCCAAATCATATTAATTTACTACTTAATAATGATGCTTTACCTCAACGTACAAGAAAACGTCTAAAGTTTTATTTACATTAAACCATTCACAATAAGATTTATTTAATAATTGAATCAGGTTATAGTTATTATTCAACCACACACCTAATTTCTACCTACAAAAATGTACCTTATTGATAATTTATGTAACTTTCACGAAAACGTTATAGTTAATATTATTTTCATAATTTAAATTATCACAAATTAGATTTTCAACTCTAGCATTAAAACATTTAACCAAAACAATACCAACACATTAACACACTCATGAAGATCAAAAAAATATTAGTTGCTAACCGAAGTGAGATCGCTATTCGTATTTTAAGAGCATGTGCAGAACTTAACATTTCTACAGTTGCTATTTACACCTATGAAGATCGCTATTCGCAACATAGAAATAAAGCAGATGAATCATATCAAATAGGTGAAGACAACGATCCCCTAAAGCCTTATTTAGATATTGATGAAATTGTGACTTTAGCAAAAGAAAAAAATGTAGATGCTATTCATCCTGGTTATGGTTTTTTATCTGAAAATTCAGAATTTGCGAGACGATGTGCTGAAAACGACATTATTTTTATTGGTCCAGACCCTGAAGTTATGGATGCTTTGGGCGATAAAATTACCGCTAAGAAAATCGCTGTAAAATGTAATGTTCCCATTATAGAAAGTAATAAAAAAGACCTTAGTTCTTTACAAATTGCACTTTCAGAAGCTAATACCATCGGTTATCCATTAATGCTAAAAGCTGCTTCTGGAGGTGGTGGACGTGGAATGCGCGTGGTTAGAAATGATAAAGACCTAGAACAACATTTTGATTCCGCTAAAAACGAAGCCTTAAACGCTTTTGGTGACGATACCATGTTTTTAGAAAAGTATGTAGAGAACCCTAAACATATTGAAGTACAAATTGTAGCCGACAGACATGGTAATATTAGACATTTATTTGAACGTGACTGTTCTGTGCAACGTCGCCATCAAAAAGTTGTTGAAGTTGCTCCATCTTATAATATATCTCAAAAGGTAAAAGATGCCTTATACAAATATGCTGTTGCCATTACCTCTGAAGTCAACTATAATAACATTGGTACGGTTGAATTTTTAGTAGATCAACAAGACAATATTTATTTTATTGAAGTCAACCCAAGAATTCAGGTAGAACATACGGTTACCGAAATGGTTACTGGAATTGATTTGGTAAAAACCCAAATATTCATTGCTGGTGGTTATAAATTATCGGATCAGCAAATAAAAATATACGATCAAGAATCCTTACAAACCTATGGTTTTGCTTTGCAATGTCGATTAACAACCGAAGATCCTGAAAACAATTTCACACCAGATTACGGTAATATTACCACTTACCGAAGTGCTTCGGGAATGGGAATTCGCTTAGATGCTGGTAGTATTTATCAAGGGTATAATGTGAGTCCGTTTTTCGATTCTATGCTTGTAAAAGTGTCTGCACATGGTAGAACACTCGATGGAGCGGTTCGGAAAATGACACGTGCCTTAAAAGAATTTCGAATTAGAGGTGTAAAAACCAATATTCATTTTCTTCAAAATGTCATTCAGCATGAAACGTTTAAGGAAGGAAAAGTCACTGTCAATTTTATTCAAAATACGCCTTCATTATTCGAAATAAAACTACCTCAAGACCGAACCACTAAAGCAGTGAACTTCTTAGCTGAAGTAATTGTTAACGGTAATTCTGATGTTAAAAATATTGATAAAACCAAAGTGTTTAGAACAGCTAAAGTTCCTAAGTATAATCGCTCTGAAGCATTTCCAAAAGGCACTAAAGATCTATTAACAACATTAGGTCCTGAAGCCTTTTGCCAATGGTTAAAAGACGACAATAAAATACATTATACAGATACCACCATGCGCGATGCGCATCAATCACTTTTAGCAACACGTATGCGAAGTTATGATATGCTTAAAGTGGCCGAAAGCTTTGCTAAAAACCATCCCAACACTTTTAGTATGGAAGTTTGGGGAGGAGCAACTTTTGATGTCTGTTACCGCTTTTTACACGAAAGTCCTTGGACACGCTTAAGAGAATTACGTAAAGCCGTTCCAAACATTTTGTTTCAAATGTTATTACGTGGCTCTAATGCTGTGGGTTACAAAGCCTATCCTGATAATTTAATTGAGAAATTTGTTGAAAAATCTTGGGAAAATGGAGTTGATATTTTTAGAATTTTCGACTCACTCAATTGGGTAAAAGCTATGGAACCTAGCATAAATTATGTTCGTGATAAAACAGGTGGAATTGCGCAAGCTGCCATTAGTTATACAGGAGACATTTTAGACCCAAAGCAAACCAAATACAATCTCAACTATTATACGCAACTCGCAAAAGATTTAGAAAATGCAGGCGCGCATATGATCGCCATAAAAGATATGGCTGGTTTATTAAAACCTTATGCTGCAACGGAATTAGTTGGTGCTTTGAAAGACACTGTAAATATCCCGATTCATCTTCATACGCACGATACCTCATCCTTACAAACCGCAACATACTTAAAAGCCATTGAAGCTGGAGTTGATGTGGTTGATGTAGCACTTGGCGGCTTATCTGGACTCACTTCTCAACCCAATTTTAATGCCGTTGTTGAAATGATGAAAGGGCAAAAACGCGCTCATGATTTTGATATGAATACGCTCAATCAGTTTTCAAACTATTGGGAAGATACACGTGAAATGTACTATCCTTTTGAATCCGGATTAAAAGCAGGAACAGCTGAGGTGTATCAACATGAAATTCCTGGTGGTCAATATTCAAATTTAAGACCACAAGCCATAGCCTTAGGTCTTGGAGACCGCTTTGATGAGGTAAAGAAAATGTACGCACAAGTCAATACGATGTTTGGCAACCTCATAAAAGTCACACCAAGCTCTAAAGTGGTTGGTGATATGGCTATTTTTATGGTGACTAATAATCTCACGCCAGAAGATGTCATGCAACGTGGCGAAACGATTTCGTTTCCAGAATCGGTAATCAATTTCTTTAAAGGAGATTTAGGTCAACCCGTCGGAGGCTTTCCTAAAGCGCTTCAGAAAATTATATTAAAAAATAAAGCCTCTTACACAGACCGACCAAATGCCCATTTAAAACCCGTAGATTTTACTAAAGAATTTGCTGCTTTTAAAAAGAAGTTCCAACAAGGCTTTACAAGACCTATTGAAATAGAAGATTTCTTATCGTTTATGTTATATCCAAAAGTATTTGAGAAAGCCCATGAAAACTATAAACTTTACGGAAATATAGCACTAATACCAACTAAAGATTTCTTTTTTGGTATGAAGCTTCAAGAAGAAACCAACATTACGCTTGAACCAGGAAAAACAATAATTGTAAAATTACTTTCAGTAAGTATTCCAAATGACGATGGAGTAAGAACCGTATTTTTTAAGGTCAATGGTGAAAACCGATTTGTTGAAATTTTTGATACCTCTTTAAATATAAAAAAGGTTGAAAATGTAAAAATAGACAAAGAAGACAACAACCAAGTTGGCGCTCCTTTACAAGGTTCTTTATATAAAGTTTTAGTAAAAAAAGGTACAACCGTTAAAGAAAACGATCCGTTGTTTATAATTGAAGCCATGAAAATGGAAACAACCGTTACAGCACATAAATCTGGCAAAATAAAATCGGTAACTTTAGCTGAAGGCAGTATGGTAAAACAAGATGATTTGGTCGTTACTATGGAATAGTAATTAAACGATGATGCTTAAATTAAAAATTGGCAAGACTTTTGATTTTCATCTATCATAACCAATATTTATATTTATGACGATACTAAAAACAATGTCAGTAGTAATTTTAACAGTAATGTTATCCTCCTGCTCCACAACAAAAAAAACGACGGCAACCTATTGGGTAAATAGTGCCAAAGTTGATTGTGATGCTGGTGCTGGAAAAACAACTTGCTTACAAGTTTCAAAAGCCGATAATTATGAAAATGCAGAATGGTCTAATTTTTACGCAACAATAAATGGGTTTAATTTTGAACCTGGTTATTTGCAAAAAATTGAAGTTGCAGAAACACAGTTAGATTCTAAAAGCGTTCCTGCTGATGCGTCTTCAATTCAATATGATCTTATAAAAGTGTTAGAAAAAAAACAAGATCCTAAATTAGCCATTCATGATATTTGGGCAGCAACCCATGTTAATGGTAAAGCGATAGAAAGTACAAGCAATGTACCAACTCTTGAACTAAACACCACTGAAATGCGTGCATCTGGAACTAATGGTTGTAATAATTACACCGGACAAATAAAAAACATAACTTCAGATACTATCGAATTTGGAGCTATAGCATCCACTCGAAAAATGTGTATGGATATGGCTATTCCAGACAGTTTTGACCAAGCATTTAACAGCATTTCAACATATAAAAAAGAAGGATTAACGTTATACTTTTACAATGAAGCTGGTGACGAAATGTTACGTTTCAAAAAAGTAGATTAATTTAATTACTAATATATTTAAAATGAATTGGGTTATTTAGGCTTAGGTCTCAATAACCCAATTTCTTTTCCATTACCTTTGCCTCCATAAATTATTAAGCATTGGAAAAGAAAAAACAACATCCTCAAGTAAAATCAGAACTTCATCCAAGAAGTCAGCATAGATCACGCTACAATTTTGACGCACTTATCAAAAGTTCTCCAGAATTAGCCAAGTATGTGGCTCCAAACACATATGGTGATGATTCTGTAGATTTTTTCAATCCTGCAGCTGTAAAAGCACTTAATAAAGCTTTATTAATTCACCATTACGGATTAGAATATTGGGATATTCCTGAGCATTATTTATGCCCACCAATTCCTGGCAGAGCCGATTATATTCATAATATCGCCGATTTATTAAAAGGAGATAGCACAATTATTCCAAAAGGAAATCATATAAAAGGCTTAGATATTGGAGTTGGTGCCAATTGCATCTATCCTATTATTGGTCAGCATGAATATGGCTGGTCCTTTATAGGAAGTGATACTGATGAAACCGCTATTATATCTGCTAAAACTATAGAGCAAAAAAATTACAAATTAAGATCTACTCTAGAAATTAGACGTCAAGACAAAGCAAACAACTTTTTTTATGACATCTTAAAACCAGAAGAAAAAGTAGATTTTACGATTTGTAATCCACCGTTTCATGCCTCTGCCGAAGATGCTCAAAAAGCAAGTTTAAAAAAACAGAGGAACCTAAAAGGTAAACGCCCTAACAAAGCGCTTTTAAATTTTGGTGGACAACACAACGAGTTATGGACCAAAGGTGGTGAAGCACGCTTTGTAAAAGACATGATTTATGAAAGCAAGCATTTTGGCAAACAATGTTATTGGTTTACAAGTTTAATTTCGAAAGAAGTGACACTAAAACCAACCTATAAAGTTTTAGACAAAGTGAATGCCACTGCTGTAAAAACTATTGAAATGGGACAAGGTCATAAAATCAGTAGATTTATCGCTTGGACCTTTTTAACGGAACAAGAACAAAACGATTGGATACAAGAACGTTGGTAAAACATTTATTCTACCTTTGCCATAAATACAAAACACATGTCATTTAAAGACTTACATCTCATAAAACCTTTACTAAAAGCTGTTGATGCTTCTGGTTATGTTGAACCAACTTTAGTACAACAACGTACTATTCCATTGGTTTTAGACCGCAAAGATGTTATTGTTTCTGCACAAACAGGAACAGGAAAAACAGCTGCTTTCGCATTACCTATTTTACAACAATTGTTTGATAAACAAGATGCACCAAAAAAAGGCAAAAAAATTAGAGCCTTAATCGTAAGTCCTACACGAGAATTAGCAGTACAAATTCAGCAGAATTTTAAGACTTACGCTGAGTTTACCAATCTAACATCCTTAGTTGTTTTTGGTGGTGCATCTATTGAACCTCAAATTGATGTATTAAAAAAAGGGGTCGATATTTTAGTCGCCACTCCTGGTCGCCTACTCGATTTGCATAAGCAAGATTATATTAATCTCGATTATATTGAAACCTTTGTTTTAGATGAAGCCGATTTAATGCTAGACATGGGTTTTATAGATGATATAAAGAAAATTGAGCGCTTGTGTCCTAAAGACAAACAAACCTTATTATTCTCGGCTACAATTCCTTTTAAAATTGAAGAATTAGCAAATACCATTCTTAAAACTCCAGAACGTATTGATGTAACTCCAACTAAATCGGTTGCAAAAGACGTGAGTCAACTGTTGTATTACGTCCCTAAACGCAATAAGATTGAATTGTGTTTGCATTTAATGCGAAACACTATTGAAGGGAACGTACTCATTTTTAGACGTACCAAATATGGTGTAGATAAATTGGAACAAACCTTATTAAAAAATGGTTATGCCGTAAATAGTATTCATGGAGATAAAGCACAAAGTGAACGCCAAACAGCACTAAATAAGTTTAAAAATGGTTATGTAAAAGTATTGATTGCTACTGATGTTGCTGCTCGTGGTATTGATATTAACGAATTGGATAACGTTCTTAATTTTGATATGCCCAATGTACCTGAAACTTATGTACATAGAATTGGTAGAACAGGACGAGCTGGTCATATAGGGAAAGCCTATTCTATGTGTTCTGCTGATGAGAAAAGTTATGTAAAAACCATTCAGAATGCTATAAATGTTCAGATTCCTGTGGAAACTGAGCATCCTTACCCTTTAGATCCTAAAGCCAAACCTATTGTACATAAAAAGAAAGGTAGTAAGTATAAAAAAGGACGTAAAAGTGAAGCTTCTAAAAAGAAGAAGAAACGTTGGTATTAATTTAGGTGTTAGGTGTTAGGTGTTAGCAAAAAAAACAAAAAGCACTTAAAGAACTTAAGTGCTTTTTTTGTTTATATAATAATGGAATTATTCAAATTTCATTTCGAAAAGCAGATAGTGTTTTATTCCAAATTTAGATCCCCATTCTTCAACCTTATCTCCAGAGGTACCAACATCGCACCACGATAATGAACCATCTTCTCTTTCGTAAGGTAAAATATAAGCTAACAGATAGAATGACTTATCGTAGCCTATTTCTAAGTTACTTTCGTCTACTAGATTTCTTAAACTGTAATTATCAGAGTCGATAGCATCATATTTTTTAGTGATACTAAATCTAGGAAATTTAAAAGTCATTTTCAATTGGTTATCATTGGTTCGTTTTGATATCACTTTCATTTTAAAAACAGTATCACTTAATGTTTCAAACTGCTTATAGCCAATCGTTTTACTATTTATAATGGTGGTATCAGACACTATTTTACCATCCCAAATTTCCTTGACTGAGAGCTTATAACTTTTCCCTTTAAGTTGTTCGCCTGAAAATTTCAACTTCATATAATCAATGCCTTCAAAACTTAAAAGATCACTTATCTCTTCAATATCTGACGCATATTCAGTTTCCATTTTTAAACCTGAAGTGGTATTAAAATTCACTTCACTTTGTTGTGCTTGTACTATTCCAAAACAACTTAATGCTATGGCAATTATCTTAATTGTTTTCATGATTTAGTTATTTATTTTTTTGATAGCATCGTTATGAGAATAAATAATACCATGTACAATATCGAAGAATATTTGTCCAGATAATTTTTCATCAGGATGTGGTTCTTTAACCATCATTGTATATTTCTCTTCTTTACTTGTTGGCTGCATATTAATTTCGAATTTATTATTGCTTACAAGGTTTTTAGTGTTATTACCAATGACCTTTAAACTATGGTTTGCTTTGGGATACCAAAAATGTATTTTAGAATATTCAGAATATAGATTAAAACGTTTAAAATCTTTGGCCCAATTATAAAAATAATACTCACTATTAAAGTCCGTTATGGTCACATTTTTTCGAATTTCTCCTATTTCAACTTTTGAAAACTCAGACGTAATTTTAGTGTTTTGAATACTACCTATTTTACTGTTTTTTAAATTAATAAAATCAAAATCACCACCTTCAATAGCTATTGCTTCCAATGTTGCGTTCTCAATTTTAACTTTATTATACGGATTTGAGATTTCTTTCGTTTTTAAAGTGCCACCAATCAGTGTTCCTGTCAATTCATTTCTTAGATGATGTCTTATATATAATCCTGATTCTTTTGCATTAACTATTAATTTTAAATACGGTGGAATTTTAATTGTAAAACGACTTCTCATCATTTTTATACCTCCTTTTTTAAAATTAGTCACCTTACCATTTTTGTCAACTTTTTTAAAGCGATCGTTAATATATTTTAAAGAATTACCCTGTATACTGCGGTTATTCTGTTCTATTTCTAAACGTAAAACTTCTAATGATTTACGACTGACAGAATCCTTTTTAGACTCAAAAAACGATTGATTTATAGTAATAGCATCTGTTGTTTTAAATTCATAAGTTTCTAGTGAAATTTTATTTTCACTACTAGCATTGAGTGTAATATGATTATCAAATTTACCAACCTCTACTTTTATCTCGTCTAAAAAGGAATTAATTTCTTTCTTTGAATATCCATCAAATTCCATGATATAATCTACATGAACTTTTCCATCTGTGGACTCCTCCAACGCCACTGTAATGTTATCTAAATTAAAAATGGTTGTGGTGTTTATATCGGCTGTAAAAGACTCACTAAGAATCTTGTGTTGTTGTGCATTTAGCATTACTGATGTGATGAGCATCAGCAATAAGATTTTAAATTGATTTTTCATGATGTTCGTTGTTTTGATTTAATATATTGATGTGCTTTTGAATGTCTTTTAAAATTTGAAGTCGCGTTTGAAGGTTTTCAACTAATGCTTCAATGACTAAAATGTTATTAGAATCGTCTTTAAACTGAAGAGAAATATCTTGATAATCTGCATCTAAGTCTTTCAATTTTTTTCTAAACCGTTCTACCAAAATGGCATCATCTGCAATAGCTACAAAACTCTGCCATTCGGTTTCAATATCTTTAAGATAGGCTGCCTCAACCGCTTCTACTTGTGCTACTATTGGTGACACCTGATTTTGTTCTGGTTTTGTTTCCATTTCTAGAGCATTAAACCCTATAGTTAATGCCATAATTAAAATACCTGCAGCACCTAACCAAGTATAAGGATTTTGCTTTGGTTTGGATTGCTTTTTAAGCTTATCTGCAAATTCACTTCTATGATTTTTAGGAAGCGGTTTTAAATCGTCTTCCTCTGTAAATAAGGTTCTAATATCTTGCTTCATTGTACTTTTGTTTTAATAGGTCTTGTAACTTTAATTTCCCACGTCTTAGATGTGTACGTGAGGTTTTTACAGGAATTTCTAAGATGTCTGAAATCTCTTCATGATCGTAGCCCTCTAATAAATAAAGCTTCACTACTACTCTATGTTTTTCAGTAATCTGCTCAATGGCACATAAAATCTCTTGCTTTGTAATTGAAATATCAAATTGCCAATCGTCTTCATTTGAGATTTGCAATTCTGAGACCTCGACAGCTTCAAATTCTAATTTATTTTTCTTTAAAACATCTAAACACTGGTTAATGATAATACGTTTTAACCAAGCTCCAAAAGTGGCTTCGGGTTTATAGCTATCAATATGTCTAAACGCTTTTAAAAAACCTTCTTGCATCGCATCCTTTGCATCTTCTTCATTCAAATAACGACAAGCAACGGTATACATAGCTTGACTATATTTATCATAGACTTGCATTTGAGCAACTTCATTTCCTTTTTTGCAAAGCTTAATAAGTTTCGTTTCTAATTTCTGCATTGGGTTGGTTAGCGGTTTTTAAAAACTCATACTGACTTTTTCTATTTCCTAAAAGCAAAAAAATCAAGTTGAGTTCTATTATAAAAACGATGAAATTTGGATAGAGTTTCAAAATAGGATAAAAAAGATTGATTTTAATTGAATATGCCTAATTTTAACCTGAATTTCAATCCACCCAATACCAATGAGTGAAGATTATAATAAACCAACATTTAAAAAACTATTAGATAAACTACAAGAAGAAAGCTGGCAATTAGAATTGCTAATTTCTGGTTTCGCTATTTTTGGCTTATTCTCCGCTTACCCAAACTTAGAAATTGCCTACCAACACGCTCAAAACGAAAACAATATTTTTTTCTCGATAGTTATGATTGTAGCGCTTTCGGCTTGTTCTATATTAATTTTTAACTTACTACTACATGTACTTTTACGAGGTTTATGGATTGGAGCCTTAGGATTACGTTATGTTTCTGGAGACATTGAATACGACACCTTAAATTACAGCAAACGATTTAACAACTATCTAAAACGTAAAGTTGGCTCTTTTGATAGGTATATTGGGCGTTTAGAGAACTACTGTAGTGTTATTTTTGCTATTTCGTTTTTACTTATTTTCTATATGTTGGCCATTGCGCTAACTTTTGGGGCTATTGCTTTTGTGATTACTGTTTTTCTGAATAATCATACTTTTAGTGACATCTCAACATATTTTGGCATTATTCTTTTGGTGTTTCTTACTGTTGGAATGCTACTTACCTTTATAGATTTTATAACTCTTGGTTTTTTAAAAAAGAAAAAATGGATTAGCAAGCTGTACTTCCCAATCTATTGGTGTTTTAGTATTATTACACTTTCGTTTTTATACCGACCATTAGTCTATAATTTCCTAGATCATAAATTCGGAAAACGTTTAAGTTTATTTTTAGTTCCCATCTATATTTCATTGATATGGATGACCTCTTTATACTACAATCAGTCTAACTATTTTAACTTTATTGAACCTTCAGGGCAGCACATTTCTAATTCATTAAATTATGAAGATATGCTTGTTGATGATTCCGATTTTATTCAAAATATCGCTATTAATAGTAAAGTGATAAGCGATTCATACATTAAAGTATTTATTGTTTTTGATAAATCTATAGAAGATGAAATTTACAAGTTTAACCCTAAATTAAAACTTGACGAAGACACCAGAGGGATTACCTCTGAAATGAGTTCCATTAATTCTGGTGCTATTAGTGATGCCTTAAAAAGTGAATATATGACAACATTTAATTCACTCTATTCTGTTGAAATTGATACTATATTATATAAAACAGATTTTGTTCTTGGTAAAACCGTAAAAAAACAAAACGGCTTTGAAACCTATATTGGTGTAAAGAATTTAGATGACGGTAAACACATCTTACATGTAAAACGCAAGGAACTAAAAGCATCAGATACCCTATCTAAAACAGCAGCTTCTATACCATTTTGGTATTATCCCAATTAGTAAACAACATAAAAACGTCTCATTTTGAGACGTTTTTTTATGCGTATAAATAGTGTATCTTTAGAAACTATAAGCTTAACCATGCATAAAATACTATTTTCACTTTTCTTAATTGGGCAATTATCCTTTGCTCAAATTACTATTAAAGACAGCATTTCTACGTATCCTATTAGTTACGCCACCATTTCTTTTGGCAATGGCAACGGTATTTTTGCCGATGATGAGGGGCAGTTTTTTTTTACTAAAAAATTATATCCAGATATCGATTCGCTTTTTATTTCTGCATTAGGTTTTAAAGACCTTAATGTTGCTACAAACAATTTACCTAATCAACTTCTGATGCAACCGGAAGCTTCAGAATTAGATGAAGTTTTTATAGGTGTTACAATTGATAGAAAATTTAAAGAAGAAAAACTAAAACCATCTCTAGATGACGATTATTATAATTGTTGGCTACCTACTATAGAATCTGAGATTGCAGTATATTTTCCTAAGACAAGTTCAAAAGATCAAAAGATCACTAATGTACAATTCCCTATTGCTTTAGAATCTAAAGATTGGGAAAAACGCAACCGTAAAAACAGTGATAAAAAGAAATTTTCGACGCTTTTTAAAGTAAAATTTTATCAAAATGATAACGGAGTTCCTGGTAAAGCACTAACCTACGAAACCATCGTTTTTAGAGCAACTGAAAAAGATGGAGATGCATACGATTTAAATGTTGAAGACTACGATATCTACATTCCTAAAGATGGATTTTTTGTGTCGCTTCAAGTTTTAGGTTACACCAACAAAGCCGGTAAATTATTACCAAATAAAAAGTACAAAGAGATAAAATCTAAAACGGGCAGTATTGTTAAAATACCAACTAATTTTAGACCTTTGTTACCATTTACAGACGAGATTGAAAGTAAAAACACGTATATAAAACGCGTATTTATTAACGGAAATAATTGGGTGAAATTTGAAAAAGGGAATGGCTTACAATCTAGTTTACTAAAAAGAGATTTATTTAATTATGGTATCGGATTAACCTACAAAACCTATAAAGATGAATGAAGCATTAAGGTTTAATATTATGAATTTACATTTCTGCAAAACCAATGTGCTTTTAAAATAAAAAACACCATGAATATTATACCTAATTTGTAAAATCACTCAACTTCAAAATCAAAAAAAGTTTTTGAAAAAGGTTCCCAACGTAGTGTAAAATGCCACCACTCTTTTGCGTAGTTTCTAAAATTATGTTTTAGCATTACAGTTTGTAGTAACTGTCTGTTTTTCTTTTGCTCATCTGTTAAGGCCTCATGAGCAACCCAAGAGGCTTCTCCAAAAAAATCATAAGGACTTCCCATATCTAAAGGTTCGCCAGTTTCGCCATTAGTAATGGTTAAATCAATAGTACTCCCTCTACTATGACCAGATCGCGAAGCTATATAGCCTGCTTTAAACAAGTTTTTTTTATTTACCTCAGGATAAAATTGCTGTTTCTTAATAGTGTCATTTAAGTCTTTTGCCCATCTAATAAAATGGTTTACAGCACGCTGTGGTCTATAGCCATCATAAACTTTTAAACACAAGTTTTGTTTTTGCAACTCTTCTTGAACCAATTTTAACTTCTCTGCTGTGTTTTTGGTTATTATTAAACGATTCGCTTTATAACCATCTATAGTATCGCCAACAAAATTATTTTCTGAAAAATAGCGCAATTCAACATCCAAATCAGGTATTACAGATTTTGCATAAACAAAGCCATCAGGTAAGGTTTGTTTTTCTTGAAAACCTAAAGTTATTAGAAACAGGCTAGTTATATATAATAGCGTTTTATAATTCATATCAGAATACTAATTTACTGAAAAATAAAATTACGACTTGTTTTATAAAAAGACACATGAATACAGATTAAAATAAGAGAAATAGCTTAAGTTATTCACTATTATAAAAACAAAAAACCGAGATCCCTCAATCTCGGTTTTCGTTTATTTGCTTTACTATGCTGGTAGATTTAGGGTCTCTAATTACACACAACACAAGGCAAATATTAATTAATTAATCCATTGAACTAAAAACAAATTTTTAGTACGAGTCAAATATATAATTCATTTTGAACTACGACGCTAAAAAACATATTTAATCGATGAAATACACTTAATTTTAACATTTTTCGACAAAATAACGTATTTCACCGCTGAAAAACACAATTTTTATAATTCAATAATTGTATTTACAAATCATAAATTGCTATAAAATTCGTTAAAAAAACAAAAATCAATTCTATATCAATTAACTTTATCCTTAAAATAATTTTAAAATGAAACAATTTGTAATTCTCATTCTATGTTTAGTTAATACTTTAGGTTTTAGCCAAGACAAAACCTATAATGAAGAAGAACTAACAATAACAAAATGGATTGATGGAACATTACTCCTTCCACACGATATTGATAAACCCGATTTAGCAATCATAATTGCAGGTTCTGGTCCTACTAACCGAAATGGAAATCAAAATTTCCTTAAAAACAATTCCTTAAAAAAATTAGCAACAGGACTCACTGAAAATGGAATTGCAACATTTAGGTATGATAAGCGTATTGTAAAACAAATTTTAAGAAATAATGTAGATAAAGACATTAAGTTCGATGATTTTGTAAACGATGCTTCAGATATTATCAATTATTTTAAGGACAAAGAAAGTTATGGTAAAATCTATATCATTGGCCATAGCCAAGGTAGTTTAGTTGGTATGCTAGCGGCTAAAGATAAAGCTAACGGATTTATTTCACTGGCAGGTGCTGGTAATAATATAGGAGATGTACTTGTAGAACAAGTTACTAAAATGGCGCCAAAACTAGGTGAAGAAGCCCAGCGTGTGGTTAGCTTATTAAAAAACGGAGAGAATACCACAGATTATCCTCCTGCATTAGGATCGCTATTTGGTCCAGAGATACAAGATTTTATGATGAATTGGATGTCGTACAATCCTACTGAAATTATAAAAGAGTTAACAATGCCTATTCTTATTATTAATGGTACTAAAGATCTTCAAGTTTCAGTAAAAGAAGCTGAATTATTAAAAGAAGCTAATGAAGAATCTAAATTGGTAATTATTGAAAACATGAATCATGTACTCTTTGAAATTGAAGGAGATGATTTAGAGAACTCAAAATCTTATAACGAATCCTTTAGACCTATTTCTCCTGAACTCATTAAAAGTGTTACAGATTTTATAAAATCTTAATTCAAAAAATAACTGTTTAATATTTAGAAAGCATTTTGGAAACGAGATGCTTTTTTTCGTTTCTATCCCCTTATAAAATGAAAAGCATCCCAACCACGAGATGCTTTTTCTAACTAACCAACCAAATGTAATGATACTACTTTGTAGTAGTGTTACCAGGTGGTAACTATAGTAATAGTCATTACACTTAGTATATTACAAAGCTCGTGCCAAACTCTATATTTTAATTCTTTTTATAAAGTTGTAACAAAAATATCTATTTGTATACTTATAAAATAAGTTATATCTTTATGATATCATTTTAATATCATATTGATTAATTATAATTATTAACCAATTAAAATTATAGATTATGAAAGAAGAAAAAATTATCGTCCCTGCAAATGGCTACTTAATGTTATTTTTATTTTTAATATTATTCTTAGGTAGTATTGCTCTTATTCCTATTACAGAAACGGGCTGGTCTGTATTTGGCATTATAGCTGCATTAATATTAGCCTTTGGATTTTTAATGGTGCAACCTAATGGCTCTCGTGTATTGCTTTTATTTGGAAAGTATGTAGGAACAATAAAGCAGAATGGTTTTTATTGGGTAAACCCATTTTTTACTAAAAAGAAAATTTCATTAAGAGCAAGCAACTTTGATAGCGAGCGGCTTAAAGTAAATGACAAATTAGGGAATCCTATAATGATTAGTACCATTTTGGTTTGGAGAGTACAAAACACTTACAAAGCAGCGTTTGATGTCGATAATTACGAAAACTTTGTACGCGTACAGACCGATGCTGCTGTACGTAAATTAGCAAGTATGTATCCTTATGATAACTTTGCAGATGAAGGTGTTGACGAAGATATTACCTTACGTTCTAGTGTTAATGAAGTCAGTAACGCTTTAGAAAAAGAAATAGACGAGCGTTTATCTATCGCAGGTATCGAAGTTTTAGAAGCACGTATTGGTTATTTAGCGTATGCACAAGAAATTGCTAATGCTATGCTTAAGCGTCAACAAGCTACAGCAATTGTTGCAGCACGACATAAAATTGTAGAAGGAGCTGTAAGCATGGTAGAAATGGCCATTGATGAATTAAATAAAAAGCAAGTTGTAGATTTAGATGAAGAACGAAAAGCTGCTATGGTAAGTAACCTCATGGTGGTATTATGTGGTGACAAGGATGCTTCACCTGTTTTAAACACAGGAACTTTAAGCCATTAAAATATGAAAGAATATAAAGTAGTACAACCTAAACTCGGGTTTAGAAATCGTATCCAAAATTTTGAAGATCTGCTGAATCAGTACGCACGAGAAGGTTGGGTTGTTAAGGATATTGGAGCTAATTGGTCGTCTGTAGTTTTTGAACGTGATAAAAACAGATAATGAAAATTTTTAAAGAAGAACAACGTTTTAATCAGTTGTGGTTAATTATACTTATGTTAGTAAGTACAATAGTTCCTATTGGTATTTATGTGAAAGAATACACAGAAAATCCTGAAAATTTTTCTAGTTTAGAACTAATAGGTGTTATTTTTCTTATTCTCTTAGCTTCTGGGTTTATCTTTTTCTTTAAACTTACAACGCGTATAGATGAAACTGGGATTCATTATAAATTTTTTCCCTTTCATTGGAATTTAAAAAATATTAAGTGGAACGAAATTGATAAAGCTTACGTAAGAACTTACGATCCACTGGGTGAATATGGAGGTTGGGGACTAAAAGGAGGCATACTTTGGAATAAATCTAAAGGAAGAGCTATAAACGTTTCTGGTGATATTGGGATTCAGCTCGTATTAAAAAGCGGTAAAAAATTATTAATTGGTACACAAAAAGAAAACGAAGCCAAGAGTGTATTAGCTACCTATAAAACAAAATTTAATTAATGAAACTATAATGTCTAAAAAGAAAGCCTTTGCACTACGAATAAATGAAGATATGCTGAAAGCCATTGAAAAATGGGCTTCGGACGAATTCCGCAGTACTAACGGTCAAATAGAATGGATGTTAATGCAATATCTCAAGGAACACAACAGGCAACCCAAACCAAAAGATAAACCCATAGAAAAAAAGTGATCCGAAACGGTCACTTTTTTCGTTTTTAATTTTTGTATTTTGCGTCTTATAAACCAACTAAACTATGGATAACACTCCTCTTTTTACTGACGACACTATTGTATTTGGCCTTTTAATGCTGGCCCTTGGATTTGTATTTATTACAGAATCTATAAAAACAGGATTTTGGGCAAAGTTCTATAAAATAGTACCAGGATTATTTATGGCTTATATGGTTCCGGCTGTTTTAACCACAACAGGTTTAATCTCGCCAGAATGGACAACCGTTTCAGAAACTGGTGTCGTTACAGAGCACAGTTCTAATCTTTACTATGTTTCTAGTCGTTACTTATTACCTGCGGCCTTAGTTCTAATGACTTTGAGTATCGATTTAAAAGCTGTTTTTAATTTAGGTTGGAAAGCCTTGGTAATGTTTTTTACAGGAACCTTAGGTATTGTTATTGGAGGGCCAATTGCGATTTTATTAATTGCTACCGTTTCACCTGACACAGTTGGAGGTATTGGTCCGGATGCTGTATGGAGAGGGCTTTCTACTTTAGCAGGAAGTTGGATTGGTGGAGGAGCCAACCAAACTGCCATGCTAGAAATTTATGGCTATAACCAAGCCAAATACGGAGGTATGGTGTTTGTAGATATCGTCGTTGCTAATATTTGGATGGCAATTATATTAATTGGTATCGGAAAAAGAAATCGCATTAATAAATGGTTAAAAGCAGACACATCTTCTATTGAAGAGTTGAAAGAAAAAATGTCAAACTTTTCTGAAAAAGTCAAACGAAACCCATCAGTTACAGATATAATGATAATCTGTGCCATTGCATTTGGAACAGTAAGCGTTGCACATCTAAGTGCTAATTTTTTAGCTCCTTTTTTCGAAGGTATTGTGGCAGGAATAGAATCTCCTACTACACGAAACATATTTACATTTCTAGGTTCTAAATTCTTCTGGATGATTAGTGTAGCTACTATAATTGCTATTTTATTGTCAAATACAAAAGCCAAAAATTATGAAGGAGCAGGTGCTAGTAAATTTGGAAGTGTTTTTATTTACATCCTAGTTGCTAGTATTGGAATGAAAATGGATTTAACCATGATTTTTGATAACCTTGGGCTTATCGCTATTGGAGTCGTTTGGATGACCATCCATGCTATACTCTTAGTATTAGTGGCAAAACTCATTAAAGCACCATATTTCTTTCTAGCTGTTGGAAGTCAAGCTAACGTTGGTGGAGCTGCCTCTGCTCCTATTGTCGCTTCTGCTTTTCATCCATCCTTAGCTACAGTAGGTGTTCTTCTTGCTGTCTTTGGTTATGCTGTTGGAACAATTGCAGCTATAGGTTGTACAATTTTAATGGAATTAGCAGCTGTTAGCTAGCAATTTTAAAACAATTATAAGATATTTGCGCACCTAATTATTTAGTAAACCATGACAAAATTGAACAAAGCTCTAAGTCTCATAATTTTAGTAGTATTAGCTGTTTCTTGCGGCAAAAATAATGACGCAAATTTTACCTTAAAAGGACATATTAAAGGATTAAAAAAAGGGGTCGTTTACCTTCAAAAAGATGGAGATTCTACTATTATAGATTTAGATTCAATGGTTATTACTGGTCAACCAGAATTTAACTTACACACCAATTTGGAAGAACCTATACTACTCTATTTAAAACTATTTAAAAATGATGGTGAGGAACATTATATTCCGTTTTTTGCTGATAAAGGCATAACAGAAATTAATACAACTTTAAAGAATTTCAATTTTAATTCTGAAATTAAAGGATCTAAACAGCACGAATTATTAGAACAGTATCTTGGAATTATATCGCAATTCAACAATAAAAATCTAGATATTATTGAAGCTCGTTTTAATGCCCAAAAGAATAATGACAGTACTGCTGTAGACTCTTTAGGCAGAATTACAGATCAGCTTTTAAAGCGTAAATATGCCTATACCATTCAGTTTGCAATGAATAATAAGGATAGTGAAATTGCACCTTATTTAGCATTATACGAAGCACGAAATGCGAATCCTGTTTATATAGATTCTATTTACAACAATCTAACTACAGAGATTAAGAATTCGTTCTACGGAAAAAAACTAGGGAAAGCTATTACAGATAGAGAAGCGACTAAATAGACTAAGTATACAATGCAACTCACACATTAGAGTCCTAAAAAATCCAATCATTTATGTGATTGGATTTTTTTTTTTTGCATCAAAGAAGGAATTGACATCTGCTACGTATTATAAAACCTCAAATTTTATATGTATTAAACAAAAAAAACTTCAATTACTATAATGGTAATTGAAGTTTTAAAAAAGAGCCGATGGAGGGACTCGAACCCACGACCTGCTGATTACAAATCAGCTGCTCTAGCCAGCTGAGCTACATCGGCAAAACAGTTTGCAAATTTAAAATAGATTTTCAAATTTGCAAGTCTATTTATTTTAATTTATTGATTTTTTCAATAAGATCTCTTCCTTTAGACTCAAGATCGTTGCTAATGGCTTTGAAATGCGCTTTCTTATTTTCTGCACTTCTATCATTAACACGAGCAATTAACTCATCAAACGTTGCAATAGCTTCATCAATAATAGCTTCACTTTCTTTAGTTGGCTTTTCAGCGTTCGCTAATTCCCACACGTAAACCGCTTCAATAATATCACCTAAAACGTAGTTAATATCTTTTTTTAATTCTCTTTTATTTGACATGATAATTATGTTTTTTAATAACCGCAAAAATACTAAATCCTTTTAGTTATTTAATCGATTTTTATTTGAAGTTTTAAACGTACACTTCTAGAAGCTTTCCAGAGTTAGATTTTAGTTTAAAATTTTTAATATGAGCAGGAATTAATAGTGTTTCACCTTTAGAGATACTATTGAGAGAATTATCTGTTAAAATTTCAACATCTCCATCTACACACATATAAATTATAAAAGAATCGTAGGTGTTTTGTTTTTTAATTTCTGAATCTATTGTTATAAAATTAGTTGTGAAAAATGGGCAATTTATTATAATGTTTGAAGCATTTTTTTGCTTCTTATAATCGATTCTAAAATCATTTTTCATTTCAAAATCAAATGCATCAATAGCATTATCTTTATGTAGTTTACGCGCATTCCCTTCAGAATCTACACGTTCCCAATCATAAACTCTGTAAGTAACATCACTGGTTTGCTGTATTTCAGCAAGCAAAACACCTGCTCCAATGGCATGAACTCTTCCTGCTTCAATAAGGTAAGTATCTCCTTCTTTTACCTTATCAAAATTTAAAATATCAGTTAATGTTTTTGCTTCTAAATGTTTTAAGTACGTCTCTTTATCTATTTTATCCTTAAAGCCTACGATAAGATTAGCGTCCTTATCTGCTTGCATTACGTACCACATTTCTGTTTTCCCAAAAGAATTATGTCGTTTTTTTGCTAACTCATCATTGGGATGTAACTGAATACTCAAATTTTCTTTGGCATCAATAAATTTTATAAGCAGTGGAAATTCTTCACCAAAACGTTTCCAATTTTTTTCACCTAAAAGTTCTGATTTATAAATACCTAAAAGTTCTTGAAGCGATTTTCCTTTTAATTCACCATTAGATACTATAGAAACATCGCCAGGAACAGCACTTACTTCCCAACTTTCACCTAATTTTTTAGATTTTGAATCTTTATTGAGATATTGATTCAGCTTTTCACCACCCCAAATTTTATCTTTTAAAATAGGCTGAAACTTTAATGGATATAACTGATACTTCATAAAATTAATCTCCAGAATAAGTTACAAAATTACGAGGTGTTTCATAAAGCGTAATTTCAAGATGAAACTTTGAATCTAACATCGGTTTAATCTTATTATAAATTACAACCGCAATATTTTCTGCTGTAGGGTTTAAATCTTTAAATTCAGGGACTTCAACATTTAAGTTTTTATGATCAAAAGCGTCTTCTACTTCAGATTTAATAATATCTTTTAGCTTTTTAACATCTATAACATAGCCTGTTTCTGGATCTATTTCACCTGTTACACTTGCTATTAATTCATAATTATGACCATGAAAGTTAGGATTGTTACATAAACCAAAAACGGCGTCATTTTTCTCAAAACTCCAATCTTTCCGATAAAGTCGGTGTGCTGCATTAAAATGTGCTTTTCTATGTACAGTAACTTTCATATTACTTATTAACGTTTATAAATTCATAAAACTTCTCAAAAATTATTTTAAACCAAGCTGTATACAATTGCGGATTTGTATGCATATCAGATTTTATGGCATCTAATGACATCCATTTCCAATTGGCTACTTCATCTTCGTTAATATTTGGTTTTTCATTATAATAACCAATCATAATATGGTCATATTCATGTTCTGTTAACCCGTTCTCAAATGGTGCTTTATAGATAAATGAGGTTGTTTCTTCTAAATTGGTAACAAATCCCATCTCTTCCTGCAAACGTCGCTTACCCGCTTTTAAATTTGTTTCTCCATCGCGTTGATGGCTACAACATGTATTGGTCCATAAATTTGGAGAATGGTACTTATGTGCTGCACGTTGCTGAAGCATTAATTCCTTTTTATCATTAAAAATAAATACCGAAAATGCGCGATGTAAAAGCGCTTTTTCATGGGCTTCCATTTTTGGCATTAAACCAATCTTATTGTCCTTTTCATCTACTAGGATGACTTGTTCTTCTGTCATAATGCGAAATTAACACCTAAAACTTAAATAAAAGTAAAGGATTTCATAAAAAATAGCCGCTTAAAGATTTAAGCGGCTATTTACGATTATATCATATTATTAGGCCTAATTTTTATCTTCATCGCAAGTTTTTCCATTAATACTTGTGATGATAAACTCACTACGTCTATTAAGTTGGTGTTCTTCTTCAGAACAATGTGAATTGTTAGATGGTTCGCATCCACAATCGTTTACCAATCGCTCTTCACCATAACCTTTAGCCGTTAGACGTTCTGCGGCAATTCCCTTTTTAATTAGATACTGACGTGTAGACTGTGCTCTACGATCTGAAAGTTTTTCATTATAAGCTGCTGGTCCTCTACAATCTGTATGACTACGAATATCTATATGCATTGTTGGATATTTAGTGAGTACAGCTAATACTTTTTGAATTTCAATTTCAGCATCATATCTAATATTAGATTTATCAAAGTCAAAATAAATAATAGGAATATCTAATACTTTAGCCAAATCATCGCAAGGTTCTATTTGTTGCTCATCTTTCTCTATAAGCAGCTCCATCTTTAATTCTTGATTCTTATTTGGCGTAATAAAACGTTTTTCGTCAGAAGTATATTTTTCTTTTTCAACTCTAATTAAATATTCTTTTTTAGGATCTACCTCAAATTTAAAATAAGCATCCTCTCCTACTGTTTGACGAGCTATTTCAACACCATCCTCATTATATAAAATAACGGTTGAATTAGGTATTAATTCTTCTGTATTCATGTCTTGAACAACACCTTCTACTAATAGTTTTATCTCTGGAACTTCAAAAGTATAAATATCATCACTTCCTTTACCACCTTCTCTATTTGAACTGAAGTACACACGTTTTGTAACTAGGTTTTCATAATATCCAAAATCATCCCATTCACTGTTAACTGGTTTACCTACATTTTCTATAGGAAAATTTCTGTTAGATCCTGTTTTGATTTTTTCGTCTATACCTTCAGATTTAAATACATCTAAACCTCCTAAACCTGGAAATCCTGTAGATGAAAAGTATAAATCGCCATTAGTATTCATAAATGGAAATGATTCTTGACCTTCAGTATTTATAGAACTTCCTAAATTTTCTGGTTCACCTAATGTACCATCATCATTAACATCTACTACAAAAATATCTGATTGGCCAAAAGTTCCTGGCATATCTGAAGCAAAGTATAACTTAGTTCCTGTTACGTTAAGCGTAGGATGAGCCACACTGTAATCTACGCTATTAAAATGAACTTTATGAATATTATCCCAATGACCATCTTCATTTAAAGTTGCTCTGTATAATTGCAATCTATTAATGCCTGTGTCATCTTCTTTATACTTTAATCTGTGGTAATTATTTCTAGTAAAGAACATATATTTCCCATTAGGTGAAAATACAGCACTAGATTCGTGAAACTTAGTATTTACTTCTCCTTCTATACTTTTAACTTCTCCAAATGTATCATCTTCAGTTTTTTCAACATAATACAAGTCTAAGTAAGGTTCTTCATTCCATCTGTATTTACGACCACCTCCTCTTGCCGAAGCAAACACAATACCAGTTTCATATTCTGTGGTTCCAAAATCTGATAACTCAGTATTAATTTCTAGATTAAGTAATTCTATATCATCTCTACTTAATTCTTCTATATCTGATTTATAATCTACTTTAGATAAAAATGCTTTTCCTCTTAAATCATTAGGTTTAAGCTCATTAAATTTTTCCATCCATTTATCTGAAGCCTCATAATCTTTTATTCCTTTTAAAGCTAGAGCATATCTAAAATAGTATTCTGGATCAATAACCTCATTCATATTCATTAACTCACCATACCATTTGGCAGCTTCTTTCATTTTATTTTGAAAGTAAAATGAATTTGCCAATTTTTGAAAGAGATCGGCAGATTTATACCCTTTATTAGCGACTTCCAATAAAACTTCACTTGTTTTTACATAAGCAAAATCTCTATAGTCATCTTTTACACTTTGTATCTTTCCGTTCTGTGCAAAAACAGCTGAAGAAAATGCAAGCACAAATGTTAATAATATATATTTAGATATTGTTTTCATGCGTTTTTATTTATTTTTTTAACGGACACATATTAATAATTTCTTTTGATAATCACCCATTTTAACAAGCTCATTTTATCCTTTTATTTTAAAAGAAACGTGGTGATAGTATTCTACCCAATCTTTTAACTTCAAATCTTAATGTAAATTCATGCGTACCACTATTATAATTATTTAGTCCAGTTGTTGTCATATCATAACTATACCCAACAAACATACCTGGGGTTATTTGAAAACCGGCTAATGCACTTACTGAGTCGTCCCATCTCCAAGCTAAACCTAGAGTGACTTTCTTTTGGAACCAAAAATTTGCTGATACGTCTGCAATCATTGGTGCACCTGACACTCCTTTAAGTAAAAATGCTGGTTTTAACTCTGTTGTTTCACTAATATTGAAAACGTAACCACCGATTAAATAAAAATGCATGCGTTCAGTGGCAACCGACTCTTCATAATCGTCATAATGTTTTGTTTCAATAAAATTAGGAACAGCTAAACCTAAGTACCATTTTCTAGTGTGCATATACAAACCCGCTCCAACCATTGGTGATATTAAGTTTATGTTATCCTGAAAATTCGCATCTAATTGATTTTGAAATCGACCTTTGCTCCAATCAGTATCTAGCATATGAAATCCTCCTTTTGCTCCAAATGACAATTTTAAATCGTTGGCATTTAAAGGTATTGTATAAGAGAAATTCGCATCTACAAATGTTTCACTTGCTGGTCCTAAAGCATCATTTACAACATTTAGTCCTAAACCAATACGCTCATTTCGTAATGGAGTATGAATACCTAAAGATTGTGTTTGTGGTGCACCATCAATACCCACCCACTGAGACCTGTGTAAACCAACAACACTTAATGTCTCTCTTTGACCAGCATAAGCAGGATTAACACTTAACGTATTATACATATAATGTGTATACTGAGGATCTTGCTGTGCATAACTAACAGCACTGATTAGTAAAAATACTAAAACTATTAATCCTTTTATTAGTGATGATTTATGTATCATTTTAATTATTTTATAATTCAGTATTAATTAGTTATTTCTGTTAATGTATAACCATCCAACTTTTGGATCAGAACCATTACCTAAATCTAGTACATAATAATAAGTACCTACAGGTAAGTCATCTGATTGATTCATAACAGCTCTACCATTAGATGTACCTTTCCAGTTATTTAGGTATCCTTTGGTACTATAAACAATATTTCCCCATCTGTTATAAACTTCTAATTTATTATTTGGATACTGTTCTATACAATCAATTACAAATGTTTCATTAACACCATCACCATCTGGTGAAAACTCGTTATAAATAGTTAAACATATTGGGAATACTTCTGCAGCACCTTCATTATTACTAGTGTCAACATCGATTCCTCCAACTGAACTTTGAATATAAGCTGTATTCAAATAATCACCAAACCCAAGTACTTCTACTGTAATCTCAAGGATTTCAACTTGATCTGGATCTAATTGAGTAATTGTCCATTCTCCATTAAGTTCAGAATATGTACCACCAGTCGTTAATGCTGAAATAAATGAGTATCCACTTGGTATATGCTCATCAATTATGATATCTGTTGCAGTTACATTACCAATATTTGCCACTTCAATAGTAAATGTAACCTGAGCGCCAATTACTGGATTAAGTTCATCTACTAATTTAGTTACTTCTAAATCGTAAATTGACGTGACATAAACTATTGTTGGATCATCTGGATTACCATTACCATTATCATCAATATTATCATCATCATTTGGATCATCACTGATATCAGTAATATCATCTAAAGGATCATTTAAATCTCCACCTGGACCTTCACCTCTTACAGAAGCTGAATTTGTAACACTACCTAGATCAATATCCTCTTGTGTAATAAGGTATGTTGCTGTATAAGTTGTGTCGTCAATCTCACCTGGAATAAGCTGAGCTATTGGACCTCCTAATAAATTTAAGCCAGGTAAATTATCTTCTATGATAATATTAGTTAATGTTAAATTCCCTGTGTTTTCAACAATAAATACATAGGTAATAATATCATCTATACCACCAGCTATGCCATCTCCATTAGTGTCTTCTAAAGGTAATGTCGTTTTAATCAAACTGATTTTAGGATCTGACGTGATAGTAATCACTGTTGCATCATCATCCGTATTACCATCTGAGTCATCACCATCATCACTCGTATCATCTACCGTGATATCAGATGGACTATCACCTTCTACAAACACACTGTTGCTAAAGCCTCCAGCATCTACTGCAGATTGCTCTATAATATAAGTCGCTGTATAAGTTGCGGTCTCACCTACTAACAATGTCCCTTCTGAACTGTTTTGGTCTGAACTATCAAACGTTGGCCCTGAACTTAAAGTTAAGACAGATCCATTAGCATCTACAAACGTATCGGTGATAACAAGGTTATCTAAGGTAACATCTCCTGTATTAGTTACTGTAATTGTATACGTCATCTCATCTCCTAAACTTGCTCCTGCTGGTGCGACATCATTAGTGATTGCGACTGTTTTTACGGCTTCTATACTTGGGTTCTCATCAATTGTTGTTTCTGTTGCATCATCATCCGTATTACCATCTGAGTCATCACCATCATCACTCGTATC
>NZ_JAYJLF010000009.1:0-289805 GCF_036903175.1 Winogradskyella sp. ECml5-4 | reverse complement strand
AAATCTGTGTAGAAAAGAGAGGGGATTTTCAATGTTGACGAAGTCTAAAGCTTCTGCGTGTATATTAACCTTACTCCTCTCTTTTGTCTTTTCTGATTTATCCTTAAATTTAATGAATTGTAAACTTAAGACGTGTATAATTCATTGCTAGTTAAAGCTTACTTACGAAAGTCCTCGCGGACTTTCTATCTGTGATTTATTTGCTAACTTTAGTGTTTAAACACGCAACGAAATCATACACAAAACCGATTGCCAACAAGCTAAAAAAAACGAACTAATTACCAAATTGGTAACTTTTTTTATTATCTTTGCGTCAAACAATTATAATGTGAGAGTAATCGCAAAACGAACTTTACGAGATTTTTGGGAAAAACACGCTGATTGTGAAGAACAATTAAAATCGTGGTATAGAGAAACTGAAAAATCCGAATGGAACAATATTAACGAATTAAAAAGTGAATATCCGAGTGCTAGTATTTTAAAAGACAATCGAATTGTTTACAATATTAAAGGTAATAATTATCGTTTGATTGTAAAATTTAATTTTGAATACGGAATATGCTGGATAAGGTTTATCGGAACTCACGCTGAATATGATAAAATTGACGCAAATAATATCTAATTATGAAAATATTACCAATTAGAAACGAAAAAGACTATCAAAACGCACTCAACAGACTTGAGGAAATTTTTGATGCAAAAAAAGGAACGGAAGATGGAGACGAATTGGAAATCCTATCAATTTTGATTGATAGATATGAAAATGAACAATTCCCAATCGGAATGCCTGACCCAATAGAAGCAATTAAATTCCGAATGGAACAAATGGGAATGAAACAAAAGGATTTAGCAGAAGTTGTTGGATTTAAAAGCAGAGTTAGCGAAATTTTGAATAAAAAAAGAAAACTGACTCTAGATATGATTAGAAAACTCAACACTACTCTACATATCCCTACTGAAGTTTTAATTCAAGATTATTAATTAAAAAAAGCCAGTTGGCAACACCGTGTATAATTAATTGCTTTGGCAAGTGCTTCTTTAGAAAATTCCTTCGGAATTTTTTCGCGTTCGTAAATGTTTACTAACTTAGTTGCTTAACCACGCAACTAACCATACACAAACACGTTAGCTGTAATTTGAACCAACCTTTATGGTAGAAAAAAAAGACATCGAGAAATTAATCATTCAGAACAAAAAAAGTACTCTGAAAAATCATTGGAACGATGTGTTTTTTTACAACACAACAAAATACAGCGGAGAAATAAAACCGAATGAACTTCTGATTTGGAGGTCTGCACATTTTTTAAGAGGAGCATATCCAATTTTCCATCTGACTTTTGACCAAAATGCAGAACTGAATAGAATAAAAACGGAGAAAAATCCTTTTCACAAACTTCTGAATAAAATATCAATCGGATTTTTTATTTTACTTGTTCTTTTTCTGCTAATTACGACTGAATTTAAGACTGCCATTATTGGAATAATCGGAATTTCTGTAATTGGAACTTTATTGTATTTAGTAATGTCAAAAACGAAAAAATATGAAACAAAAATTTTGACTGACGAACTGAAAGAAGCCATAGAAACTATTGAACGAGAAAAAAATCCTGAACTCATAAACAAACCGAAAACGGAATTAAAGAAAGAAAAGATTAAAGAATGGACTTTTACAAAGATTTTGACAAGACTTCTTCTCTATCCTTTTTGCTTATTCATTCTGTTTTTTTCGATAACAGCATTTTTGCCTGGAGCAATATTTAAGTCTAATACACTCGGTGTATTTGGAATTATTATTTCACTAGCATATCCAGTGACTGACCTAATAATAATATTTAGAAAAAATAAAAACTACAGCTAACAAAGAACTGAGTTAAAAAACAAGTAACTTTAAGCTAATTTTGAAACATAGTTTTCATCATAAGGCAATCCGCTTTTTGCAATGGCAAAAGCCTGTTTTAGCAACTTATTCGCTACTGCTATTAATGCTAATTTAGCACTCTTTCCTTTAGCTACAATTCTATCATATAAAGCTTTGCAGGCTCTGTTATATTTATACGCTGAAAAGGCTGCTAAAAACACAAGGTTTCTTAATTTCTTATTGCCTACTTTACTAATTCTACTCCGCCCTCTTACACTGCTTCCAGATTCTCGAATCGTTGGTGTAATTCCAACATAACTACAAAGCTGTGATGCAGTTTCAAACTTTTTAAATCCATCCGTAACAACGATTAAAAACAAAGCTGTTTTTAAACCTATTCCTGGTATGGTTTGCAATAAAGTTAGTTGTTCTTGCTGGTCTTGTTTTACCAATTCTAATAAGCGTTTCTCTAATATTAAAATCTCTTTCTTTAAATGGTTTAAGTCTCGTTTTAAGGAACGATAAACCGTTTTTGATGGAATTCCTAGAGCGTCTTCGCCATGAAGCTTATTTTTTGTAGCTGTACTCTTTTTTACGTAACTATCCAATAACCTAAAGAGCTGTAAGCATTCTGCCTGTACATCTGTTAGAGCATTGTACAACGGAACTTCATTAAAAATACCATACTCACAAATAGATTTAGCATCACTCTTATCGGTCTTTACTTTGGCTAGTTTCATTTGAATAAAACGTTTTACCGACAAGGGATTTACAACAGATACTAATACCCCTTTCTTATATAAAAACTGAGCTAATCTGTAATGATAATATCCCGTAGCTTCCATGACTACCAAAGCATCTTTTGATAAACTTTTTAGTAGTGTTTTAAAACCCTTTTCATCATTCTGTAATTGAAAATGTCCTGTGTCTTGATTGTAAATATCAAACACAGATTTACTAATGTCAATACCATAAATTTTTCTATCTTTAGTCATAACAACTTGAAATTTGGAAAGAACAACGCTACTCATATTTCAACAACTTAAAAACGAGATCTAGGTCTCACAGAACTGAACGAAGTTTAAGTAGTAAAAGAGAGAGGATTATCAATGTTGCCGAAGTCTAATGCTTCACCGTGTATAGTAACCTTAATGCTCTCTTTTGTTCTTTCTAATTATTAATTAAATTTAATGAATTACAAACTTAAGACGTGTATAAAACATAGATATTACAGGCTTTCCGAGAGTTTTTTGTATATTTACAAAGTACGCCAAATTTTTAATTTGGTTATATTTAGAAAAGAAAATTAAAAATTTGGCTTGTGCTAAATCCGAAAAGTTAGCGTTTATTTATACGCTACATTTCATACACAAGATCGTTGTGTGCAATTTGGCTACGTTACCAAGATTTGGTATTTTTGAGTAAAAATATAGTCAAAATGGGAAAAAACACATCAATATCACTCGGAAATCATTTTGAGGATTTTATCAGAGAAGAAGTAAATTCAGGTAGATATGGTTCGGTAAGCGAAGTTATCCGTTCTGCATTACGTTTGCTGGAACGCGAAGAAAAAAAGGAAAGAGAATTAATTAAAGCTCTCGAAGTAGGTGAAAACAGTGGTTTTATTGAAAATTTTGACCCAAAACAAAACCTAACTGAATTACATCGCAAACACTTATGAGTAAAAACAAATATCGAATAAGTAAACAAGCGATTGATGATTTAAATGATATTTGGGTATATACTTTTCATAAATGGTCTAAAGAACAAGCCGACAGATATTACGACTTGATAATCGGAGAGATTGAATTTATAGCGGACAACTATTTAATTGGAAAATCGGCTGAACAAACTCGAAAAAACTATCGAATAACGAAAATCAAATCACATCTGATTTTTTACAGAAAGGTTGAGAATGAAATTGTCGAAATCGTTAGAATTTTACATCAAAGAATAGATATAAAAAAACGACTGAAATAAAAAAACTACACAAAACAACACACAAAATTAACCACCTGAATACAATCTACTTATGAAAACTCTATCGAATTTTCTATTCGGTTTTTATTTGCTAAATTAGGTGCTTAAACACGCCACTAATCATACACAAAACCGTTGACAAACATTATGACGAACATTCATCAAACCGAAAAACAGTCGTCACTTAAACAAATGGATATTGAAAAAATCTTAAATAAAATTGGAGAAACATATCATCCTATTACCAATGAATGTCAACAAGAGTTAATTGCGAATTCAAAAATTTTAAGTTATAAAAAGGGTGAGATTGTAGTTCGTGAAGGTCAATTTTCCAAAAAAGCCTACTTAATTGTAAAAGGTTGTTCTAGAGCATATTATTTAAAAAACGGAAAGGACATTTCTGACTGGTTCACTTTTGAAAATGAAATAATGGCTGCAATTATCAGTTTTTTCAGCGAAGAGCCAAGTCCTCATTATGTTGAATTTATTGAAGATTCTGTTGTCCTTGAATTTTCAAAAGATACAGTTGATTGCCTTTCAAAGAAGTACCACGATTTTGAACGTTTTATAAGTAAAGTTGTTACTCAAACTATGTTAGGTCTATGTGAAAGATTATATACAATTCAGTTCAACAAGGCAGAAGAACGATATAAACACCTTTTAAATATTTATCCAAATATAACCCAAAGAATACCTCTTACGCACATTGCATCATATTTAGGAATTACACTTGAAACATTAAGCAGAATAAGAAATCCAAAAAACCGAATTTGATTTATATCAAATGATACATCTTCCATTAAAATGACCTTTGTAAAAAGGTTAAAAAATGAAAGAAAAAAACAAACAACTGAAATCAATTTGGGGAAAATGGTGGGAACCTATTAGAAAATGGTTTTATCCTACTTGGTTATTATATGAACTTACCGTTCGTTTTTACGAATACGCAATAGCCGTTTACAACTATTTTATCGAAAAGCAAGACTATTTCGATTCATATTTGGGAGAAATCGGCACACAAATATTAGCTATTTTTTGTAGTGTTACCAGCTTCATAATTTGCACATTCTTCTTAACGGTATCAACTTGTTTTATTCTTTATAAGTTCTTCAGAATTGAGAATTTAACAGCTACTAAATTTGAAATAAAATTGAAAATTTATTTTTAGGTTTATGAAAAACATACTAATCATAAATGGACATCCAGATAAAGAAAGTTTCAATTTTGCACTTTCAAAATCCTATAAAAAAGGGGCTGAAAAATCGAATGCTGAGATAAAGGAAATTAACATCAGAGAATTGAACTTCAACCCAAACCTACAATTTGGATATAGAAAGCGAACAGAATTAGAACCAGACCTGTTAGATGCTCAAGCCAAATTAAAATGGGCTGACCATTTAGTTTGGGTTTATCCAGTTTGGTGGAGTTCATTTCCCGCAATTATGAAAGGTTTTTTAGACCGAGTTTTACTTCCAGGATTTGCATTTAACAAAAGAGAGAATTCTTTATTAAGTGACAAACATTTTACAGGGAAAACGGCACGAATAATTTGTACTTTAGATCAACCAGATTGGTATTATAAATGGGTTTACGGAAACCCAAGTCATAATGCAATTAAAAAGGGAACATTGCATTTTATAGGAGTGAAAAAAATCAGAATTACGACTATTGGACCTATAAGATTATCAAAAGAAAAGTATAGAATAAAATGGTTGAAAAAAGTTGAAAAATTAGGACAACAGAACAAATAGTAATTTGTGATTTAAACATATGGAGAAATAACGTTTGCCAACAACGTATAAAATTAATTGCTAAGAGCGAGCCTACTTACGAAAATCCTCGCGGATTTTCTATTCGGTGTTTATTTGCTAAATTAGGTGCTTAAACCCCACTAATCATACATAAAACCCTTGTACACAATTTATGAAACACCTGATTTACATAATTATAGTTCTTTTTTCAATTCAAACGAATGGACAAGAATCAACTGAAAAAAAACAGTTTAGAGTTGACTTATTGACTATAGAAAAGAATACTAAAGACACTTTAGTTGGTTCGATAATAGAAGTGTTTTCGGGAGAAAAACGGATTGAAACTGACATGACTGACTTTGACGGAATTAGTTAAGTGAGATGCGTAAAAAACTTGACATCAAACTTAAATTGTTTGAATGCAAAGTTGAGCAACCAACCATTATTATTAAGAATTGAAATAAAAAAACTGTGTACAACAAAGAACTGAGTTAAAAAACAAGCAACTTTAAGCTAATTTTGAAACATAGTTTTCATCATAAGGTAATCCACTTTTTGCAATAGCAAAGGCCTGTTTTAGCAACTTATTCGCTACCGCTATTAATGCTAATTTTGCACGCTTTCCTTTAGCTACAATTCTATCATATAAGGCTTTGCAGCCTCGGTTATATTTATAGGCCGAAAACGCTGCTAAAAACACAAGAATACCGTAAATTTTTCTATCTTTAGTCATAACAACTTGAAATTTGGAAAGAACAACGCTACTCATATTTCAACAACTTGAAAACGAGATCTAGGTCTCACAGAACTGAACGAAGTTTAAGTAGTAAAAGAGAGAGGATTAACAATGTTGCAGATGTCTAATGCTTCACCGTGTATAGTAACCTTAATGCTCTCTTTTGTTCTTTCTGATTATTAATTAAATTTAATGAATTACAAACTTAAGACGTGTATAATTTATTGCTTGTACTAACCTACTTACTAAAATCCCCGCAGATTTTTGCTACGCTCGTGACTATTCGGTTTTATTTGCTAACTTTAATGCTTACCACCCAACATTCGAGCGTTATGAACAGGTAAAGCAAACCAGATACAAACACGTTTCCACATATTAGACCTAAACTGTAACAACCTCCAAAAAACACAATCTATTATATCAAAATAGACAATGAAAAAAATTAATTTCCTGACCAGCTTATTTCTTATAATTATAGTTTTAGCTTGCAAAGAAAAAAAAACGACTGATAATTTAGAAACGAAAATTGAAAACGAAGATAAGGTCGTTTTTAAAATTGATGAACGAACTGAATTTTTTAGAACTATTTTCAATATTGCAGTTCAAGATATAGTCCCTGAAAATACGAGACCATGCCAAACAGAGTATTTAAAACGTGTTAATGATCAATTTCTTCAATATAAAAACCATCCATTAATAAATTGGGTTTACGAGGATGAAAACATTGGAATTGATTTCTCAACTATTGGACTTATGTTTAAGGACTTACAAACATTTGAATTTGATAGCACTTATACGAAAGAATTAAAATATTATGGATTAAACACAAGAATACTTGATTCTGTAAAACCCTTAATGGTAGATTTTTATAAAAAATCAAATTTCAATAAATTCTATAAAAGCAATAGTAATTATTATAATCAGGCTATTTCACAAGTAGAAAAGCAAGTTGCAGACGAAAAATTATTCGATAAAGTGATGTCTTTTTATCAAATAAATGAAAAAGACCTGGAACTGATTATATTTGTGGAATTAACAAATAGTGCTAATAATAAAGCAATAGATTTCTACGACAATTACAATGCAAAAAAACGAGCAATTATTTTAGCAAATTATTGCGAATTATATACTGAACCGAATTCTTCTAATGAAATTATGGAATTAGATAATTCAACAAGAGGAGTTTTATATCACGAAATTTCGCATCTTGTTACAAATAAATTACTTGATAAACATATAGGAAAATTAAGTCAATACAATTCCATTTGTAAAGATTGTAATGACATTAAAATTACAGATAAAGTTGACCATATGATTGTTTATCCATTGCAGGCCATTATGATGGAGAGATTTGATAAAAATAGTAGAGGAAATGATTTTTATTTGACCAAATGTACAGACGTAAGAAAAGAAATTTACCAAAGATTAACTGAATATAGACCAGAGAATAAAGTCGCTTTTGAGAAAACTTATATTGATTGTATAAATTTAATAAAAGAACCAGCATCCAAATAATAACGTGTGGTAACGTTCTAACCTACTTACTAAAGCCCTCGGATATTTTTTGCTACGCCCAGTTCACTAGGCTCATGACTATTCAGTTTTATTTGCTAACTTTAATGTCTAACCACGTAACATTCGAGCACTTTGAACAGGTAAAGCAAACCAGATACAAACACGTTACCATTAATTATGAAAAACATCCGACTGACAACTTTATTTTTATTTGCTTTCATCAATACAATTGTTAGTCAAAATACTCTTGAATTGATTGCACTAGACCATAACAGTAAAAAAAGCTCTATTACCCATATCTCTGAAATTAATTTTAAAATTTTAACAAAACATAAAACAATAGCAATTGATCCCAAAATGTTTTTCCCTGTTCCTTGTAAGTTTGAAACATTTGAAAATAAAGTCAAAATTGAATATCAAAACATATTTAATCAAACATTAGATACAACTTATATCATAACTTCCAAAAAACAAAAAATATATCTACTTGTCGACAAAATGAAAGATTATGAGGTGAAAACTTTTATAGAAACTAGCCTCTTAGAAAATAAAAAATGGAATTTAGAATTTTCAAGTGGTAGCTGTGGTATTAATGCAAATACTAAACTTCAAATTATTCCTAGGGAAAATAATACAATTCTGAAATATAAGATTGTAAAAAAATGGAATGGAAGTGGAAAAAAAATTAAAGAAAAGAACGTAATTAAGCTTAGTAAAAATGACCTTGACAAACTTATAATTTTCGAAAAGAAATTAAGACTCTTAAACGATGCATCTAAAAGGTGTATGCCAGCAACCTATTATTATTTAACTTTAGGAAGTAATAAATTGAAGTTTAAAGACGAAACCTGCACTAATATTTACAATGATTTTTTAAAGGAACTAATCGAAAGAAATAATTAATGGCAACAACGTGCATAATCAATTACTAGGTCTAGCCTACTTACAAATATTCTTGTGAAATATTCTATCTCTGATTTATTTGCTAAATTAGTTGCATAAACACATAACCACACACAACACACTAACAAACATAACGGATTCATAAATGAAGAAAATGATTTTAAAAATATTAGCTGGAATTATTTCAATCATCTTTAGCTTGGGTTTAACATTAATGATTAAACCACATATTGGTGTTTATATAAAATCTGAAATTGTACTTAATATTCTAAATATCATATTTACATTTATTGGTTTTGCTGTGATATACCAGGTTTTAAATAAAAACCTATTGAATAGAACAGTTAAAACAAAACGGACTTTTAAGTAAGCATAGAGACTTAAATCTAAATGGATATTACATTACTTAATGCAGATCTTAACAGGTTTTAAAAAGACTTACTAAAACGGAATTAAAAATATTGTGTAATAGTACAAAGAATCAGTAGCAGTGAAGACACAGACTAAATCAATAATTAAAGCCGGATTATTTAGCGGAATTATTTTTGCATCAGGAATGGCAGGATTTGACTATGCTGATGGAGAAAATTTTAATATTTGGAAATTTATATTTTATGCTTCATTTTTTGGGATTTTTATGGGACTAATGACTCACCGTAACATAAAAAAAACAGCAAGAAAAAATAAAACAACAAAATAACTAACTTCAATATACAGCTGATTACTTGGCTACTAACAACTAAGAAACATTCCTACAGCATATTCTATCTGTGATTTATTTGCTAAATTAGGTACTTAACTGCCATTTAAGAAGAAAAAAATATGAGAAAGTTTTAACGGTAAATTCACTCATTTTAAAAGTAAAAAGACAAACACGCAACAATCTTATTATTTATAGCTAATTCTGGGTTTTATAGCTTACCAAACGAGAAACTTAAATTTCCTTATGGTATTCAGAAAACAGACATTGATTTACAAAAATCTTATCATAAAAGATTAATTATCTTATTGGGAGAATTAGATAATGACCCTAGCTTAGGGACTTTTAGAACAACACGTTTGGCTATGGAACAAGGTGCCCATAGATTGGAACGTGGAACAACTTTTTTTAATGCGAATAAAGAATTGAAACATAAAAATAATTGGATATTTAACTGGGAAATAGACACGATAAAAAGTGTAGGTCACGATTATAAAAAAATGTCTAAAAGTGCAGTTGAATGGATAAAAAACAAACCCTAACAATATATCTATGTAATTGCTAGGTTCCACTCTACTTCTAATATCCTTTCGAGATTTGACAAGTTGATTATTAGGTTTACCTAAATAAAAAAGACGAAAACTATTTAATTTTCGTCTTCAGGTTTAATAAATTCTGATTGATATTTTTCTAAAAACTCCATCTGCCTTTTAAGCATTTGTTCTCTTATTTTATCGATATTCATAAAATCTTTTCCAAAACTGCTTCCAAAAAAATCATCATTAAAAAACCGATTACTAAAAAGTGAATCTTGAGAAAAAATATCTTCAAATCCCTGATCTTCAAATTGTGAGAAGTTTGTAAAAAATCTTGATCTAAAAGACTCAATCAAACTATCTCTATCCATAGGAGACAAATCGTTATACATATTGCTAGAAGACCAAGAATAAATACTATCATACCTTATTAAGTTTCCGTTTTCGTCAAACTCTTTATCTACTTTCCATGATCCCTTAGGTACTTCTGCTATAGCTTTATTGGCTTCTTTTGTTTCTCCATTTTTTGCTTTGTTTTCTTGTCCGCTACAACTAACACATAAAAAAACTGTCATTAATAATAAAATGTACTTTTTCATTATTTTAAATTTTAAAATGAGACACCTTTAAATCACCTAAAAACAATTAGATTAATAGTTTAAGATGAGGCCTACAAACCAGCCTCATCTTAAACATGTAACTAAAAACTAATATAGTTATGAAATTTTAATTGTTCTAACAGGCTTTTGCTTTGCCTCTTCTTTTTTAGGTAAATGAATACTTAAAATACCTTCAGTATAACTTGCTTTTATTTTATCTTCATCTACAGTTTCTGGCAAACTAAAGGTTCTTTTAAACGATGAGTATCCAAATTCACGACGCGTGTAGTTTGCCTCTTTCTGTTCACTTTCTTCTTTAATCTCTGTAGAAATTGACAATACTTGATTATCAATATCGATTTGAAAATCTGACTTTTTTAAACCTGGAACTGCCATGTCTACTATATAGGCATCAGCAATTTCTTTTATATTTACTTTTGGTAAAGTAATTCCTGTATTAAAGTTTGAAGTAAATACTGATGGTAAGTCTCGGTTAAAAATATCATCTAACCAATTTGATAAAGTTGGAAAGTTTTGATTTGAATTTCTGTTCGCTAAATTTCCGTTTTTAGGAACACTAACTAAATTGCTCATAATTACAAAATTTTAAATTAAACATTATTTCAAATTTGAAATCTTAATTGATTTCGGTGTAAATAAAACAAAAAAAATACCAAAATGTATATACCCTATTTTTTTATAGTTATTTACTTATAATTATTGATTTTTGTGTCAATTTTTCAGAATTATTGTTGGCTCTTTACTAAAAAAATGTCAAGTTGACATTTAAACACGGTACACTACACATCTAAATATAAGTTGTTTACATGCTTTTTTTGTTAAACACATCTTTATTACTTCACTATCAATATATAAAATAGATTATCTTTTATAATTGGTGTTTTATTAAAATAATTCTATCATTTAAAGTAGATGTTTTAAGCGTTATTTGGCTTCTTTTATAAAGTTAGAAAGCTTTATAACTTCAGGAAAGTTGTAGTAAAGAAGACTCGCAAAATAGCGTTTTAATTATTAGAAGCTGTTTTGTCCTTTACCTCTTCAGCATTCTTTTCTTTAATAACGACCTTTTCATTATTAAAAACAATAGTTGCCTTTACGCCTGTTAACAGGTTCCATTCCTTAGAGGAAATCGTATTACCTTTATCATCATAAACCACAAACTCGGCTGTATTTGGTCCAGATTCACCTTGGTTTAAAGCTACGATATCAATAGTATTTCTACCTTCTATCAAATCAACTTCTACACGTCTATAATTAGCCGTAAGTACAAGATTGTGTTTTACTATGATGCCATTAATTAAAATCTGAACACGATCGCCATCAGGATATTCATGATCTCTACAAACAATGTTTACAAATTTTGTATCTACATTATGCTCACCCAAAAACTGGTCAGACATAGTTCTAATAATGCCACCTTTTATAGCTTCCTTTCTCCAACGCTTTTCAAAAATTTCACTTGGGCTTTTTAAACCGTCATTTTCAATCATAGAGAAAGGCTTTTTAGTTTCTCTAATTACAAATTTTTCTTCTTTATTATTAGGACTCTCGTTAGATTTTTGATCTTCCTTTTTAAGAATTGGTGCAACCTTAACTTTAATTAATGTAGAATCTTTTTTCTTTTTTGAAATTTCTGCAGGAATAGGAATAGACTTAGTCTCCTTGTCTTTAACTTGAGTAAAAACCATTGTACTGCAAAGTATGCAGAACATAAACGCTATGAATTTAATGGGTTTCACTATCTAAAATTCGTTTTAATTTTTCTTATTATTTAATCACAATAATCATACCTATTCTTCAAAATAAACGCATAAAAATAGAAATCTTTACAAAAAAACGTTAAAACTTGCCATTAAAGCTTATTCTTAACTTTCTATTGTATTCTTCAAAGAGCCAGTCTTTATAATTTTGAGTACTATTCATTATACAATAACAATACTGTTTTATCCTAAAAGCGATTTCATCTTGAAGATCTTTAGTTAGCTCTCTTGCATCAAAAACATCTTCACTATTATCTATACAAATTTGTGAATGCTGCGCTATAGAGCGCTCAATAACTGTAAAGGATTTTTTACCAGAGTTAATAACGTCTTTGTATTCTGCTTTAACATCAAAATTTAAGGTATACGATTTTTTAAATTTCACCTTTAATGAATCTGGCATCTTATAAACAAAATCACGCTCTAACAATTCATCATCAACAATATTCTCTAGATAAAAGTCTGGATGTTTAAAAATATGTTGCCAATCTACGGGCTGATCCCAAGCTCCAAACCTCGCGACATTATTACCTAAATCTATAACCTGAAACGATTTTCTGTCTTTATAAATTCGGCTACCACGACCAATCATTTGAAAGTATAAGGTTAAGGAACGTGTGGCTCTATTTAAAATAATAGATTCTACAGAAGGCTCATCAAAACCCGTGGTTAATATACTTACCGAAGATAAAACAGCATCTGGTGTATTTTTAAACCATTTTAAGATGTCTTTACGTTCTTGCTTACTTGCCGTATTATCTAAATGCCTAACATTATAACCTGCTTTTTTAAACGTGTAATAGACTTCTTTAGAGGTATAAATACCGTTGTTAAAAATTAGTGTTTTTTTACCTTTTGCCATTTCCTCATACGCCAACAACAATTTAGATTGCATTAAACTGTTGGTATATAATGCTTCAGAAGATTTTACAGTATAATCACCATTAATTCCTATTTTTAAAGATGTTAACCCAACATCGTAATTAGAAACTTCGGCTTTGGCAAGGAAACCATTTTTTATTAACGTAGAGATATCATCTCCAACAATAAGTTTTTTATAATTATCCTTCATTGGCAACTTAATGTTGCTACTTAAAGGTGTTGCTGTTACTCCAAGAATAAAACAGTTTTCAAAAAATTTAAATAACTTTCTAAAAGAGTTATAATGTGCTTCATCAATAATTACTAAACCTATATTTTTAAGCTCAAAATCATTGTCAGACAAACGGTTATTTAAGGTTTCTACCATTGCAACAAAACACTGAAAATCATCTTGATCTGGCAGTGTTTTAACTTTGCTGTTAATTACTTTATTTTTAACATTAAAACCAGATAACACATTAGAAGTTTGCTTGCATAGCTCAATTCTGTGGGTAAGAATAACGACTTTTTTATTGTGCTGCTCTACATATCGTCTTACTATTTCTGAAAAAATAACTGTTTTTCCACCTCCAGTTGGTAATTGATATAAGAGATTAAAATCATCCGATTCCTCTTCCATCACATCAAAAATGCGATTAAGGTCTTTGATTTGGTAATCATAGAGGCTTTTCTCAGTTGCATTTTGTTGAATAGTTTCGGTTTCTGACGACATAAAGTAATTTTAGTACTTGGTTAATTTCGCAAAAATAGCACATTGTTAGGGTTCTATAATGAATTGTTAACAAGATTTAACAAGATTGGTATTGTTATTGTATTTCACATTTCATTAACATTTAAATATAACTTATTATGAAATCATTTAGAAGACAATCTGCATCGGTCAATGCAGGATCTATGGCAGACATTGCCTTTTTGTTACTAATTTTCTTTTTAGTAACTACCACTATTTCAGCAGACAAAGGTATTTCAAGGCAATTGCCAAGGGTTTGCGATACTCCAGACTGTACTGCAGATATTCCTGAACGTAACTTATTACAAGTGTCCATGAATGAAAAGCAACAAATTATGGTTGAAGACAACATTGTAGAACTTACTGAAATTAAAGAACTCGTTGAAACTTTTATTGATAATAATGGCAGTGATACTTGCCATTACTGTGAAGGTGAACAAAATTTAGAATCTTCGGATCATCCAAAAAAAGCTGTCATTTCTTTAAGTCATGATGCTCTTACTAAGTATGATTTGTTTATTTCTGTACAAGATGAAATTACAAAAGCATATTACGATTTACGAGAACGCTACGCAAAAAAAACATTTAATAAAACTCCTGATCAATTATCAAAAGACGAATTAAAAATAGTTAAGAAAGCTTATCCTTTTATCGTTTCTGAAATTATGGTTAAACGTTCTCTTTAGATAATGAATCATTGGTTTCTATACAGTATTCAATCTTAAGCTTTTTCTTGCCCCATTTTTTTGCCTTTTTTACATCATTACCCATATAAATATCGATACGTTTTCTCCAACGACGATTCATCTTGTCTTTGACTGTAAATAAGCTATCGAAACCTTGAATTTTCACTTTAGTGTTGTGTACTAATCCAGAATCTAATAAGTCACGAGATACAGCTATATATCGTAATCCTGGTTTTAAACTATCACCAAAAGCCGTAATTGTAGGATTGGAATTGGTTTGGTAACTTAAAGAATTATAAGCTGTAGCCGTTACTTTTAGTTGTTTTAAAGTACAATCACTTTCTACGCTATGTTTACAATTATAAACATTAATAACTAATAGTATTATTAAATAGTAGTGTGTTTTCATAGTAATAAAGCTACTCGATTATTGTTAAAATTTGTTAAATCGTACTATGTTATACAAAGTACTGTAACAAAAATAATATTTCATCGTCTTATTAGTATAACCAATTAAAAATACATAAATCATGAGAACTTTAAACAACAATCAATTATCAAGTACGTCTACAGAAACTAAAAGTTACACTTGGAATCTTAAAAGACGTTATAGATAATAACCTTATTCATCAATCAATAAATCAACCAATCAAAAACCAATAATTATGAGAGTTTTATCAAAAATTGTCAATACTTCTAATAGTTTAGATGATGACTTAAAAACCATTAAAGCATAATAAAGCGCAAATCAATCAAAATCAAATCAATCAAAAAAAGTCAGTTTCAGAAAAAAAAGAAATTGACTTTTTTATTTTAGAATATTTTAATCATTACTCTGCTTAAGATAATACTGTTGTATTACAGAGGAAGGTTTAAATTTTGTTGAGTCTGGCTTTTTTGAAGCATGAAACTGATACGTGTAATTTTTATCTACTACTTTTTTAGTCCCATAGTTGATACTTTTGGTAATTACAAATGTACTATCGTTAAGAACACGACCTCTAGTTTCCGTAAAAAAATCAGTTCCTAAAGCTTGAATTCTTAACTCATCTCCTTCTATAGAATACACACTGTAAATTTCTTTTAATTGGACAACTTCAGCATAGCATTCAAAAAAGGTAATAATCGTCTCAAAATCTTCCTTAGGCTTAAGAACACATTTTTGACCTTTTCCTCTTTTTTTTAAAGTAATAGATGAATTGCCAATATAATCAAACTGCTTAATAGTTCCGTCTTTAAAGAATATCATTGGACGAATAAAATTAACCGAATCATTCGCAGCATTTACGCTAGAACTTTTACTAAAATAAAATCCACCAAGTTTAAAATTTCGGTTATGTACACCTATTTTCTCTTTGTGAATTAATTGATCCGTAGAAATAGTATCTTGAGCTTTAAGCTGTAAAGAAATTAATGCTGCTAATACTAAAAATATGTGCTTCATTTTAAGTTTCTTTTAAGCCTAAATTACAAGTATTTCATATACATGCACTAAACTACGTATCTAATAGCCAAGAAGAGCCCTTAAAGCACCTTCAAACTTCCCTTTGGCCAAATACTGATCTTCTAACTGCCCAATAAAAGGAATCGGAGTTTCCATACTCGCCACACGTTTTACAGGTGCATCTAAATACTGAAAACAAGTTTCCATAAGCATAGCAGAAAGATCACTAGCAATACCACCAAAAAGTGAATCTTCTTGGAGAATAATAGCGCGTCCTGTCTTTTTAACGGAATTTATAATTGCTTCCTTATCCAAAGGTTGCAAAGTTCTTAAATCTATGAGATCTGCTGAAATATCTGGATTATTCTCTAGCGTTTCTAAAGCCCAATGCACACCTGCACCATAGGTAATTATTGTAACTGCCTCGCCTTCTTTTAAAAACGCTGCTTTACCAAATGGGATGGTAAAATAATCCGTTGGTACTTCTTGTTTAATGCTTCTGTATAACGCTTTGTGCTCAAAAAACAATACAGGGTTAGGATCATTAATTGCTGTAGCTAATAAACCTTTAGCATCATAAGGAAACGCTGGATAAACCACCTTTAATCCAGGTGTTTTAGTAAACCAAGCTTCGTTGGTTTGCGAATGGAATGGACCTGCAGCAACTCCTGCTCCACAAGGCATTCTTACCACGACATCAGCTTCTTGTTGCCATCTGTAATGTGATTTAGCTAAATAATTAACAACGGGGTTAAATCCAGAGGTTACAAAATCTGCAAATTGCATTTCTACTACAGATTTTATGCCTGATATAGATAACCCCATAGCAGTTTCAACAATAGCAGATTCACAAATAGGTGTATTTCTAACTCTATCTTTTCCAAACTCTTCTACAAAACCTTCTGTGATTTTAAAAACACCACCATATTCTGCAATATCTTGTCCCATAATTACAAGATCTTGATGCTTTTGCATGGATTGTTTTAAGACTTCAGAAATGGCATCAATTAAACGTAATTCTTTTGTTTCATTATTAGGCTTAACCTCTTTATAATCAAATGATTTATAAACATCATTTAACTCAGCTGTTTCACTTGGAATTATTTTAGGCTCTGCATAGGCTGATGTTAAAGCAGAATCAATTTCAGATTTAATTTTAGTGATATAGGATTCATCTATAGATTGACTCAGAATCTTTTTACTAAACAAAAAGCTTCTAAAATTTTCTATAGGATCTTTGGCTTCCCATTCGTCCATCAATTCTTGAGGCACATATTTTGTTCCACTTGCTTCTTCGTGCCCTCTTCTTCTAAAAGTTTTAAACTCTATTAATATTGGACGCGGTCTTTTTCTTATGCTTTCGGCTAATTTCTGTACCTTAGTATAGGTTTCTATAATATTATTTCCATCTAAAATAAAGGACTCAATACCATACCCCTTACCTCTATCGGCTAAGTGTTTACAATTATATTGCTCACTTGTAGGCGTAGAAAGTCCGTAACCATTATTTTCAATACAGAAAATTACAGGTAATTGCCAAACAGAAGCAACATTTAGAGCTTCATGAAAATCTCCTTCACTTGTTCCTCCTTCACCTGAAAAAACGGCTGTTACATTGCCATTATTCTTTAATAAATTCGCTAAGGCTATACCATCTGCAACACCTAATTGTGGTCCCAAATGAGAAATCATTCCTACAATATTGTATTCTTGCGTCCCAAAGTGAAACGAACGATCTCTACCTTTAGTAAAACCACTTGCTTTACCTTGCCATTGGCAAAATAAACGATGTAGCGGAATCTCACGTGTTGTAAAAACCCCAAGATTTCTGTGCATAGGAAGGATATACTCGTTAGGCTTTAAGGCCATAGTTACACCTACTGAAATAGCTTCTTGTCCTATTCCCGAAAACCATTTTGAAATTTTACCTTGGCGCAACAGAATGAGCATTTTCTCTTCTATTAATCGTGGCTTTAGCATATTGTAATAAAGCTTTAGTAGGGCTTTATCACTTAAATTTCTTTTGTCGTAGGCTATATTACTTTTTGTGATCGTTGGCATAAAATGTCATTTATCTAATGTTTCAAATGTAAATAAATTTGCTACAATAAACCATATAAGACTCGAAATTGTCAATAAATTCGATCTAATTTTTAACACTATTATTGTTAACTTTGTATATTCACAAAAATTTAAACAATAATCTAATGGACAGAATACCTAGCGTAGATTTAAAGGATTTCATTTCTAATGATCCTAAACGTAAACAAAAGTTTATAGACGAAATAGGAAAAGCTTATGAAGACATCGGTTTTGTAGCTTTAAAAGGACATTTTTTAGACGATACTTTAGTCGATAATTTATATGAAGAAGTCAAAAACTTTTTCAATCTACCTTTAGAGGTTAAAAAAAGTTATGAAATTCCAGGTATTGGTGGTCAACGTGGTTATGTTTCTTTTGGTAAAGAAAGTGCTAAAGGAAAAAAAGAAGGAGATTTAAAAGAATTCTGGCATTTTGGGCAATATGTTGAAGACGATGAAGAACGCCGAAAAGAATATCCTGAAAATGTGATTGTAAAAGAATTAGCTGATTTTAATAAAGTAGGAAAACAAACCTATCAAATGTTAGAGAAAACAGCTAAATATGTATTAAGAGCTTTAGCCTTATACCTCGATTTAGAAGAAACATATTTTGATAAATATATTCATAATGGGAATTCAATTTTACGACCAATTCATTATCCTCCAATTACAGAAGAACCTAAAAATGCAGTAAGAGCAGCAGCTCATGGAGACATTAACCTTATTACGTTGTTAATGGGTGCACAAGGTCGTGGTTTACAAGTCCAACGTCATGATGGTGAATGGATTGACGCTATTGCAGAACCAGACGAACTTATGATAAATGTTGGTGACATGCTATCTAGACATTCTAATAATAAATTGAAATCTACAATTCACCGTGTTATAAACCCTCCAAGAGAACTTTGGGGAACATCACGCTACTCTATGCCATTTTTTATGCATCCTGTAAGCGAAATGAAATTAAATGTCCTAGAAAGCTGTATAGACGAAGATAATCCTAAACAGTTTGAAGACATTACAGCTGGCGAATTCTTAAACGAACGTTTAATTGAGCTTGGACTTATTAAAAAGTAGTTGTAGTATACAGCCTTCAGTTTACAAGCAACTATTGAAAACTGAAGACTAAGCACTGAAGACTGAACAAATGGATTTACAAGATCAATTAAAAAACCTCTTCCCAGACCATACACCAGAACCAACTGAAAACTCAGAAGATTCTAAGACTAATATATGGCTACAAGACGATCCCATACTTTGCAAATACGAAAAGCGAAAAGGGAAACCTATAACCATTCTAGAAGGCTATACTGGAGCTACCGAAGACTTTAAAGCATTGGCCAAAGAATTAAAAACCAAACTTAGTGTTGGTGGTAGTTTTAAGGATGATAAAATTATAATTCAAGGAGATTACCGAGATAAAATAATGGCTATGCTAAAAGCTAAAGGATTTAATGTAAAACGTGTTGGAGGTTAAATTTTATGGCTAAAAATTGTCTACATATTACTAATGGCAATAGTCTTACCGACTATTTAAGAGAATTGGACTTTACAGAAGATATTCTTACATGGCAAGAAATGTTATGCGAAGGACCCACAATTCCAAAAATAGATTCTGAAGATTTTTTTAATCTTCGTTCTGAGTTTTTAAAAGAATATTATGACATTGAGGTAGATTCTAAAGAACTTCAAAAAGAACTCTCTAAATTAGATAATACTGAAGCATATACTGAAATAAACCTATGGTTTGAGTATGATTTATTTTGCCATATCAACCTATTAGGTGTTATTAATTTACTCCACCAAAAAAACATAAAAAAACCACTATATCTTATTTGTAGTGGACGAGTTAAAGGCGAAAAAAGTTTAAAAGCTCTAGCCGAATTAAATCCAGAACAACTAAAAACGCATTACGAAAACAAAGTACTACTAACACAGGATGACATTGACTTAGCCATTGCATTATGGAGAACGTACTGTGGTAAAGATCACAATATCTTAAAACCTTATATTGTTACAAATTCTAGTTTTAAGTATATGAGCAATTGCTTAAAAGCACATCTAAAACGTTTTCCACACCAGCAAAGTGGCTTAAATGTTTTAGAAGATAATATTCTTAGACTCGTAAGAGATAACGATATAAAATCTGAACATCATTTACTAGGTTATAGTCTAAACTACCAAGGTTATTATGGTTATGGAGACACCCAATTAAAACGTCTTATTAATAAATTGTCTATCTTTTTTGAAAAATCCGAAAATCAACTCACGTTAAATAGAAAAGGACACGAAGCCTTATTAAGGCATTACAATTATGCCCAAGAAGTAAACAATGATATGACTTATGGTGGTGTAAAACGACTAGACTTTCAATTTAGCGTTACTCAAAATAAATTAATCAAAAAACTTTAACTAATGTCTATAAAAGATTCAGAACTTATATTAAATCCAGATGGTAGTGTTTACCATTTAAATTTAAAACCAGAACATATATCAGACACCATCATTTTTGTTGGTGATCAAGATCGTGTAGAAAAAATAACAAAGCATTTTGACAGCATAGAATTTAGCACTCAAAAACGTGAATTTAAAACACAAACCGGTTACTATCAAGACAAACGCTTAACCGTTATTTCAACAGGAATTGGGCCTGATAATATTGATATTGTTTTAAACGAACTCGATGCTTTAGTTAATATTGACTTAGAAACCCGAAAACCAAAAACAGAATTATCAAGTCTAAATATTATTAGAATCGGAACTTCTGGGTCATTACAAAAAGATATTCCTGTTGATGCATTTTTAATTAGTACTCATGCCTTAGATATTAATGGTATGTTGCATTTTTATCAAATTGAAGGTATAAGCAACCCTGAAATTGAAGATGAATTTATTAAACATACTAATTGGGATAAAAATAAAGCACGACCAATCATTATTAACAATAGTAAATATTTAGAGAAGTACTTTGAAAGCGATACCATCTTTAAAGGTATGACAGGAACAGCAGGTGGGTTTTATGGCCCTCAAGGCAGAGTTTTACGTTTGCCACTACAAGACGCAGGTCTTAACGCAAAATTAGATAACTTTAGCTATAAGGATTATAGAATTACTAACTTTGAAATGGAAACTTCTGTTATTTATGGACTTTCAAAGTTATTAGGACATGAAGCATTATCTTTAAATGCTATTATAGCAAACAGAGCAACTGGTGATTTTAGTAAAGATCCAAAAAAGACAGTTGATAAATTAATTAAATATGCTTTAGAGCGTATCGTGAATATTTAAATGAAAAAAGTAAATATTGGTGGAGTACCAGAACACTTTAATTTAGCATGGTATTTAACGCTAAAAAATGGCGAATATAAAGACCAAGATATTAATCTAAGATGGCACGATTATCACGGAGGAACTGGTGCAATGACAAAAGCTCTTCGCTCAGGTGAAATTGATATGGCCGTTATCTTAACAGAAGGAATTGTTAAAGATATCATTGAAGATAATCCTTCTAAAATAGTTCAAACCTTTGTTCAAACCCCTTTAAATTGGGGAATTCATGTCGCAGCAGATTCAGATTTTAAAACCATAGACGATATCAAAGGAACAAGAGCAGCAATCAGTAGATATGGCTCTGGATCTCATCTTATGGCCTATATAAATGCAAAAAACAACAATTGGGATTTAGAAAAAGATCTCAAATTTGAAGTTATTAAAAACCTTGATGGTGCCATAAGAGGACTTACAGAAAATAAAGCTGATTATTTTATGTGGGAGAAGTTCACCACCAAACCTTATGTAGATAATGGTATTTTTAGACGTATTGGCAACTGTCCTTCGCCTTGGCCATGCTTTGTTATTGCTGCTAGCGATAAATTCATAGAGAATAATGAAGAGCAATTAAAAACCATTTTAGAAATTATTAACCAAACCACTGCAGATTTTAAATCTATTCCAAGCATAGACAAAACCATTGCTAATCGTTACGAACAAGAACTAGAAGATGTACAAGAATGGTTATCTTTAACTGAGTGGTCGCAAAGTGTAATGAACGAAAAAACGATTAAAAATGTACAAAATCAGCTTCATGATTTAAAAATTATTTCAAAAAAAGTGGATTACTCAAAATTAATTCATAAATTATAGTCTCATTTATTATATGAGTTAAAAAATTGATTGTTAGCAATCATAAAAAACAAGCATTTTTTATTTTTATATTAAACACTATATTCTAAATAGTTTTATTAAGAATGCAACTGTTTGTGTTGATAACTTTCAGTAATTCAAAAATTTAATTACATTTGATTAACAATTACATTACTATTAACAAGAGAATAATATGATTCTTACGATTACGCTTATTTTATCTTTCTTGGTTGCAATAAATTTTTTATTGTTAATTTTTAGTTGCAACAAAACAACTAGAAAAGTTGATAATAACATGCCACATACTATTAAAACTGAAACCCCATCTACCGAAAAATCATCTTCAGATAAATCTCCTACTCTAGTTTCCAATCAATTGAAATCTCGCCAACTTGCTCCAACTGGGAGTTAGTCTTACTAAAATGCTTATTACCAAACCAATACCCTCTATTAGCACTTAATGGAGATGGATGTCCACTTTCTAAAATAATATGTTTAGAGCTATCTATTAGTTTCTTTTTCTTTTTAGCAAATCCTCCCCAAAGTAGAAATACAACATTTGTTTTTTCTGCACTAATCGTTTGTATCACTGCATCTGTAAATTGCTCCCAACCTTTCTTTTGATGGCTTCCCGCCTCATGCGCTCTAACCGTTAATGTGGCATTCAATAGTAAAACTCCTTGATCTGCCCATGGCATCAAATTCCCACTAATTGGGTAAGGTATTCCAAGATCTTGTTCTAACTCTTTAAATATGTTCACTAATGAAGGTGGATGTTTGATACCATCATTTACAGAAAAACTTAAGCCATTAGCTTGCCCAATATCATGATATGGATCCTGACCAATAATTACAACCTTAACCTCATTAAAAGCACAATGATTAAATGCATTAAAAATATCAGATGCTTTTGGAAAACAAATCTGGGTCTTATATTCGTGCTTTATAAAAGCTACTAAATCTTTAAAGTAAGGTTTTTCAAATTCTGGATTAAGATAAGTTTTCCAGCTTTGGTCTATATTTACATTCATATTTTATAACAGATTATATCTTATTACGACTTAAATTCACGAATAAATAACTCAGAATGAAAAATTTAAAATTCCCTTCTGCACAAACCATATTATTTATAATTGCAGGATTAGTAACACTTTTAACGTGGTTTGTTCCTGCAGGTAAATATGATACTTTAAGTTATAACGCGGCAACAGACAAATTTACACGTTTAAGTCTAGATGAAGAAATAAGCTTAGCAGCAACTCAAACATCATTAGATGATTTGAATATTAAAATTCCTGTTGAGAAGTTTACTAACGGAGACATTTATAAACCCATTAATATTCCTGGAACTTACAATAAACTAGATGCCAAACCTCAAAGTTTTTTCGACTTTGTAAAATCTCCAGTTAAAGGTATTATTGAGGCTGCTGATATCATTTTTCTTGTTTTAATTATTGGTGGGCTAATAGGTGTTTTAAATGCTTCTGGTGCTTTTGATGCTGCCATTACCAAATTAGCTGTAGTATTAAAAGGTAGAGAATCTTTACTTATTGTATTGGTAACCACTTTAGTGGCTTTGGGTGGAACTACCTTTGGTTTTGCCGAAGAAACCATTGCCTTCTTCCCTATTTTAATTCCTGTGTTTTTAGCAGCTAAATACGATGCTCTTGTTGGTGTTGCTTGTATATTTTTGGGCTCTGCAATTGGTAGTATGTGTTCTACCATTAATCCTTTTTCTACCATTATTGCTAGTGATGCCGCAGGTATAAATTGGACAACCGGATTATACGGACGTATTTTTATGTTGTTTGTATGCTTGTCTATTACCATTATCTATATCATGCGATATGCAAAACGCGTTAAAAACGACCCAAGCAAATCACTTATTTACGATCAAAGAGAACAAATTGCGCAATTGTTTACGCTAAAAGATACCACGCATATTAATTTTAATTGGAGATTAAAATTGGCCTTATTTGTGTTTACCTGTAGTTTTATTCTGATGATTATTGGTGTTTCAATGTTAGATTGGTGGTTTGTAGAAATGACAACTGTGTTCTTAATTAGTGCTATTATTATCGGCATTATTATTCAAATCAGTGAAACCGACTTTATAGACACCTTTGTAAAAGGAGCTGGTGATCTTTTGGGTGTAGCACTTATTATAGGAATAGCAAGAGGTGTTACTGTGTTAATGACAGATGGTTTAATAAGCGATACATTATTGTATTACGCTAGTGATGTTACTACTGGAATGAATAAAGGGGTATTTACAAGTGCAATGACCATGATTTATTCTGGATTATCATTCTTTATTCCTAGTTCTTCAGGAATGGCTGTTTTAACCATGCCAATTATGGCGCCTTTGGCAGATACTGTAGGAATTGGTCGTGAAATTGTGGTTAATACGTATCAGTACGGCTTAGGCCTTTTCTACCTAATAAATCCTACAGGTTTAATTTTAGCATCCTTAGCAGTTGCCAAAATCAACTTTAGCAAATGGTTAAAATTTATAATGCCATTGTTTATCGTATTACTTATTGTCACCTTAATAGTATTAGCGGTGTCTTCATACTTATAGTATTACATAATATCCTAACTTTGCAATTCTAAAAAAACGTACAATACTACATGATAAACATTCATGAAAAAACCTTAAACGACCTTGAGTTTTTTACGGTTTTAAATCAAATTAGCGCACATACACTTACAGCTTTGGGTAAAGAAGCGGTTTTGGCGATACTTCCTTTTAAAAATCCAGAGGCGCTAATGACCGAACTTATTTACGTTAATGAATATTTATCGTCCTTTGAAAATGATAATAGAATACCTAATCATGGTTTTGACACCATTGCCAAAGAATTAAAACTACTTAAGATAGAAAACACCTATCTCGAAGTGGCTGGTTTACAGAAAATAGTAAGCATGTCGTTGACCGTTAATTCTATTCTGAAGTTTCTAGAAAAATTTAAAGACTATTACCCTAAACTTCAACAATTTGGTCAACATATTGAAGTCAACACCATCATTATTGAACAAGTAGATGCTGTAGTAGATCGTTTTGGAGATATAAAAGATGATGCTTCACCTCTACTTTCTAGTTTACGCAAATCTATTAACCTGCTTAAAGGTAAAATTAATAGTAGTTTTTCTTCAGCATTAAACACCTATCATAATCTTGAATATTTAGATGATATTAGAGAATCTGTTGTAGATAATAAACGTGTGCTTGCCGTAAAAGCAATGTACCGTAGAAAGGTAAGAGGCGCAATAATGGGAGGTAGTAAAACCGGAAGCATTGTTTACATAGAGCCTGAAACGACTTTACAACATACTAGAGAGCTCAATAATTTAGAATACGAGGAAAAAGAAGAGGTTATTAAAATTCTTAAAGAGCTAACGGATTTTATTCGTGAATTTTTACCACTTCTTAGAGATTATCAAGAATTTTTAATCAACCTAGATGTCATTTCTGCGAAAGCAAAATATGCGCAGAGCATGAATGCCATTCTTCCTGAGCTTTCTAAAGAACGCAGTATGCATTTACGAGATGCCTACCATCCTCTACTCTATTTAAATAATAAAGAAAAAGGAGAAAAGACGTTTCCGCAAACTATTGGATTAGAAAAAGACAGTAGAATTATTGTGATTTCAGGTCCCAATGCAGGTGGAAAAAGTATCACTTTAAAAACGGTAGGATTGCTTCAAGTTATGCTGCAAAGTGGCATGCTAATTCCTGTACACGAGCGTAGCCATGTCTGTTTATTTGATCGCGTTCTGAGTGATATTGGAGACAATCAATCTATAGAAAACCATCTGAGTACTTATAGTTACCGCTTAAAACAGATGAATTATTTTTTGAAAAAGTGTAATAACAAAACACTCTTTTTAATTGATGAATTTGGAACAGGTAGTGATCCAGAATTAGGTGGAGCTCTTGCTGAAACGTTTCTCGAAGTTTTCTATGAACGAGAAGCCTTTGGAATAATTACAACACATTATTCTAATTTAAAGCTTTTGGCCAATGAATTGCCATACATGGAAAATGCCAATATGCTTTTTAATGAGCGCACCTTAGAACCAATGTATAAATTGGTTGTTGGGCAAGCCGGAAGCTCCTTTACTTTTGAAGTAGCTCAAAAAAATGGAATTCCTTATAGTTTAATTAACAAGTCTAAAAAGAAGATTGAACGTGGTAAAGTACGATTTGATGCTACTATTGCAAAACTTCAAAAAGAACGCAGTAAATTAGAACGTACGGAACGCTCTCTTAAAGAAAACGAAAAGAAGAAGTTATCTGAAGCCGATAAGTTAGAGGAAGTCAATGCAAAAGTTCAAAAGAAATTAGAAAGCTTTCAAGAATTATACGATTCTAACCAACGCTTAATTTACTTAGGTCAGAAAGTCAACGATATCTCTGAAAAGTATTTTGAAGACAAGAAGAAACGTGAATTAATGGCTGAGCTATTTAAGCTAGTTCAGATTGAAAATTCGAAACGAAAAAAAGTATCAGCAAAACAAAAGCGTGCCGAAAAGCAAAAAGAAAAACAGATAAAACAAGAGGCTGAAAAGAAAGTTGAAGTCATCCGTAAAAAGAAAAAAGAAGCTAAAAAGAAAGCTAAACCCGTAGAAAAGCCAAAACCTATTTTAAGAATTGGAGACAGAGTACGACTACAAGATGGTAGAGCCGTTGGTAGTATTGATAGCATTGAAAAAAATAAAGCCAATGTAAATTATGGTATGTTTACTACTAATGTGAGTTTAGACCAACTGGAACTCGTTGAAGCCGTAAAAAAATGATAGATATTCCTCATAACAAACAATTAATTCTCTTTGATGGAGTGTGCAATCTTTGCAACTCTAGTGTTTTGTATGTTATTAAACGGGATAAAAAAAATAAATTCTTATTTGCTCCATTACAAAGTGACGTTGGAGAAGAAATTATTGAAAAATTCAATATAGACACAGTCAACACCGATTCTATCTTACTCTATAATCCAAAAAACAATACTATTAAGTCTAAATCTTCAGCAGCTATTCATATTGCAAAGCATTTAGGTATGCCTTCAAATTTATTGGTTGTTTTTTTTATTGTACCTACATTTATTAGAAATATGGTATACAGCTATATTGCTAAGAATCGTTACAAATGGTATGGTAAAAAAGAAGCCTGTATGATTCCTACACCAGAACTAAAATCTAAATTTTTAGATTAACCAAACTACAAATTTAATTCATAAAAAAAGCCTTTTCATAACCAATGAAAAGGCTTTTATAAATTAACAACTTACTTAAAACTAATTTAATTTAAACAAAAATTGTTGTTTCAATTCATTTATAATGAGGGAAAATAAAGAGTTGATTAATAGCACATTATTTTGTTACTGTAAATATATACGCATCTCTAAATGTTACATAAAAAACTCGATATAAGGCACTATAAAATTGATTTAGGCATTAAAAATGTCAATTCTATCTATAAATTACATTTTAACAATAATAGTCTTACTAACTGATATCATACCTTTACTTCTCATACTATACACTTAACTCATTTATGATTACATTGGGATTTATATTGCCATAATTTTAGATAAAACTAATACTCTAACATTATGACAACCCATCTAAAACTCTTAAAAACATTTCTTATTTTTCTTTTTGTATTAAGCACACAATTAGCAAATGCATTTCAGCAACCTAGTAAAATTACAACTGTAACTGTATATCTCGATGGAGCAGAAATTAATCGTGAGGCTTCACTTAAAATTAACTCAGGAAAATCTGAAATTACATTTAATGGTTTATCACCGTTTGTTGAAGAGAGTAGTATTCAAATTTCAGGATTAAAAGATGCCTCTATCCTATCCATTAATTATGGTATCAACTATTTATCTAAACAAAAGCAAAGTGATTCTATTTTAGCTTTACAAAATGAATTAAAACATCTTGATTCTAAAATTCAATACCAATATGATTTAATTGCTGGTTATAACGAAGAATTAAGTCTTATTCAAAGCAACAAACATTTAGGAAATGAAACTACAGTTGTCAGTTTAGAAAAACTTAAGACATTTGCCGCCTATTACAGAACAAGAATTACAGCATTAAGGATAGCAATAAACAAATCAAATTTAGAAATTGAAAATCAACAAACTATAAAAACCAATATAAAACATCAGTTAGCTGAATTTAATGTTGAAGAAAAAACACAAACAGGAGAAATTAAACTCACATTAAACAGTGAAGTTGCATTATCTTTAGATTTAAAAATTAAATACAATATTAAACATGCAGGATGGGTTCCCATTTACGATCTTAAAGCCGAAAAAATTAATAATCCTGTAAGCTTAGAATATAAAGCGCACGTGTATCAAAATTCGGGTTGTGACTGGACAGATGTTGCCCTCGTACTTTCAACAAGTGATCCAAATACCAATAATGAAAAGCCAATTGTAACTCCTAAATATCTAAACTTTATTAATGCTTATAGCAACTATCAATCGCAACGTGCCATAAGAAATTATAATTTCAAGTATAATCCATCCGTAAATACCATAACAGGAATTGTAACGAGTTCTAGTGATGGTACACCTATACCTGGAGTTAGTGTTATTGAAAAAGGAACATCTAATGGAGTTCAAACAGATTTTGATGGCAAATACACTTTAAAAACAACAACAGGGAATGCGCTTGTTTATTCTTATGTAGGTATGGAAACCGAAGAGCTACCAATACATTCTAGTATCATGAATGTGACTTTAGATGACATATCTACTTTAGATGAAGTTGTTGTTATAGGGTACGGAACTAAAGCAACATCTTCGAGCTCAGTAAAAGCAAAAAGCATACAAAATATGATTGATGAAGATTTTGATGATGACCCATATATTGAAACAGAAAATTATACAACAAATGGAAATATAATTGAAGAAGGTATTACAAGTATTAGTTTCAAAATTGACAAAAAACACAGTATTCCTTCAGATGGTGATATTTCTGTTATAGAAATAGATAAATATAATGTTCCTGCAACTTATAATTACTTTGCGGCACCAGTTTTAAATGAAAATGTGTTTTTAACTGCTAAAATCGGAAATTGGGAACAGTATAATTTATTACCTGCAGAAGCCAATGTTTATTTTGCAGGTAGTTATTCTGGTAAAACAAATATTAACCCAAGTGCAACTACAGGTAGTTTAACAATCTCACTTGGAGTAGATCCAAACATTGTTGTAAAACGCACACAACTTAACAATTTTAAAAGAACAACCTTTATAGGTAGCAATAAAGTGATTCAAAAAGCTTTTGAAATTGAAATTAAAAACAATAAACAAACAGATATCTTGTTAACCGTTTTGGACCGTATGCCTAAGAGTCAGAATAAAGCGATTAAAATAGATAATATTGAAACAGGTAACTCTAGTTATAATGATACTAAAGGAATAATGAAATGGGTTATAAATTTGAAGTCTGGAGGAACAAAAAATGTTAAACATTCCTATACTGTAAAATTTCCTAAAGATAAACGCGTTAACTTGTAATTAAATTACAGCTTCAAAGCGAAACAGAATCAATAAAACCCTAACTTCAGTTAGTTAGGAATGAGTTTTATTCTTTTTAGAAGATTAGTCTATCCTTCTTAGAAGTATCATAAATTGTGGTAGAAGACCTGTTTTCGTTTTGAAGTTTTTATAAAAAAAAGACTGTTCAAATACATGAACAGTCTTTTTATATTTATAATGCAATTCGTTTATTTTACAGTAACTGGTGCATTTAACTTGGTACTCATTTCCATAGAAATTGCAGAACGGTCAAATTTAATTTTCCCTGCTAATGTTTCAATAACACAACTGTTATCTTTATCATTTAGCTCTACAACTTTACCATGCATACCACTTTTAGTAATTATACGGTCGCCGCGTTTTAATTCGCTAGCAAACTTTTTTTCTTGTTTAGAACGTTTCATTTGTGGTGCAATCATAAAGAAATACATCACAGCAAAAATAGCAATAAACGGTAAAAATGATCCAATTCCTTCCATTCAGTGTTATATCAATAAAAATTAATCGTGGTTATGACCTTCGTGACCTGGCTGTGTAGAATACTTTCTTGGAGCTGCAGCATTATCTGTAGCTAAAGGATTTACAGTACTTGGCTGTGTTGCTCTAGTTGTTTTCGCTGCTGCTGGTGCATTAGGATCTTTTTCTACAAAAGCAGAAATCTTGACAATCTCACTACCTTTTTCTGTATTAGTAGTCATTGTAACCGACTTAGTTACTTTATTTCCATTTCCTTTACCATTAAACTTTACAACAAATTCACCTGTTTCACCTGGTGCAACTTCTTTTGTCCAATTAGATGGTACTGTACAACCACATGTACTTTTAATATTACTTACAACTAACATAGAGTTACCTGTGTTTGTGTATTTAAAAGTTGTTTCTACAGGAGTTCCGTTTTCGATTGTTCCGAAATCATGCTCTTTTTTGTCAAAAGAAATTACTGGAAAATCACCGGCATTTGCATCTCTTTCTGCAGCAACTGCGATATTTTCAGATTTAATCTTACTAGCTGCGTCTTCTTTACAAGATGTAAAAGCGATCATACATAATGCACTAAGTCCTAAAATTACTTTTTTCATTACTTTTATTTTTTTTGTTAGATAATTATTTCAATTGGCGAAGTTAGTAATTATTTTAATGATTAAAAATTATTAACCCCTAGTTAACATGCTTTTTGTCAGAAAAAACTGTCTTATGCGTGTTTTTAAAGCTTTAAAAGTTGAAATTCAACCGCTATCTCGTTAAATTTATGGAATAAAACATTAAAAAATAGCATTAAGCGGTGTAGTAATACCTCTAAGAATAACACTACATTAACCCTCTTCCAACTTTAACATGGATATTTTCAGATTGGTATTCCTTAACTATTTTATCTAAAATTCCATTAATAAATAAGCTACTTTTTGGTGTAGAATATTCTTTTGCAATTTCTAAATATTCGTTCATCGTAACTTTATATGGTATTGATGAAAATTTCTGAAACTCACAAAGTGCCATTTTAAGTAATACTCCATCGATGCTTGCTAAACGTCCAGAATCCCAATTGGTTGTTTTTTTACCAATTTCATCACCAAACTTAGAGCTATTCAAAAAGGTTTTTTTAAATAACTCAATAGCAAACTCTTTATCATCATCGTCTTTATACAAATCTGGTAGTAAAGCAGTTTCTGGCGATGTTAGTTTTAATTTTCGTAAGACTTTTAGAATTGCAGTATTTACGACTGGTAAATCATCTACAAAAGTGAGTTTTTTATCTTCAAAAAAATCATAAAGCTTATCGTTTGGCGCTATAATTTCAGTAAAAACATCTAAAATAAATTGTTTATCTTTTTTGAAACTAGTTTCCTCTTCTGCTGTATAAGCGTTATACAAATCACTTTTTAAAATGGCTTTAAAAATGATATCCACATATTCAAAATCTAAATCCCAATAATTCAATTTTTTATTAGAGATAGCTTCTTGTAACATGGTATTGCTACTAATAAGATGCAAAAGTTGATTTTCTTGAAACTTTAAACTAAGATTTTTATCTGCATCAGATTTTATTAGTTTATTCTGAAGTTTAGCATTGTAATCTTTACTCTTTTTATGTAACTCTATTAACAAAGCTAATTGAGAGAGGTATAAATCGTACATGCCTTCTAAACTATGAAGCAAAAACTTTTGTTCTTTTATTAAATCATCACTTTCTGTTCCTTTAAAAGCATACATAGATTGCATTACTTTAATTCTGATGTGTCTTCGGTTTAGCATGTGTAAGAACTCGATTTATTTTGATTATTAAAAAAAGGTGAATCTTTAAAAGATTCACCTTGCAAAAATACTATTATTTAATTCTGAAATAAAAATTAAATGCAGACTATTTTAAATTTTCTCTCTTACGAGTTTCAATACGCTCTCTAGCAATATTTAAAGCTGCATTATGCGTTGTTAAATTATTAACTTTAGCATTATCTAATATTTCAAGTGTTGTATTGTAAATATTTTCTGTTTTACGCATTATTTCTTGTCTGTCATAATTCTCTAATTCTGCATAAACATTAATAATTCCGCCTGCATTAATTAAAAAATCTGGTGCATAAACAATACCTCTTTCTTGTAAAATTGCTCCGTGTTTACTTTCTTCTGCTAACTGATTATTTGCAGCACCAGCAACAATTTTAGCTTGTAATTTATAAATGGTATCGTCGTTAATAGTTGCGCCTAAAGCACAAGGTGCATAAATGTCCATCGCTTCACTATAAATATCATTTCCACCATAGATAGTCGCGCCATATTTAGCACGTACTTCTTCTAAACGATCTTGGCTAATGTCTGAAATGGTAACATTGGCACCTTCGTTAACCAAATGTTCTACTAAAGCTTCACCTACGTTTCCTATTCCTTGGACAAATACATTTTTATCTTCTAGAATTTCTGAACCAAATTTAAACTTTGCAGCGGCTTTCATTCCCATAAAAACACCATAAGCAGTAATTGGCGATGGGTTACCTGCTCCACCTTTACTCTCAGAGATACCTGTTACATAAGGTGTTACTTCTCTAACAGTATCCATATCTTCTGTTGTCATACCTACATCTTCTGCAGTTATGTAACGGCCACTTAATGAATGAACAAACTCACCAAAACGTCGCATTAATTCTGGTGTTTTTTGAGTTTTGGCATCACCAATAATAACAGCTTTACCTCCACCTAAGTTTAAACCTGTAATAGCAGATTTAAATGTCATACCTCGAGATAAGCGCAATACATCGTTAAGGGCTTCCCACTCATTAGCATAATTCCACATTCTAGTACCACCTAAAGCTGGTCCTAAAACTGTATTATGAATACCGATTATAGCTTTTAAACCAGTATCTTTGTCATTGCAAAAAACAATTTGCTCATGATCGTCAAAAGAGTGTTGTCCAAAAACTGGATCCATTTTTTTCAATTCTTTTGAAGTTATAATTTCTGAAGTCATGTAAGTTAAATTTTAGGGTGTTTATAGATATTCTAAAAACAGCTCGCAAAAATAAATTATTAATAGAGGATTAGCAAAATATTAACTATAAAATACGATTATCGTAATACTTTTGACCTACCAAATACAGTATGAAAGCATTAAAACACCTCAATAAATATTTTTTAAAGTACAGATATCGCTTAATTATCGGTGTCTTTATTACCATAATTGCAAAAGTCTTTGCACTATTTACTCCAAGACTTGTTGGATCGTCTATTAATGTGATTTCAGACTATTTCAATGACAAAATTGCCTATGAGGCCTTTAAAAGTGAACTTATTATTAATGTACTCTACATTGTTGGAGCCGCAGTAGTTGCAGGTATCTTTACTTTTTTAATGCGTCAAACGATTATTAATGTGTCACGCTACATTGAGTTTGACCTCAAAAATGAAATTTATAAACATTATCAAATTCTATCTCTAAATTTTTACAAATCAAACAGAACTGGTGATTTAATGAACCGGATTAGTGAAGATGTTGGTAAAGTAAGAATGTATGTTGGTCCGGCATTAATGTATACCATTAACACCATTACCTTATTTGCTGTCGCTTTAATTTACATGATAGATAGGTCGCCTACGCTAACGTTATACACATTACTCCCCTTACCTATACTTTCTGTTATTATTTATAAATTAAGTAGATTAATAAATAAACGCAGTACAATTGTACAACAATCACTTTCTACACTTTCTACCTATTCTCAAGAAACATTTAGTGGTATTTCTGTAATAAAATCTTACGGAATAGAACCAAGAACTAATATTGAATTTGAAAATCTTTCTGCAGAAAACCGTCAAAAACAGATAAACCTTACTAAGGTACAAGCCCTGTTTTTTCCTTTAATGATTCTATTAATAGGGGTTAGTAACCTTATTGTAATCTACGTTGGAGGTATGCAGTACATGAGCGGAAAAATAGATCATATTGGTACCATTGCAGAGTTCATCATGTATGTAAATATGTTAACTTGGCCAGTAGCAACAGTAGGTTGGGTAACCTCTTTAATACAGCAAGCCGAAGCATCGCAAGAACGTATTAATGAGTTTTTAAAGACTGAACCAGATATTAAAAATACAGCTAAAGAATTGACACCAATTAAAGGTGATATTGAATTTAAAAATGTATCCTTTGTATATCCTGACACTAATATTGAAGCTCTAAAAGACGTTAGTTTTACCTTAAAATCTGGTAAAACCTTAGCCATTTTAGGAAAAACAGGATCAGGAAAGTCTACCATATTAGATTTAATAGGACGTTTATATGATATTAATAAGGGGGAAATTTTAATAGACAATACTATTATTTCGGAATTAAACCTTTACAGTCTTAGAGAAAGTATTGGGTATGTCCCACAAGATGCATTCTTATTTTCTGATAGCATAAAGAACAATATCAAGTTTGGAAAAGAAGATGCCACAGACGAAGACGTTATAGAAGCGGCAAAAAATGCAAAAGTCCATAAAAATATTATTGATTTTAATAAAGGCTACGATACTATTTTAGGTGAACGTGGTATTACCCTTTCTGGTGGTCAAAAACAACGTGTTTCTATTGCTAGAGCAATTATTAAAAAACCAGATATTTTATTATTTGATGACTGCTTATCTGCTGTTGATACTGAAACAGAAGAAAAAATCTTAAAAAACTTAGTGAAGCTCACAAAAGATAAAACAACAATTATTGTAAGTCACAGAGTCTCTTCTGCAAAGAATGCAGATACAATTATTGTTCTTGAAGATGGTAAAATCATTGAGTCTGGAAATCATGAAAGCCTTATCAATACTGATGGTTACTATAAAGAGTTATACACTAAACAACTTTCAGAAAAAGAAATGTAATTATTTGTTGCTTAGGTTACTTTTTTTTTAGATTTTTGGATTGAAATTAAAAAATAAAATAGAGTTATGAGTGATTATGAAATGATGGACAAAGAAGAAATATATTCTAAAGTATTACGCGCTGGAAGAAGAACCTATTTCTTTGATGTTAGAGCTACTAAAGCTGGTGATTATTATTTAACAGTTACTGAGAGTAAAAAATTCACTAATGACGATGGTTCTTTCCATTATAAAAAGCATAAAATCTACCTTTATAAAGAAGATTTCACTGAGTTTAAAGAAATCTTAGCTGAAATGACAGATTATATTATTAATGAAAAAGGTCAAGAAGTTATTAGCGAACGTCATCAAAAAGACTTTAAACGTGAAGATAATTTTGTAGCTCAAGAAGCTAAAACGCTTGAAGATACTAAAACGACAGAAAGTTTTACAGACATCAGTTTTGATGATATTTAAAATTAACTTCTGTTAAATTATAACCAAAACCGTTACGCTTTGTAACGGTTTTTTTATTTTTAAACTCTAACTAACTATTACCTTATGCAGCGCATTTTTCTACTCTTTCTTTTAATTACATCATTATTTTCTCAATCGCAAACCGACTTATCGTACTATTTACCTCAAAATATAGAGTACAACCCAAGTATTCCTACACCAAAAAGCGTCATTGGTCATCATGTTGGCGAATGGCACATTACACACGATAAATTAGTAGAATACATGAAAGCATTAGCAAATGCTTCAAATCGTATAACTATTGAAGATAGAGGAAAAACATTTGAAGATAGACCTCTACTCCTACTAACCATAACATCACCAAAAAATCATCAAAATTTAAAAGCCATTCAATCTGCTCATATCGAAGCAACAGAAACAAATTCTGCTAATTTAGAAAATAGACCCATAGTTGTTTATCAAGGCTTTTCAATTCATGGTAACGAACCTAGTGGTTCTAACGCAGCGTTATTAGCCGCTTATTATTTGGCTGCAGCAGAAGGTTCTGAAATTGACAATTTATTAGAGCATTCGGTTATTTTACTTGATCCTTCTTTAAATCCAGATGGCTTACAACGATTCGCTTATTGGGCAAATTCTAATAAAAATATTAACCTAAACCCAGACCCTAACGATAGAGAGTATAGCGAAGTTTGGCCAGGCGGACGTACCAATCATTATTGGTTTGATATGAATAGAGATTGGCTGCCTGTGCAATTACCAGAATCTAGAGCACGTATAGAAACCTTTCACAATTGGTTACCTAATATTTTAACCGATCACCATGAAATGGGAACCAATGCAAGTTTCTTTTTTCAACCTGGAATTCCGTCACGTACACATCCATTAACACCACAATTAAATCAAGATTTAACTAAAGGTATTGCAACTTATCACGCCAAAGCATTAGACAAAATTGGTTCATTGTATTATTCTGAAGAAAGTTTTGACGACTTCTATTACGGAAAAGGATCTACCTTTCCTGACATAAATGGTGGTATTGGAATTTTATTTGAACAAGCCAGTTCTAGAGGTCATGTACAAGAAAGTGAAAATGGTCTTTTAACATTTCCATTTACTATAAAAAATCAATTTACAGCTGTTTTATCTACACTAGCAGCTGCTAATGGTATGCGAAAAGATATTTTAGAGTACCAACATAATTTCTTTAAAGACGCTAGGAATGAAGCCTCTAAAGAAGGCAAAAAAGCCATTATATTTGGTGATGAAAAAGATGCTGCTAAAACCTATCATTTAGCCGAAATTTTAAAACGTCACCGTATTGATTTTCATGAATTAAAATCTGATTTTTCAAAAGATGGCAAAAAATATAAAAAAGGTTATAGCTATGTGGTTCCTAAAAATCAAAAGAATACAAGATTAATCAATGCCATGTTTGAAACGCGAACCGCTTTTAAAGACAGTTTGTTTTACGATATTTCGGCTTGGACTTTTCCTTTAGCATTTAATCTCGATTATACAGAAACAACAATGGCAAACGCTGGCAATAGCGTTAAAAACTTACAGCAGCTTTCTGGAGGTGTAAGTTCTAAAAGTGAATACGCTTATTTATTTGAATGGAATGAGTATTACTCACCAAAACTATTAAATGCTATCTTAAAAAAAGGCTTAAGAGCAAAGGTGGCCGTAAAACAGTTTAAATCTAATGGTAAAGCTTACGATTATGGAACTATAATGATTCCTGCAAAGAACCAAAATTTATCTGCAACTGAGATATATACATTTCTAAATGATAAAGCCCAAGAAAGTCATATTAAAGTTGATGCCGTTTCAACAGGTTTAAACGAAGGTATAGATCTAGGAAGTCGAAATTTTAAAGCTTTAGAATTGCCAAAAATCGCTCTTTTAGTTGGAGATGGTATCACCTCTTATGATGCTGGTGAAATTTGGCATTTGTTTGACACTCGTTACGATATTATTGCCACAAAGCTTGATACTAAAACTATGAAAAGAGCAGACTTAAGCCGTTACAATACCATTATAATGGTAAATTCTTCTGGATTAAGCGAAGGCAATACAAAAAAATTACAATCTTGGATTAAAGATGGCGGCACTTTAGTAGCATATAAAAATGCATTAAAATGGCTAAACTCCAAAAAGTTAATGACCATTGATTTTAAGAAAAATAAGCTCATAGCTAAAAATATTAATTACGAACAACGTAGCGATTTTAGAGGCGCACAAGTTATTGGAGGTGCCATTTTTGAAGCTGAATTAGACCGTTCACATCCTATTAATTTTGGTTATAAAAATGATAAACTTCCGATGTTTAGAAATTCAACATTATTTATAAATGAGGACAAAAACAGCTATAACAACCCCATTCAGTACACTAAAAAGCCTTTATTAAGTGGTTATATTTCTGAAGAAAATTTAGATAGTATACGTAAAACAGTACCTCTAAAAATTAATCGTGTTGGCCGTGGAAAGGTCATTGGCTTTACTGATAATACTAATTTTAGAGCCTTTTGGTATGGAACGAATAAGCTGTTAATGAATGCTATTTTCTTTAGAGAAGAGATGTAGTTGTTTGTTGGGAATCAAAACTAATAACACAAGCTACTTCATAGACAAAAAATAAAAAGTTGGCTTAATCTGTTTTTGTAATGCAATTACATTTTAAAACTTAAGACACTTGCATTCCATTTTTAACTTTAGTCTCAGGATGCAACAAAAACACGTCGTCTGCTCTTACGGCTCCAACCACCAAACATTCGCTCATAAAATTGGCTATTTGCTTTTTAGGAAAATTAACTACAGCCACTATTTGTCTGTTTACTAATTCTTCCTTTTTGTATTGCGTTGTTATTTGTGCAGAAGTTTTTTTAACTCCTAAATCGCCAAAATCTATAGTTAATTTATACGCAGGTTTTCTAGCTTTAGGAAAATCATTCACTTCAATAATTGTCCCAATACGTAAATCTATCTTTGTAAAGTCTTCATAAGTTATTATCTTTTCCATTCTCTAAAATTAATAAATAAAATAGACATAATATAATGGCACGAACAGAATCAAATATGTTGCCTTTAGGCACAACAGCACCAGATTTTAAATTAGTAGATACTGTTGATGATGTTACAAAATCTCTTCAAGAATTAAAAGGCACAACTGCAACTTTAGTGATGTTTATCTGTAACCACTGCCCTTTTGTAATTCATGTAAATGCCCAACTATCACAATTGGCTAAAGATTACGTTTCAAAAGGTATTAATTGTATTGCTATTTCTAGTAATGATGTAGAAAATTATCCGCAAGACCATCCGGATTTAATGAAAAAGAACGCCATAGATAACGACTATATTTTTCCGTATTTGTATGACCAAACACAAGATGTTGCCAAGGCATACGATGCCGCATGCACACCAGATTTTTTCTTATTTAACAGTGATTTAATACTCGTTTATGCAGGTCAATTAGACGATTCTAGACCAGGAAATGGTATACCTGTAACAGGAAAAGATATTAGAGCTGCTATGGATGCCTTAATTAATAATAACCCCGTAAATCCAAACCAAAAACCAAGTATGGGCTGTAATATTAAGTGGAAATAATACTTTGCATTATTTAAAACTGAAAACAAATAAACCATTAGACAACACCTTAGCCAATGATTTTTGACAATATTGAAACCAAACGCTTAATTCTAAGGCCTATTACAATAGCAGATACGCAAGATTTTTTTGAATTGGATTCTAATCCTAAAGTTCATCTCTTTCTTGGAAATAATCCTGTAAAAACTATTGAGCAGTCTGAAGCTATGATTGCTAACATTTTACAACAATATAAAACTAATGGTTTAGGTCGTTTAGCTATAATTGAAAAATCAACCAATGAATTTGTAGGTTGGGCGGGATTAAAACTTGAAGAAAAGCTTAGAAAGGAATTTAGCTATTACGACTTGGGTTACCGACTAAAAGAACAATTTTGGGGCAAAGGCTATGCCACTGAAGCGGCATTTGCATCTTTAGAGTATGGTTTTAATACTTTAAAATTAGAAGAAATTGGAGCGGCTGCAGACGTTAATCATATAGCCTCTAATACCATACTTAAAAAAGTAGGAATGCAACCTTCTGGCACTTTTGAGTATGAAGGAGATTTATGCAACTGGTATATCATAAAACACCAAAAACAGTAAATCAACCTATAATCTTAACCAATAATTCTTTAAGAAGGTCTTTTTCTGGCATTGCCTTAGAACCAACACCTTTACTTTTTACATCAAATTCGCGCAGTACACCAATAACATAACTTACCTTTTTCATAGGGTAATTCTTGGCAGCATCTAGATATTCATTTACAAAATAAGGGTTGACTTTTAGAGCTGATGCGACACTACGTGGATTTCTGTCAGACATACCATGAAGGTGCAATAATTGAGAAAAGAATCCAAATAATAGCGAAACCGTAACTACCATTGGATTGTCTTTAGGGTTGTCTGCAAAATACTTAGCTATTTTATGTGCTTTTACAACATTACGCTGTCCAACCGCTTTTCGTAATTCAAAATTATTGTAATCTTTACTTATTCCAATATTCTCTTCAATATGTTCTGGTGTAATCTGTGTACCTTCTGGTAAAACGATTTTAAGCTTATTAAGTTCGTTATCTATTTTACTGAGGTTAGTTCCTAAAAACTCTACCAACATCTGAGCTGCCTTTGGCGAAATGTTATAATTTTGTCCAGCTAAAACGCGTCTAATCCAGTCGGCAACTTGGTTTTCGTACATTTTTTTACTCTCAAAAACAACTCCAACCTTATTAATAGCTTTATATAAAGCCTTACGTTTATCTAATTTTTTGTACTTATAATTTAACACCAAAACCGTTGTAGGCTGAGGATTAGCTGCATATTCTGCTAACTTTTCAATAGATCTACTTAAATCTTGTGCCTCTTTAACAATAACCACTTGACGCTCTGCCATCATTGGATACCGTTTGGCATTACTCACAATATCGTCTATAGAAACATCTCTTCCATATAGCACCATTTGGTTAAATCCCTTTTCTGCCTCATCTAAAACGTTCTCTTCAATATAATCTGAAATCTTATCAATATAATACGCTTCCTCACCCATTAAAAAATAAATAGGTTTAAGGTCTCCCTTTTTAATTGTAGCTACTAATTGTTTTACGTCGTCCAATGCTTTAAAAATTCCAAGTTTAAAATTCCAAATTTCAATAGTTACAAGCCCGTTTATATTAAATAAATAGGATTTTAGTAATGAAAATTGTGATTTGCGATATTCTACTTTAACTTTGAAAAAAATTAGCGTCTCTAAGTGTTGCAAGAACTCAACTTTCCAAAGTTTGAATACCGTTTCAAAAGTACAGAAAATAAAGTTTCTATTTTTGATGTCATTCGGAAAAAATTCATCATTCTTCAACCCGAAGAATGGGTTAGACAACACTGTGTTCATTATCTAATCAATACTAAAAAGTTTCCAAAATCTTTAATTAATGTTGAAAAAGAGCTGACTATAAACGGCTTAAAGAAACGTTATGATGTTGTGGTATTTAATCCAGATGGTAGTATTCACTTAATTGTAGAATGTAAATCGCACAACATAAAAATAGACCAAACTACTTTTGACCAAATTGCGCGTTATAATTTGATATTAAACGCCACGTATTTAATGGTAACTAACGGTTTAAATCATTATTATTGCGAAATGGATATGAAAAATGAACGGTATTCCTTTTTAAAAACTATTCCTGATTATAAATCCAATTAAATGCTTCAAACCAAAGACATTGCTATTGTTATTTTAAACTGGAATGGGAAATCATTACTCGAAAAATTCCTCCCTTCAGTTATAAACTATTCCGATGATGCTGTAATCTATGTTGCTGACAATGCATCAACAGACAATTCTGTTGCTTTTGTTTCTGAACATTTTCCGACAGTACAACTAATTCAAAACACAACTAATGGTGGTTATGCCAAAGGTTATAATGAGGCACTTAAACAAGTAGAAGAACCGTTACTTTGCTTAGTTAATAGTGATATTGAAGTGACCAAAAATTGGCTTCAACCCATTTTAGAAGAATTTAATACAAATACTGAAACGGCAATCATTCAACCAAAAATATTAGACTATAAAAACAAATCGCAATTTGAATATGCTGGAGCGGCTGGTGGATTTATTGACAAATATGGTTATCCTTATTGTCGTGGTCGCATTTTTGATACCATTGAAAAAGACACAGGACAATACAACGATAATAGCGAAATATTTTGGGCTTCTGGTGCTTGTTTTTTTATTAGAAACTTCGTTTACAAAGCATTAGAAGGTTTTGATGAGTCGTATTTTGCTCACATGGAGGAAATTGATTTATGTTGGCGTGCATTTAATAAAAATTATACCACAAAATTTGTTGGTACGTCTACGGTTTATCATGTTGGTGGTGCGACATTAAATAATACTAATCCTAAGAAAACATATCTCAATTTTAGAAATAGTTTATTTACACTATTTAAAAATACAGATTCTAATGTCCTTTTTAGAGTTGGCATTAGAATGGTACTTGATGGTGTAGCATCTGCTAGATTTCTATTTCAACTTAAACCCGCATTTTTAGTTGCTATTCTTAAAGCACACCTCTCATTTTACTACAATTTACCACGTCTTTTAAAGCAAAGGAAACAATTACCTAAACGTTTTGGATATTATAAAATCAATTCTATTGTTTGGTCTTATTTTATAAAAAAGAAGACTAAATTTTAATTGTTTATAAAACTGTTAAAATTTTTGTTAATCCTTGTCATAGCCGTTATTCTTTTGCATAATTTTGAATGTTGTAATTAACGATTAAAACTAAAAATCAATTATGAGAAAAATAATGTTATTAAGTGTTTGCTCAATGATGCTATTAGCATCTTGTGTCGCAAAGAAAGAACATCTTGCACTTCAAGAAAAATATGAGAAATCTCAAGACTTATTAAATACGGCAACAGTAAAATTAAATAGCTGTCTTTCTGATGTTGCTGCAGCTAATGCAAGAGTAGAAACAATGAAAGATCAGTTAAATGATTTACGTAAAGCAAATCAAGATTTAATTGATACCAAAGGAAATTTAACAACCTTAACACAAAAAGGTGCAGAAAACCTTGAAAAATCTTTAGAGAGCTTAAAAGAACGCGATTTAAAAATTACAAGATTACAAGATGCACTAACGAAAAAGGATAGTGTAACATTGGCCGTTGTAACAAGCCTTAAAAAAGCAGTTGGAATCAACGATCCAGATATTGAAATAAATGTTGAAAAAGGTGTTGTATTCATTTCTATTGCTGACAAATTATTATTTAAAAGTGGCAGCTATAACGTAACTACTAGAGCAAATGAAATTTTAGGAAAAGTAGCTAAAGTTATTAATAGTAAACCAGACTTTGAAGCTATGGTAGAGTCGCATACAGACAACGTATCTTACAGTAAGCCTCCATTATTAGATAACTGGGATTTAAGTGTTAAACGTGCTACTTCTGTAGTAAGAGTTTTAGAAAGCTTAGGCGTAAACCCACAACAATTGATTGCTTCTGGTCGTAGTTCTTATGTGCCTTTAGTAGATAACGATACTGCTGAAAATAGAGCAAAAAACAGACGTACACGTATTGTTGTATTACCAAAAATTGACCAATTCTATGAAATGGTTGAAACAGAAATGAAAAACTTATCTACTGAAAATTAATTCTAGTAGCTTTTAAAATAAGAAAACCCAATGCTTTTGCATTGGGTTTTTTATTATTTGTTTTCCAAACATATTAATTAAAATTATCATAAGACTTTACCAGTCTTATAAACTCTGCTCTATAACCATCTGTATCCTCTCCTCTTCCACGTTCTGCTAAAGTAATAACCTGAGATACTGAGGCTTTATTAAAATACTTAGAACCTCTTAACTGCATTCCAAATAATGCTACAGCGGAAACAAAATTCATATCGTTTGATGCTTCTGTTATATTATTATTTTGAACATGAACCATTTCTATACTCTTATCTTCATTTGGTTTTTTATATCTGAATTTTACCGTAAATAGTTCATCTTCATAATTAGACGCTATTTTAGATTGGGTATACTTTAAATCTGCAACTTTTTTTAGATAATCACTTTTTATTCCCACTGGAATAATTTCATATAATGCAGTTACGGTATGTCCACTTCCTAATTCACCAGCATCTTTGGTATCATCTACAAAATCCTCATCTGCTAATAATCTATTTTCGTACCCAATTAATCTGTAGGCCTGCACTTTTTTAGGATTAAATTCCACTTGAATTTTCACATCTTTTGCTATTGTATAAAGTGTTCCCCCAAATTCTTTTCCAAAAACTTTTTGAGCTTCTTGCATATTATCTATATAGGCATGATTTCCGTTGCCTTTATCGGCTAAGGTTTCTAATTTTGAATCCTTATAGTTTCCATAACCAAAACCTAAAACCGATAAAAACACACCAGATTTACGTTTTTCTTCAATTAATGTTTGCATCGCTTTATCACTTGAAGCTCCAACATTAAAATCACCATCTGTTGCAATAATAACACGATTATTACCGTCTTTTTTAAAATTCTTTTCTGCTAATTTATAAGCCAATTCAATTCCCGCACCACCAGCTGTAGAACCGCCAGAATTCAAATTCTGTAAAGCGTTTAAAATGGTTTCTTTTTGATCTCCAGATGTTGGTTCTAAAACCACTCCGGCGGCTCCTGCATAAACAACAATAGATACCTTATCTTTTTCGCGTAATTGGTTTACAAGTAGCTTAAAAGCTCTTTTTAATAATGGTAATTTATTCTGAGAACCCATAGACCCAGAAACATCTAGTAAAAAAGTTAAGTTAGAAGCCGGAAGTTTATCGTTCTCATAAGTTTTTCCTTGCAAGCCTATTCTAACCAACTGCGTGTCTTTATGCCAAGGTGTTTTTACAATTTCGGTATTTATAGAAAAAGGATGTTCATCTGTAGGTTGCGGATAATTATAGTTAAAATAATTAACCATTTCTTCAAGTTTTACAGCATTTGGAGGCACTGTTTGTCCATTATTAATCATTCGTCTTACGTTAGAATATCCTGCTTTATCTACATCTATTGAAAACGTTGATAATGGTGTTAAATTTGCGCGTTTAAATGGGTTTTCTATAATTTTAGCATAGTCTTCATTATTTGGAATTCTTTTCTTTCCTGCTTTAGTCGTAACAAGTATAACACCACCTTTGCCTCTATTACCATAAATAGCAGTTGCTTTAGCATCTTTTAATACAGATATATTAGCTATATCCTTTCGTTTTAAATTACGGAAATTATCTTGATCTACAGGAACACCATCTATTATAAATAATGGCGCTGTATCTCCAGTTATTGAATTTCTACCACGAATAATAATAGTAGCACTTTGACCAGGCTTACCAGAACCCGTACTCACATTAACACCTGCTGCTTGACCTGTTAATTGGTCAGACGTTTTATTCTTATTTTTTCTTCTTGCACGCTTTTTTAATCGTTTATTACTGATTTCATAAGATTCAGCACTAACTGTTGAAAGCGAACTACTAACAGTGGTCCTTTTAGTAGCGCCAGAATAGCCTTTAATAACAACCTCATTCAGTGTATTTACACTTGCTTTTAATGCAATATTATAGACCGATTTTGATCCAATTATTACATTTTCTGTTTGCATTCCAACATAAGAAACAATAATAATGTCTCCAACTTGAGCACTTAATGAGAATTTTCCATCAAAATCAGTTAAAGCTCCTTTCTTACTCCCTTTAATATTAACATTAGCACCTGGTAATGCCGTGCCATCTGAAGCTGTAGTAACAATTCCTGAAATTGTTTTTTCTTGTGCTTGTATTTGCCAAGATGACAATACAAGACATAACATAAGTATTAGATTTTTCATAATAGTTGATTTATAAGTTTGTGTAAACCTATAAACAAACATTATGATACTAAACGTACAATGAGTGAAGTACTGCTTTGAATGAGTTAACGTATGGCTTTAATGATAGAATTAAATACTAGTTATTTATAGTTCTGTATTTTAAAACAATTAATTAATCGTTTCTCAAATTTTATTGTTGAAGCACTATTCTTAACTACCAACTACAGCTTTTAAAGTCTTTTTACGTTGAATTTTCCCATTATTAGTTTCAGGAAATTTATCTATTGTATAAATTTTCTTAGGGACTTCAAATTTATCCAGTGTTTTTAATTCTTCAATTCTTTTTTGAATAACAGCAATAGAATCTGAAGGGTTTTCAACAATAAGAATCAGTTTTTCTCCTAGTGTAACATCTTCTTCACCAGCAACAATAAAACGTTTACTAATTACGGGTTGTAGTTTATCTTCTATTTGTTCTGGAAACAACTTCACACCACCAGAATTAACAACATTATCATAACGGCCTAAAAGCTGAAAACTAGTTTCAGATTTCAAGTTTACAATATCATTAGTAACTAAAGTTTCTTTTACCAATTTTGGGGCGTGGATAACTAAACAGTTTCTATCGTCTTGTTCAAACTTAATATTTTGTAAAGCCGTAAAATAAGGCTCTTTTTTACCTGATTTAGATTCTAAGGACCTAACAGCAACATGAGTTACAGTTTCAGTCATTCCGTAGGTTTCAAAAAACTTAGGTTTACAATTTTTAATTTTTTCTAATAATGGTTTTGTAACCTTAGATCCACCAACAATGATATTTTTAATATTGTGAATTTGATCAATAGAATATTTTAACTGCAACGGAATCATCGCACAAAAATCGTAAGGCACTTCATAATCAAAAACAGGATGAGCTGCAGGCTCTACAAAATCAATTTCCAAACCTAAAACTAGAGCTCTTACAAACATCATTTTACCTGCAATAAAATGGCTAGGCAAACAATGTAAAGCTTTATCTCCTGGCTCTAATCCAAAAAAGTTACCTGTAGCAATGGCAGAATTGACCATGGCTTGTTTCTTTAATTTAATTTCTTTAGGATAACCTGTAGAACCTGACGTTGTTACAATTAAAAAATCATCTTTATTTAACCAATCTATTAAAAAATCTCCAGTTACTTTTTCGTAGGCTTTACCTTCCTTAATAAGACTGTATGCAACTTCTTTTAATTCTTCATGACTAAAATGTAAGCCGTTAAACTTAAAACGGTTATGTACTTTGTCGTATGTTGGTGTCATAGGTTATTCTATTATTTTATAATTTTCTTTTGGAGGTTCTGTTACTTTTCCGAATAATTTATCTTTCCAATTGGTCCAACCATATTTTTTAGATAAAATGAGGAGCATTAGTGGATAAACTAGTAAAACGGGTAATATAATTTCTGAGATTGAACCTAATCCTGGTTCTGACATATCTTTAAATAAGGCATCTGTTTGCAAAGCAGTCCAATCTGCAGTTACTAACAAAGATGCTATAAGATTGTTTCCTAAATGAAATCCTAAAGCTAACTCTAAGCCTTCATCCATTAAAGTCATTATTCCTAATAATAATCCTGTACCAACGTAAAAAATCATCATTTGCCAAAACCCTACGGCTCCAACTTCTGGATTTGCACTATGTGCTAAGCCAAATAATACAGACGTAAAAATTAATGGAAACCATTTATTCTTTACTAAAACACCTATATGCTGCATTAAATAACCTCTAAATAAATATTCTTCTAAACCAATTTGAAATGGAAACAAGAGTATACTTATTAGAAATAGGATTGCGAATTTAACGGGATTAAACTGAAATACAATTTCAGAGGAATCTATTGAATAGCCTATAAAAAAGGTAACAATGGTGTATATTGTTATCATCAAAAACGAAAATAAAATACGCTTAAAATCTACTTTAGGTCGTGTTGTTGTTAACGATAAGAGACTTCTTTGGTGTACATATTTTACCAACACAAATAATAGTCCTAATAAAAAAGCAAAAGGCAAAAGATTCATTATTAATGACAAGTTAGCCGGAATTTGCTTCATCATTTCATAGGCCATTTCTAAATCTGCTGGATCAGCGATTAAAAAATAAATAAAATTCCCAATAAAAATACCAGCAATTAAGAATGTAGTTAAGAAAAACATCCAAAGTTCGCGTTGTCCTTTGTAGGCTTGTTGTATATAATTCATGTTATAAATTAAATTTCCAATGTTGTTTTAAATTGTAATGCAAAGTACCATTTTTTACAATTAAAGGCGAAGGAAAATTGTTTGTAAATAAACTTCCTGTTCCTAAACCTTGTGGCATTTTACTTTTTAAAGTGTAAGTCCATTGCGATATGGCATTTAGACCAATATTGCTTTCTAAGGCACTTGTTATCCACCATTTTATATTTAAATCTTCTGCAGCGTTAATCCAGCCTTTACTCCCTCCAAATCCACCAACCAAACTTGGCTTTAAAATAATATATTGAGGTTTTATTGTTTGTAATAGTGTTTGCTTGTTCGCTTTAGAAAATACTCCAATTAATTCTTCATCTAAGGCAATTGGCAAAGGTGTTACATCACAAAGCTTAGACATGGCCTCAAATTGTTGTGCTTTTATAGGTTGTTCTATAGAATGTAATTGGTATTCTGAAAGCTGTTTTAGCTTCTCTAAAGCATCCTCTGTTGAAAATGCTCCATTAGCATCAACTCGTAATTCAATATCTGAAACTGAAAATTCCTTTCTAATCGATTTTAAAATGTCTAATTCCGTTTGAAAATCTATTGCTCCAATTTTTAGTTTAATACAACTGAAACCGGCTTCAATTTTATCTTTAATTTGGGTTCGCATAAAATCTTCGTTGCCCATCCAAACTAAACCATTTATGGGTATGCCATCTTTTCCTCTTGAAAACTCAGAAGGAAATAATTCAAACGAATCTGAGCTACCTAAAGATTTGTAGGCCGTTTCCAATCCAAATTGAATGCTTGGATACGCTGTAAGTTCGCTTAAAAGTTTGTCTAAACCTAAGTGAATATTATTACAAACCCATTTCAATTTTTCTTCATAGTCTGGTCTATCATCAACAGACAAACCTCTTAAAATACCACACTCACCTACTCCCGTTTTACCTTGATGCTCTAATTTTATAAACCACGTTTCTTTTGTGGTCATTACTCCACGCGATGTTCCACTTGGCCGCTTAAAATTTAAGATATATTGTTTGTATTCTGCTTTCATAAGAGTATTCAAAAATAGTCAATTAATTTCGTAAATTAGAGCTCAAATAACAACTCATAATGCCTGATTTTCCTAATATAATCTTGTACGCTATTCCTTTTTTTGTCTTGGCAATGTTACTAGAGTTATATCTAACTACGAAACAGCACATTAAGAGCTATGAAGCTAAAGATGCTTTCTCTTCTATTGCTATGGGATTAGGTAATGTTATTTTAGGTTTTGCAAGTAAAGCTGTAGTATTATTCGTGTTTTTTTTGATATATGACAATTTTAGATTGTTTACTATTCCTATAGCTTGGTGGTCTTTTATACTATTATTTTTTGCAGATGACTTCGCTTATTATTGGTTTCATCGCGTATCTCATGAATGTCGTTTATTTTGGGCGTCTCATGTGGTACATCACTCTTCTGAGCATTATAATTTGAGTACTGCTTTAAGGCAAACGTGGTCTGGAGGATTTTACACCTTTATCTTTTGGTTATGGTTACCATTATTAGGCTTTCATCCTGCAATGTTGTTACTTCAAATGTCTGTTAGCTTGTTGTACCAATTTTGGATTCATACCGAAACTATAGACAAAATGCCTAAATGGTTTGAAGCTATTTTTAATACACCATCGCATCACAGAGTACATCATGGAAGTAACCCTATGTATTTAGATCGCAATCATGCTGGAATTTTGATTATTTGGGATAAATTATTTGGAACGTTTCAAGCCGAATTAAAAGATGAAAAAGTTAGATACGGTTTAGTGACAAATATAAACACTTACAACCCCGTAAAAATTGCATTTATTGAATGGCTACATATGCTGAAAGATGCTTTTACAGGTCAAAAATCTATAAAGCATAGATTCCTTTACCTAATTAAACCACCAGGTTGGAAACATGATGGTACAGGAAAAGTTTCGGATGATCTACGGAATGAATGGTTAGAAAATAATTCTAGAAAATAATCTATCTAAAGTCTAACGTCTCTTCTTTCGAGGTTTGTGTTTCTTTTTTCGACGAGCATATGTTGCAGGAACCGCATCATCAAATGTGTTTTTTACTTCTTTAAGATTTACACTTTTCCAGCCTTTGTCTTTTTTATCTTCTGGTAATAATCGTTCTACTAAATCTGTTCGACCAACTTTATTCAACGTTTTTTTAATCCAGTCTTTGTTTTCCTTTTTATACCAAAAGAAGAAACGATGTTGTTCATCTTTTTCTTTTTTAGATTTTGGTGTTTTAGTTGGCTTTAAAGTGTATGGATGATAACCACTGTAATAAATGACAGTTGCAACGGTCATTGGTGTTGGTGTAAATCCTTGTACTTGCTCTAACTGAAATCCCATATCTTTTGTTTCGGCAGCTAAATTTGCCATATCTTCTACTTCACAAGCAGGATGATTTGAAATAAAATAAGGAATTAATTGAAGCTTTAAATCTTTCTTTATGTTGATTTTATCGAAACGTTCTTTAAACTTATGAAAATACTTAAACGAAGGTTTACGCATCAATTTTAAAACTGGATCTGAAGTATGCTCTGGTGCTACTTTTAGTCGACCAGAAATATGCTTTGTCATGACTTCTTCAGTATAAGCATCTAATTCTTTTGGGTCGGCATTTTTATTAAACTCTGGCACTAACATATCGTGACGAATACCACTTCCAATAAAAGATTTCTTTACTTTAGGATGTTTATCTACAGCCTGATATAATTGCGTTAACGGTTTGTGAGATGTATCTAAGTTACTACAAATTACAGGCGAAATACAAGAAGGAGCGACACATTTATCACAAATGGATTGCACTTTCCCTTTCATCTTATACATATTAGCAGAAGGCCCGCCAATATCTGATAAATAACCTTTAAAATCTGGCATATTAGCCACTTTATCAACTTCTCTTAAAACGGACTCTTCACTTCGGCTAGCAATAAATTTGCCTTGATGAGCAGAAATGGTACAAAAACTACACCCCCCAAAACAACCACGATGAATGTTAATTGAAAACTTAATCATTTCAAACGCAGGTATTGGTCCTCGTTTGTTATATTTTGGATGTGGTAAACGTGTGTATGGTAAATCAAAAGAAGCATCAATCTCTTCTTCTAACATCGTTGGAAAAGGTGGATTTATTACCAGTTTACGGTTATTTACCTCTTGTAAGATTCTATTTGCCTTAAGTTTATTTGATTCTTGTTCAATCACTTTAAAATTAGACGCAAATTTCTTTTTATCCTTTAAACAAATCTCATGTGAGTGAATTTCGACATCATCCCAATTTTTATTTTTGGGAAGTGCTTCATCTTCATCTAATAAAAAAGCCGTTTGTTTTATAGTTTTTAAACTTGAAAATGGTACACCTTTTTGTAGCAATTCAACAACTTCTCGCAAAGGTTGTTCTCCCATTCCGTATACCAACATATCTGCTTTAGAGGTTTCTAAAATAGTTGGCATAAGTTTGTCACTCCAATAATCGTAATGTGTAACACGACGTAAGGACGCTTCAATACCACCTATAAGAACAGGGACGTCTGGAAATTTTTCTTTTAAAATCTTTGAATATACAGATGTAGCGTAATCTGGTCTAAATCCTTTATCACCATTTGGTGTATAAGCATCTTTATCTCTACGTTTTTTACTTGCGGTATAATTACTCACCATAGGATCCATACAACCACCTGTGACTCCAAAAAATAATTTTGGTGTTCCAAGCTTCGTAAAATCTTGCAGATTATCATTTACACTAGGCTGTGGCACTATAGCAACCTTTAATCCATAACTTTCTAAAATACGACCAATAACTGCTGGTCCAAAAGACGGATGGTCTACATAGGCATCGCCACTAAATAGTATAACATCTAATTCTGTCCAACCTCTAATTTTAACTTCTTTATTTGTGGTTGGTAACCAATCTGTGAGTTTATTAACTTTCATAACGTGGCAAAGATACGGCTAAATTAGTTTTACAGATAGGATACTAGATTTATCAATGATTAAAATGGTAAAATAATTGTTATTTAACATTTAAAATCCAAGTCAAAGCTTTTTCTTTTGTTGCTCTAAAAATGGTATTGTGTTTTTCATTAGGTTCATCAGAATATTTCCACACTAAGTTCTTTGAGGCTTTATTCTCTAATGTTTTTGCAAGATTGTTGGTGTGTGGAGAAATGGTCTCGTTAGCAGAACCTGCAAACCAAAATCTTATTTTTTTGTTAGGTGTATTTTCTAAAAAAACTTTTGCTTTACGTACTAAATGACGGTTATTCCACCATAAAGAGGGATCCATAGCAATATAAAAATCAAACGTATTTGGATTTAAAAGAAGGGTTTCTACAACAAAAAGTCCTGCTAATGATTCTCCAATAATTCCCCTTTCTTCAGTTGTTCTATATTTTTTATTTATTTCAGGTACTAATTCTTCCAAAATAAATGCTCTATAATTTTTAGCTCCGTCTGTTAATGGACAATATTGTTCATCTTCTTTTATTACAGAAGCGCCTGATAAATCTCTTCCTCTATCCGTATTTTCTATGCCAACAAGAATAATTGGTGGAATACTTTTATTCTCAACAAGTTTAGCAATTGTGTTTGCTATGTGCGGAAAATCTTCTTGAACAATACCTCCATCTGGCATATACAAAACAGGAAAAGAATCATTAGTCGCTTTGTAATTTGGTGGTGTCCATACATTGATGACTCTGGTTTCGTTTACAAATTTTGATTCTATTTTGAAATCATCGTGTACTGGAACTGAGTCATTGTATTGTGGTACATCATTCTTGCAACTTAACATAAGGATAGATAAAAACAGAAGGCAAGCTAAGTTTTTCATATTTGAATTTTTACTTTAAAATTTATGACTAAAAAAATGATTTTATAACTCAACGCTTTCACCTATATCTAAAAGCATCAAATCCTTATCCTTATCAAAAAATTTACGTTTCGCAACTTCGTGATCAATTTCTATATATCCAAAAGTATCAAAGTGATAACCTAAGATCTTATCGCATTCTATAAAATCACTAGCAAGAATAGCATCATCTATGCCCATTGTAAAGTTATCCCCTATTGGCAATATGGCTAAATCTAATTTAGTTTGCATAGGAATGAGCTTCATATCCATAGTTAAAGCTGTATCTCCGGCAATATAAATGGTTTTGCGTTCTCCTTCAATAATAAATCCACCAGGTTGCCCACCATAACTACCATCTGGAAAAGACGACGTGTGAATAGCATTAACGTATTTAAGATTTCCAAATTCAAAATCCCAAGAACCACCATGATTCATAGGATGTCCTTCTAAATTTTTATTCTGATAATGTGTTACAATTTCATAATTAGAAACAATGATTGCTCCTGTACGTTTAGCAATCGCTTCAACATCTAAAATATGATCTTGATGTGCATGGGTCACTAAAATATAATCGGCTTTTAAGGCATCAATATCTATCGCAGATGCTTTTTCATTTCCAGAAATAAAAGGATCGACTAAAATATTAATATCTTTAATTTGTATCCCTAATGCAGCATGACCGTAGAATGTAATTTTCATGTTTTTATTATTAATGTTATACAGTTTTGTAATTTAAAAGCTGAAATATTCTTTAAAATTAATACAAAATATAGCCAACTCCTAATAGCAGTGAAAACAGAAATGTAGACAATGCCAAAACCTTTAATTGGCTATCAAAATCATCAGGTTCTATGGCTGATTTTATTTTTTTAACATGAATTATTAACGGAATAAAAGCAAGTAAATATATAAAATTATAAGGTGCTACATAATATAATATTGAAAATATTACGGTAATTAGCATGGCTCCTATGATAAGGATAAAGTGGTATTTTTTAGCTCGTGATAATCCTAATTTAACAGCTAATGTAATTTTACCTGCATTGGTATCAGATTCTATGTCTCGCATGTTATTTAAATTTAATACACCAACGCTTAACAAGCCCAATGCAATGGCTGGTAACGCAACTACATGATCTAAAACTTGCATATAAAGGACATAACTTCCAATGGTACTTATTAATCCAAAAAATATAAATACAAAAACATCACCAAGTGCACGATAACCGTAAGGAGAATTTCCCATGGTATAATTTAAAGCGGCATAAACAGACAGTCCACCTAGAATTACAAATAAAATTATATAAAGAAAATTATTAGGCCCAAAAGCAACCCACAAAAGGGATAAAGTCAATATAATTACGACAATAACATTAAATCGTATGGCTTCAAACATTTCGTTTGGAGTAATGGCACCACTTTGTATGGCACGTTGTGGCCCAACACGCTCATCATTATCTGTTCCTTTTATTCCATCACCATAATCATTAGCTAAATTAGATAATATCTGTAAGCTTATAGTGGTTAGAATTGCAAAAAATAAAATCCAAGGATTAAAATGGCCATTGTAATAAGCAAAACAACTACCAAGAATAATTCCAGAGACAGAAAGTGGTAATGTTCTTAAGCGCATGGCTGAAAGCCACGGTTTAATTTTCTTCATTTAAGCTTGGTTAAATTATGGAATCCATTTTTTAGGAAAATTAGGCTTCCTTTTCTCTAAAAAGGCATCTCTTCCTTCTTTAGCTTCATCTGTCATATATGCTAATCGGGTCGCTTCTCCTGCAAATACTTGCTGACCAACCATTCCGTCATCTGTAAGATTCATTGCAAATTTTAGCATTTTTATAGATGTTGGTGACTTTGCTAATATTTCTTGAGCCCATTCGTAAGCTGTCGTTTCTAATTCTTCATGAGGAATAACCGCATTTACCATTCCCATATCAAAAGCTTCTTGAGCCGAATAGTTTCTTCCTAAGAAAAAGATTTCTCTTGCTTTTTTCTGACCGACCATTTTTGCCAAATATGCAGAACCATATCCTCCATCAAAACTAGTAACATCTGCGTCAGTTTGTTTAAAGATAGCATGTTCTTTACTTGCCAAAGTTAAATCACAAACGACATGTAAACTATGACCTCCACCAACAGCCCAACCTGGTACAACAGCAATAACTGCTTTTGGCATAAAACGAATTAAGCGTTGCACTTCTAAGATGTTTAAACGATGGTAACCATCTTCTCCAACATATCCTTGGTGACCTCTGGCTTTTTGATCTCCACCCGAACAAAAACTCCAAATACCATCTTTGCTAGAAGGTCCTTCTGCACTCAAAAGCACGACACCAATATTCACATCTTCACCTGCATCATAAAATGCATCATACAGTTCTGAAGTGGTCTTTGGACGAAATGCATTACGTATATCTGGCCTATTAAATGCAATTCTGGCAACGCCATTACATTTATGATAGGTTATATCTTCATAAGACTTGGCAACTTTCCAATCTATATGGCTCATATTTATCAATATTTTAAGCGCAAAAGTAAGAAATTAATAATAATACGCTAAACTCTATTTTTTACTTTATTTTATTATGCAAGCATAGTATATTTGTGGATATATTATTAATTTACAATGCATTATAATCCCAACATATATAATAAACCATTTGAGACCTATAAAATAAAATTAGGAACTGTATATCTTTACCAAAATTTTATGGTTGCAGAGTTTATAGAAGGAGCTGATATAACTTTTAAAAACTTTGATGAGCTCTCTTTTATAGTAAAAACACATTTTAAGGATAGACCCTTTGGTTTTATTGCTAATAGAATAAATTCTTATTCTATAAACCTCAATGACGCAAAAATATTTAACGAAACATTTAAAAACCTAAAAGCTTATGCTATAATTGTTTATAGTAATCTTACGGAACGTATCATTGAAATTGAAAGTCTCTTTTTCAAATTCAACAGAAAAGTATTTAAAGATTTTGAAAACGCTATTACTTGGATTGAAGACACCTTGTCTCTACAAGATCCCGATTCTTACAATAAGTGAATACCGTCTTCTTTTATTTCTATTTGACGCTCTTTGTATAACGAGCCTATCGCTTTTTTAAAGCTTTTCTTACTCATTTGAAGCTGATCCTTAATGTCTTCAGGGTTAGATTTATCATGAAGTGGTATAAAGCCACCATTATCATGTAATTCATTTAAAATATACTCTGCATTTGGTTCTATATTCCTATAACCTATTTGATTTAATGAAATATCTAACTTGTTATCTGGTCGTACTTTTTTTACTAAACCTTTAAGTCGGTCACCAACACTAATATCTTTATAAATATCATCCTTAAAGACTAAGCCTAAGTGTTTTTTATTGACAATGACATTCATGCCTAACTCTGATGGATGTGAAACAATTAAATCTACTTCATCAAACTGTGCAACTGTTAATTCTTTATTATCTAAAAACCGATTAGTTTTACTCGACGCTACTAAACGTTCAGACTCGTCATCTAAATAACAATGTACTAAATACCAACCACCTGCTTTCATTTTAAAGGCTTGCTCTCTAAAAGGACAAAACAATTCCTTTACCAGTCCCCAATCTAAAAAGGCACCATAATCTGTAACTTGATTACAACGCAGCAAGGCAAAGTCATCCTTTTTAATGTAAGGATGATCTGTGGTTGCAACTGGTCGTTCTTCATTGTCTAAATAAACAAAAACTTCAATTTTATCACCAATTTCAAATACTTTTGGTACATACCTATTAGGTAACAGGACTTCACCTTCTGCTCCATCACCCAAAAATAAGCCTGGTTCTGTATCTCTTAAAATTTCTAATGTATTGTATTCGCCTAAATTTATCATGTTGCAAAGATATTCATATTAATATAAAGAAAAAGCGCTATAATTATTTAATTATAACGCTTCTTTATACTTTAAAAAGTTAGCTATTAGTAAACAGACTCTTTTTTGAAATGCTTACATAATAAATAATAAACTACAGCTCTATATTTAGATCTATTAGATCTTCCATATGTTTCCATTACAGCATCAATTCCTTTATCTAAATCAGCTCCATCTTTTAATCCTAATTTCTTGATTAAATAGTTATTTTTCACTGTCGCTAATTCTTTTTCATCTGAACCAGAAACGGTAGAAGAATCTGCATTATAAATAGATGGACCTAAACCAACAGTTACTTTTGTTAATAAATCCATATCAGCATCAACACCACATTTATCTTTTAAATCTGCCGCGTATTTTACAATTAAATCATCTCTTTTACTCATGTTACACTATGTTTTTAAGTTAAATAAATTAGTTTTCCTAAAGGTAAGTATTTTTTAGAAACACTTAAAATGAAAAAGTCACATCTTAACTTTAATTTAATCCTTAATTTACTTGATAAACTTAAAATAATCTAATAGAATTTGATCATTAACACGAGAGTTTGTAAAGACTTCTAATAATTTAGGTTGCTTAGAAATAGTATAAAATGATTTTAAATTTTCTTCTAAAGACACTTCGTCTGAAGCCATATGATATTCAAAACCATACATTTCGCATAAGTGTTTTGCGTTTAAACCATGTTTAGTTTCAAAATAAGTGTCAAAATTCTCTGTGTTTTTATGACCTGGAAGAATTCTAAAAATGCCACCACCTTGGTTATTCACCATTATAATTCTAAATGTTTTGGGTATATAATTATTCCAAAGGGCATTACTATCGTAAAAGAAACTTAAATCTCCCGTTACAAATGTTGTTCGCTTTTCTGTAGCAACTGCGGCACCTATAGCTGTACTTGTACTACCATCTATACCACTTGTTCCTCTATTGCAAAATACATCGACACTTTTTTGTATTTGAAATAATTGGGCATAACGAATTGCAGAGCTATTTCCTACGTGTAATTGACTTTGTTTTGGTACACTTTTTACAATTGAGTTAAAAACCGTAAAGTCAGAAAATGGTAGTGTACTTAAATACGTTTCTTGTAGCTTTCTTCGCTTTTGACGCAACCCAAGCCAAGTCGATTTATAAGTACTTTTTGTATGATGTGTTACTTGTGGTAAAAACGCAGCTAAAAATGCATTTGGGCTTAATTTAATATGTTTTTCTAAACAGAAAAAAGTATCATTTGCTCTAGACAAACCAACATGCCAATGATGTTCTGGCTTATAGGTTCTTAAAAATATTTTTATCTTTTTTGAAACAATTAAGCCACCTATAGTAACCAAGATATCTGGCTGAAGATTTTTAAAACCATCATCATCTAAAGGTGCTATCATTTTATCTATTCCTGGGAAAAAATCAGGATGATGTAAATTAGATGTCGTTTCTGTAAATACAATGATACTATCATCGTCTGCAATTTCTTGTATCCATTTTTCTTCAATAGAATTGGGCTGCAAGACACCTACTAAAATCATTTTTCGCTTAGCGTTATGCCAAACATCTACTAAACTCTTAATTTCAAATTCGTCTACTTTATCTATTCTTGTTTGAATTTTGAAAGGCTTTGGATTTATAGATAACTCATCTACAATATCATATAGAGGTTCGTCAAATGGAATATTAATATGAACAGGACCTGAATCTAACTTAGACATTGTTAATGCATCATGAATTTCAGATTCATTATACGTCTGAATATCTTTCTGTAGTCCTAAAAATCGTTCTAATTTATTCTCAATATTTTTAAAAATACGCAATTCATTTTCTGGAAGTGTATTATCTGTCTTTTTTAAATCGAGTTTTAAATTGGCACTATATAAAACATGTTCTCCATAAACTCGTTTTTGTTTAATAGTTTGTCCATCTCCAATATCTATCAAATGTTTTGGTCTGTCTGCAGACAAAACCACTAATGGGATATTACTATAATAAGCTTCTGCAATTGCAGGATAATAATTTAATAAGGCACTTCCAGATGTACAAACTATTGCAACAGGTTTTTGTAATTTCTGAGCAATACCTAAAGCAAAAAATGCTGCGCAACGCTCATCTACAATACTATAACAGTTAAAAAAATCATCGTGAGTAAAACCAATGGTTAAAGGGGCGTTTCTACTGCCTGGAGAAATAACTATGTGTTTTATATTATGCGTTTTGCATAAAGTAACTATAGTTTGGGACAAAGGTATTTTTGAGTACTTCATATAAATACAAAATTACCTAATAAAAGGAGATAATGAAATAGAGCTTCAACTAAAAATATAACTAATAACGATTACATTTTACACTTAATTAAGTACCGTATTTATTGTGGCTGTTTTATTCACAGTTTCCTCCCATTCGTTCTCTGGGTTAGAAGCTTTGGTAATACCTCCACCTACATAAATATTTGCTTTGGCATCTTTGAGTTGCATACAGCGTAAATTTACATAGAAATTAGACTGTGTTTTTACAACTGCATAAGCGTTATTCTCTACGTTACGTCTATTAGTGTTCCGGGTTTTGCTTTGTTTTAGGTTTAATTCGCCTAAAAAACCAGTGTAATATTCTCTATTATAGTTTTCATAATTAAGAATAAAATCCTTTGCTTTAGCTTTAGAGAACCCACAAACTGCTGGAGTTGGATGTAAGGCTTCGATTATAGCTTTTAAATCTGCATCGTCTTTTAAAACACTGATGATTCTCGTTTTAAGATGTAACAAGTTTCCGGCTCTTACGGTATCTACTTCTGATACATTAATGTTTGACGTATATGGTTTTAATTGTTCAGTTATAAAATCCGTTACAATTTGCTGTTCTTCAAACTCTTTGTTTGTCCAAGTTACCACTGACTGGCTTTGATAAGGCTGTGTTCCTGCTAAAGAAATGGTGGTGAGTCGTTTGCCTTCAACTTTTAATAATAACTCTGGCGTAGCTCCAATCCATAGTCCTACTTTAGGATGGTACCAACAGTACACCATCGCATTTGAATAGGTATTAAAAAGGCGTTTAAAAATGGTTAATGGATTCGTATCTTGAAGTGATTTTGTTTGGCAGCGTGATAATACTACTTTTTGTAAATCGTTATTTTTAATACTTTGGATACCTTTAGAAACTAAATCGATATGTTGAATTCTCTCAGTTTCACTTTGAATGATTGCGGTAGATTCAAAATCTTCAACGTCTAAACTATCCGTCGTTATTTCAGAATATAGACAGCGTTCTTTTGGAAAAAGAATACTGTTTTGTTTAAGATCAAAAGGAGCAAATAAAAACCCACTCTCAGTAAATGTTTCCGATTTATGAACAGTATCATCTTCTTGCAACCAAGATTTAATGATTGAATTAATTGGTCTACTATAAACTACAAAAGGTAAATTGTTTTTGTATTGCTGCTCTAGAGCATCAAAAAAGGACATCGCATCCATTACTTATTTCTTTTTTGGAAGTGAAATGGTAGATAATCTACATATTGAGATAAGATTATCGGCTTCGTCTGTCACTCTAATATCTAGCAGTTGTGTGGTACGTCCTTTATGCAAAAACGTCGCTTTAGCATAGATATAACCTTCGGTTACACTTTTTAGATGATTCGCTGTAATTTCTAAGCCACGTACAAACATATTCTCGGTATCTATAAAAATATGCGATGCAAAACTACCAACACTTTCTGCTAAAGCTGCTGTCGCTCCTCCGTGTAATACTCCATCTGGTTGGTACACTTTGGATGTTACAGGCATTCTGGCCACTAAAAAATCATCTCCAAAGTCCACCATTTCAATATCTAAGGTTTCCATTAAGGTGTTTTTGCTTGCTGCATTCGCTTTGGCTAGGAAATCCTCTTTAGTCATTTGCATATAAAAATAGTATTTTTGAATCGATTACAAAGATACAGAAACCGCCTAGAAAAATGAATTCACAAGAGAAAGAAATCTCATACACCAGTACCAACTCCTACTCTACTTTAAATACACTTACGGAACGCACAAAAACGGTTTGGTTGGTGTGTCATGGCATGGGCTATATGAGTCGTTATTTTCTTAAATACTTCAAAGGTTTAAATGCTGAAGACAATTACATTATTGCGCCACAAGCTCCCAGCAAATTTTACATTCAACCTAAAATGCATGTTGGTGCTAATTGGTTAACGCGTGATAATACCGAAGCCGGAATGGAAAATATTGTAAACTATATTGATGCGGTATTAAAAGTTGAAAAAATTCCTGAAGGTGTTCATTTAATCGTTTTTGGCTATTCTCAAGGCGTTAGTGTAGCCATGCGATATATTGCAAAACGCCAACTACAATGTGATCAGCTTGTTCTTCATTCTGGTGGAATTCCAAAAGAATTAACCGCTAAAGATTATAAGTATCTATCTAAAGACACCAAGGTAAAACTGATGTATGGCACTGAAGATGAATACTTAGATGAGCAAAGAATTCAACTTGAGTCAGCACGAGCTACAGATCTATTTGGAGACAAGGTTAGCTTTATGCCTTTTAAAGGCACACATGTTGTAAATGTTGAGTTTATTGAAAAATTGGTCTAAGCCAAACTTCAACAACAAACCGCCATTTAAAGATTAGCCATAATTTCTTGTAACTGTCCCGCCTTTATAGGTTTTATAATATAGTCAGAAATGTCACTAATATTCTTAGCACGTTCAATATCCACAGGGTCTACAGAAGAAGACACCATATAGATAATTATTTTCTTGTTTAATTTTGGTTTTATCTTAACGTACTCTTCCATGAATTGAAAACCATCCATAATAGGCATATTTATATCTAAAAATATGATATCTGGAAGTTCTTCATTATTATAAAGATTATCTATCAAAAACTCTAAGGCCTCTTCACCATCTGAAAAAAGACTTATTTTTTTATCTAAATCAATGGACTTAAGTATTTTAACAATAGTAAATTGATAAATATCATCATCATCAACCACACATATATTGTAATTACTGTTCATAATTAAAAAATTATTGTAAATGTTGTCCCTTCATTAACTTTACTCGATACATTAATAGCTCCACCCATAGCTTCAATTTGTGTTTTGGTCATATATAACCCCACTCCTTTAGCGTCAGGATGTCTGTGAAATACTTTATTTAAACCAAAAATTTTATTACCATGCCTATCTAAATTTATACCTAAACCGTTATCAGATATCGTTAATTTAATTTTTTCGTTGTCTCTTTCTGATCTAATGTTAATTTCTGGGTCTCTATCATTAGACCTATACTTTATTGCATTACCTATCAAATTGAGGAAAATACTTTCTAAATAAATTTTATCATAATTTATTAATGGCAATTTAGAAAAATCCGCTTTAATTATAGCATTAGTTTTTAATATTTCTCCACTTAAAATATCTGTTGTTGTTTTTAATACATCTTCAAACAAAATATCTTCCTTCTCCCTAGAGTTATCACTTCTAATCTTTAATGCTTCTACTAAGGTATTTAAGGTTACGGTAAGATGGTTAATAACGGCCTCGAATTTTTTAAACAAAAAGTCCTTTTCTTCAGCATCATCAGATTCTACATAAAAACCTAAAAGCGAATTTAGATTACTTACTGGCGCCCGTAAGTTATGAGAGGTAATCTGCGCAAAATCTGCAAGTTGACTGTTTTGAATAATTAATTTCTGTGCTAAAATTTCTAAATCATTTTTAGCATTTATTATTTTTTCTTGTGCGTTTTTTTGTATGGTAATATCTCTTATAGCCGCTGAAATTAATAAGCCTTCTTCTGTTTGAAGTGGGCTTAAACTTATTTGTATTGGTATTTCCATACCATTTTTGTTCCTGGCAAATAATTCTTTTTCATTTCCAACTCCCATGGTTCTCACTCTAGGATTAGCGAAAAATCCATCACGATGCAATACATGATCTTCTGAAAATTGTTTAGGAATAAGAATTTCAACTGATTTATTTATTAATTCTTCTGCAGTGTATCCAAATAGTTTTTCAGCTTGTTTATTGATCAGTTGAATATTCCCTTCTGCATTCACAATTACCATGGCATCTGGTGCAGACTCTAACAAGCCTCTAAATTTGTTTTCTGCCATACGTTGCGCTGTCACATCTTGGCAAGTACCTACCATTTCAACCACATTGCCCATACTATCTACCACAACTTCAGCCAAAAGTTGTATGGTTTTTACTGTTCCATCTCTTAATGTAATACGATGCATTAAATCAACATCGTTTTTATCGTTAATTGACTTCTCTACATACTCAGTTACCTTTTCTTTATCATCTATATGAACAAAGCTAAAATAAGTATCGTAAGATATTGTTGCGCTTTCTTCTACTCCAAAAATATTATACAAGTTGGCAGACCATTCTACAGCATTGGTAATAAGATTCCATTGCCAATTCCCCATCATCGTTATTTTCTCTGCAAAAGTTAACAACTGATTTTTACGCAAAATTTCATTTGCGGCTTGTTTTTGCGCAGTTATATCTCGTATTGCTGCAGATAACAATAGGCCTTGTTCTGTTTCAAGAGGGCTTAAACTTACTTGAATAGGAATTTCTTTACCTTCTTTATTTAAGCCATATAATTCTTTTCTCGCTGATGTTAATCGTTTCTCAGGATCATCACTAAAAAAACTAGCACGATGCTCTGTATGCATACCTTCAAATCGTTTAGGAATAAGCATTTCTACCTTCTTACCTATCAACTCGTCCATATGGTAACCAAATAATCTTTCGGCTTCTTTATTTACTAATTGGATTTCATCGTTTTCATCTACAATTACCATAGCATCTGGAGCTGATTCTAATAAGCCTCTAAACTTATTTTCCTCCATCTTTTGTTCGGTAATATCTTGGCAAGTTCCCATCATTTCAATAACCTCGCCTTTATCATTTAGAATAACTTCCCCTAAGAAATGGACGGTTTTAATTTTTCCGCTACCTGTAATAATACGGTGTATAAAATTACTTGGGAACTTTTTTTCTAGGAACGAACCTTCTACATAGTCCGTAATATATTCTTTATCTTCTGGATGAACATAACTGTAAAACGTATCATACTTTAAATCTGTTAAGCTTTCATCATGTTCAAATATTTTATACAAATTAGTAGACCACTTTAGGCTATCTGTAACAACATCCCATTGCCAATTACCCATCATAGTTATTCTTTCTGCAAAACTTAGAAAGTGATTTTTACGTATAAGTTCTATCTCTGTCATTTTCTGAGCGGTCACATCTTGACATGTTCCTATGATTTCAGTAACATCTCCAAACTCATTTGTAGCCACTTGCGCTAAGAGTTGTACAATTTTTACGGTGCCATCTGCTAATTGAATGCGATGCACCAAATCTGTAAACGTCTTGTCTTCAACAGTTTTACGCATATGCTCTGCAACACGTTCTTTATCTTCTGGGTGTGTATATTCAAGATAGGTTTCTAAAGTTATATGCCTACTTTCATCTAATTGAAAAATACGATACAGGTTAGCTGACCATTTAACCGTGCCATTTGCCATATCTGCCTGCCAATTCCCCATCAAGGTTATTTCCTCTGCAAAATTTAGGATTTGATTTTTACGTAGTAATTCGTTTTGTGCAATTTTTCTATCTGAAATATCATTGGCTACTGCTAAAAAGCCTATTTTTTCGCCTTCATTATTTTTAATAGCCGTTAAGGTTAATTCTACAGGAAATGTTGAACCATCTTTTCTTTTGTATGTCCATTCTCTTGTGTCGTGTGCATTTTGTTTTGACAACTCTAAATAAGGACTAAAACCATCAAGGTCTTTATTATACTTTTTGGCAATGTCTTCCTTAAATTCTAAAAGCTCTTCATCTAAATGATAAATATTTGGTTTCTTTTTTCCTATCATTTCTGAAGCAGAATAACCTAACAAAATTTCTGCTCCATGGTTAAAGTGGTTAATGATTCCATCATTATCAACCGATACGATAGCGAGTGGACCAGAATTAAATATCGCTTTTAATTGTGTGTTAGCATCAAACAATTCTCTTTCGGCAACATAAGCTGCTGTAATGTCTTGGCAGGTACCAATCATTTCAATAATATTACCAAATAAATCGGTAATAACTTCACCTAACAGCTGTACTATTTTTATTTCGCCATTACCAGCGATAATACGATGTGTAAATCGTTTAAGTTTTTTCTCTACTCTAGTTTGATCAAAATAATTGGTTACAATGTCTTTATCTTCAGGATGAACAAAACTAAAATACGTATCAAAGCTTAAATCATTGACCTCCTTATCGAGTCCAAAAATATTATACATGTTAATAGACCACTCTACCTTATTGGCAACCGTGTCCCATTGCCAATTACCTAATAAGGTAATCTCTTCAGCAAAATTTAATAATTGATTTTTTCTTATGAGTTCATTTTTAGCGACTCTTCTTTCGGTAATGTCAAATGCGACTCCTAAAAACCCGATTTTCTCGCCTTCCTCATTTTTAATTGCTGTTAAGGTTAATTCTACAGGAAACGTAGAACCATCTTTTCGTTTATACGTCCACTCTCGTGTATCGTATTCATTACGCTTTGCTAACTCTAAATAAGGATCAAATCCTTCTGGATCTACACCATACTTTTCTGCTATATCTATACGAAATTGATCTAGTTCTTCTTCTAAATGATAAATTTCTGGTTCTTTTAATCCTATCATTTCTGAAGCTGAATAACCTAGTAAAAGTTCTGCTCCACTATTAAAATGGTTTAATATCCCATTATTGTCGGTAGATACAATAGCTATAGGTCCTGAATTAAAGATTGCCTTTAACTGCATGTGGGCTTTATTTAATTCCATTTCAGCAGCCTTAGCAGCAGTAATGTCTTGACTCGTACCATTTATTTTAACAACCTCTCCATTAGTTTTAGTAATAACTTCACCTAAAACCTGAATGGTTTTTAATACGCCATCATCTGTAATAATTCGATGCGTAAACTTATGGAACGATTTTTCTTCTATTATTTTATTTATGTGTTCTTTGACAAAATCTTTATCATCAGGATGAACCAGATTAAAATACGTATCAAAATTTAAGTTATCAGCATCTTTATCGAGGTTAAAAATATTATAAAGATTATTAGAACTTTCAATCTCTCCGGTAGCTACATTCCATTGCCAATTCCCCATTAAGGTAATCTCTTCTGCAAAATTCAATAAGTAATTTTTTCTCAAGAGTTCATCTTGAGCCATTCTTTTTTCTGAGACATCTGTAGACACGCCCAAATACCCAATAAGTTTTCCTTTTTCATCTTTAATAGACGTTAAGGTTAATTGAACAGGTATAACAGACCCATCTTTTCTTAAATAATGCCATTCTCGAGTATCGTAAGCATTATGTTTAGCAAGTTCTTCTTGTGCACTAAAATCTACTAAACTTTTACCGTATTGTTTAGCTATATCTTCTTTAAAAGCATCCAATTCGTCTCTTAAATGGTATAAGATAGGTCTTTCTATGCCTATCATTTCATCTGCTGAGTAGCCTGTTAAGACTTCTGCTCCAGGATTAAATTTACTAATGATACCATCTCTATTTGTAGCAACAATAGCAATTGCGTTAGAATCAAATATGGCCTTTAATTCTGTATGCGCCTTATTTAAAGCTATTTGCGAAAGCTTCTTCTCGTTAATATCTTGAAACACTCCAAAAATTCGTACACATTTTCCATCTACAAATTCTGCCTGACCAATAGCACGTGTCCAAACAATATTACCTTTTAAGGTTACCAACTCAACTTCGATATCATAAGGTATACCATTTTCTATAGCTTCATTTACGGCTTTTTCAATAGTATCTCTACTATTTCCTTCCTTGAAAAATTGGATGGCTGTTTCTAAATCTGGCTGAAAACCTTCAGGCGCTTCATGTATTTCAAAAACCACTTTACTCCAAAAAATATTGTTTTTAATTAAATCAATATCCCATGTCCCAAGGCGAGACACTTCATTAGATTTTTCTAATATTTTTTCTATTCGATTTTTTTCATCTTCCTTTTCTTTTAGGTGTGTAATGTCACCCGTATGCATTAGTAAACCTCCAATTTTACCTTCAGAAATATACCAAGGACGTATGTCCCAAAAAATCCATTGTACTGTTCCATCTGCACGAACAAAGGGTGCTTCATCACAAGTATCAATAGCACCGTTTAAACATTTTTGGTGTGCTTCTTTCCACTCTTCTCCTATTTCTGGAAATAAATCATAATGGCTTCTACCCACAATCTCTTCATTCTCCATTTTATAATCAGCAATCCATCGTTGAGATACCGCTATATATTTCATATCGTTATCTAACATGGCAATCGCTGTTGGAGCTTGTTCTATAAACACTTTATTGTAAGCGTCTTTTTTTTCTAAATCTGTTTTAAGGCTTGTTAGTTCTAATAAATTCTCCTTTATCCTCGTTTCAGATTTTGCTAAATCACTATTTACCTCTAAGAGTTTATCATTTTGCTTAAATAATTGCTTTTGTGCAGGAACTAAAATAAATAGGAACTCTCCCATTAATATTAATATTGCAATAAATGCAAGAATATAAATTGTTTGTAAAAGGCTATGAAGATTTTGATCTGCACTTTTTTGATATTCACTTATTACAGACTGCATTGTTAAAAAATAAGGTAATTCTGAGTCTGCTATAATATCTACATCTTGGGCAATTAATTTTCTATTTGGAGTATTTATAATATTCTTACTGGCAGAAACTATTTTTTGTGATTGCGTCCCTGTAACCTTAAACAAAGAATCTAAAACTTTACTGCTTCCTTCTTGCTTATTTACAGAATCTAAATAACGATGTGTCTTTTCAAATTTATCAACATAGCCTTTAAACGAATCTATTATATCTGAACTGATTGTATCACTATTAATACTTTCAAAAGAATATACGAGGCTGTTCATGCGCTCATTTAACAAACACTGGTCAGATGCTTTATTAATTAATAAAGCTACTTTTTTTTGATTATTAACGCTACTTCGTAGAATAACTAATGCAGCTATAATAATTAATATAATTGTAGATATAAAAAGTAAATATCTTTTTTTAATTGAATGTTCTAATCTATTCATTAACAGTTTTTAAATAATCAAATACGCCTGTTAAAAAGAAACAGATACATTGAGATACATATGCTATAAAAATATTTTAACTATAATATTTCCCATATATAGTATATGAGACACATTCAATTCATTAAGAGTCACTTATAAATAAAAAAAAAGATGAATATGACTTGGGAGCAATACACATAGATAAAGTGTGTAAAATACAAAAAAAATGTTAATGTATTTAAATGTCTAGATTAAGTTAATATGAATTAATTAAAAAACACGTTCAATAATTCTTCTCAATAAAAACAAAAAAATGAGTCTTTTCAAGATTTGAAAAGACTCATTTTTAAAAGAAAATTACATTTATAATGTTATTGATAATGTTACATTAACTTGTCTTCTGAAGGGTTTTATTCTTATCTTTTAAAATAGCTAATTGTTTTTCTAAAAAGGTAATAGCTTGTTCTGTTTTATAACTTGATTTTGAAGCAAAATCTTCTAAATCTTGTTTCAGTTTCTCTTTACCTGAAGCCGCTGCTTTAGATAAATCTTCTTTTACTTCGGTAAAATCGTTAGTAATTTGATCTTTAATTACTTTTCCCTCTTTTTTTAGTTTATTTCTTGTAACGCTTCCTTTTTCTGGCGCAAATAAAACGCCTGCTGTAGCTCCTAATAATGCTCCTAATACTAATGCTCCTTTATGAATCATAACTTTTTCTTTTTTTATTAAACATATGTTCTACTTTATACGTCGTAAAACAGACTGTTTTGTTACAAACAAATTTATTACCAAGCATTTATGGAAACATTAAGTTATTAAAAACGGTTATTTAACTTGTGCATTGAATTCTCCAAAATGCCATAGGATTCCCGAAGGATCATGAAGAAAAAACTCATTTCCCCAATCATTATAAACAATCTCTGAGCACCTGACATTTTCATACTTTTCTATTAATCCACTTTGCTTCAAATGTTGAAGATGGTTTTGAACATTATCAACTTCAAGAAAAACCATAGTATTATCTATCCAATCTTTTGCGTAATAGTCTTGTAAATAAAAGGCAAATTCTCCTGTTTTAAATACCGACATATTATGAGAAATAACAAATTCTTCAAATCCTAAATCTTTATAAAATTCTCTAGAAATATTGTAAGCTTTTGAACCTATGAATGGTCTTATGGATTTTGGCTTTAGTGTCATATATCTTATATTATAGGATAATAAGTGGTCATTAAACTTTAGGAATCTAAAACCTATAAATAGCTCTCGGATAATCGGACATTCTAATGCCTTCCTTTTGTAATTCGGCTAACGCATTTTTGGCTATCCATTGAGCAGATTTACTTTCAAATTCTAGAATGTCATTAGCGACTTCTATGGCTTTACGATTAAGGTCTACATTTCGTTTTCCTATGTTTCTTAAGGCCCAATTTACGGCTTTTTTCACGTAGAGCCTCTCATCATGGGCTTCGCGTTTTATAATTGATAAAAATTGTTCAAATAAGGCGTTATCTGAAGTTTTATCTGCCATACAATACGATGCTAAAGTAGCAAATGCTGCTCTCTTCTCAAACTCTGGTTCTCTTTGTGACCATTCTAATATTTTTGCAAGAGCAAAATTACTTTTTGAAAACAACTCCATACAAAAGCTGTCACATATTTCCCAATTCTCAAAGGTCTTTACCCATTTTTCCATGAGCTCCTCTGTAATATCTTTGGGTTTAAATAGTTTGCTACATAATAAGCGCGCTTCGTAAATTTCACTATCAAAAAGCTGTAAAGCGAGTGTATTGTCTACACCTATTTCTTTAGCCATTACTTTTAAATCTTTATGATAAATACCTAGTGAATTATATGAGATAATGCCAAACTTCTTCGCTTTAAAAGCTACTTTATCCTTGTCTTCTAAGTCATAAAGGCATTGTATAATTTCATTATAGGTCAATCTACTCATATAACTTCTTGCCTGTCTAAAGAAAAAACGTGCTCTCCTATATTTCTTAGTTTCTCTAAAACACCGTCACTTCCATTATTAACAATCTCATTTCTTTCTTTTTCAGAAATTGGAACCATCCAGAGAAAATTAACTTTAGACAATCTATAATCATCAAGCTCTGGTTGAGGCATAAGATCTAATTTATTTGTTAGGATTACTGAATTAAATTTAGTTGAATTAATCGTTGGAAAATCAATAGTATGACCTTCCCCTAAAAACGTAACATTATGCCAAGGAATTGTAGATTGACCACTAATCCATTCTGCCAATTGTTGAATTTCTTTTTCAGAAAACACAGAATCTAAGATAAGACCAAGTTCAATTCTATTTTTTTTATACCGATCCTCAACATACATCTCTATTACTGGCATAGGTATTATAGAAAGCCCAACGGTTGCAAAAACAACTTGAGATTCTCCTTGTCTTAAATAAAGTCCTTTTGGAGGCCAATTATTTCCATCTATAGCATAATATTTATCATGTGTTCCAAATGCTTTATCATAAGCATCTATAATTTTTGGCTGTTGCAGGTGAAATGGGTTTATTTCATTATCCCAAGAATCCCAATAGGCTTTACATTCTTCAATGCGTTCTATAAAAACATTCGATTCCGTTAGTTCCCACGCAAAATTTCCTTCTCCAATACAATCTTTTGCATAACCATTAAAACCATTGTCTCCACTCCAAATTGGAATAATAGCAATAACATCATCTTTCAACAAAAGTGCTGCAGCATCTCCTTCTTCTGTCCAAATGATTTTTAAATCCTCTTTGTTTAGTTTTTCTTGACCATTAGGAAATTTACAAAACTGCTTTGGCAACATAGGTGGAACTCCCTTTTCCATAAGCTGTTTTTCTAATGTATTAGGTGCTTCTTTCAAGTTTCTTATCCAACATGATTTAACACCAAAATTAGAATTTTCGTTTCCCCACAAATAAAAATAAGCAACTCTATTATCTTGTTCTACAATTGCTGTAATCGGACAAGAAGGCGATTTCAATTCCAAAAGAACTTCTGCTTTTTGAAATTCTTTATCTTTAGAAGAAAATAGATTTTTAAAAAAACTCATAACTATTAATCAATAGGATGCAACTTAGATACTAAAATTAGTACTTATGACGAAGATAAATTTTTATTCACAATAATTATAACAGAATACAAGTGTTTACTTTTGCGACCAATAAATCTTTTTCTTGTTCAAATATGCTTTTTCTAAAGTATTTGTTACTGTTTCTAAAGCTAAGTTAATTTGCAATAAGGCTTCATCAAAACTATCGATTTCGGCATAATAATCCGCTTTAGCCGCATAATATAAATACGCGCGTTGCTCTAAATCTTCTGGTTTTAGTTGTTTCAAATACGTATTTGCTATTTTATAATCCTTAGTCTGCATTGAAATAACTGCCATGGTTAGCAAGTGCGATGCCATAGGTTGTAAAGTATACAAGGCTTTGTACCACTGTAAAATTTTGTTCCAATTGGTGTCTTCAAATCTTTTAGCTTTTAAATGTTCGGCAGCAATCGCAGCTTCATAATGGTAACAAGAAAATTCTTCGGTTTCAACGGCTTTATACATCATGGAATTTCCAAGTTGTATTAACGGCAAATGCCATAAGCTTCTATCTTGTTGTTTTAAATCTAGTACTTCGTTATATACGTTTGTTTTGGCTTCTAATCTTGCCGAATGAAAACACATCAAAGCAAATAGCGCATAACATTCTGGGAATTGGGTTTGTTGATGGTTGAGCAATAATTTACATAAACGCAAGGCTTCACCACATAAATCTTCTCTGATTAATTGGTCTTTACTGTTAGAGTGAAACCCTTCATTAAAAATAAGGTATAACACTTCTAATACACTATCTAAGCGTTCTTGTAAGTCTTTGCCTTGGGGAATATTGAATTGTAAATTGGCTGATTTAATCGCTTTACGAGCGCGTAATAATCGTTTTTTAATCGTTTCTTCTTTGGTGAGTAATGCGGAAGCAATTTCTTTAATACTGAATCCGGAAACGGTTTTTAAAGCAAATGAAATGCGGTCTCTAGGATCTAATTTGGGATGGCAAGCCGTAAATATCATTCTAAGCTGTGCATCTTCTATTTCTGCATCTAAAAACAACTCATTAATAGCAATAGCATCAGTGCCTTGCGTAATATGAAGACTGTTATTTTTTTTAGCTTTTAAGGTTCTAAAAATATCTAGAACTCTATTCTTAGCGGCCTTTGTTAACCATGCTTCAGGATATTCTGGCTGTTCTTTTCTCCAAGACAAGCTCGCTTTTATAAAGGTATCTTGAACGGCATCTTCAATAATATCGAGATGTTGTAGTCCAAATATTCGTGTTAAAACAGAGACCATCTTTCCACTGTGATGGCGAAAAAGATGGTCTATTAGTTTTGGTTCCATTAACGGTTATTGATCGAATACCATAATTTCACGAATTTCTACTGTGTTTCCTAAATCATAATCAGGAAAATCCTTCGCAATCTCTTGAACTGCATCAAAATCCTTGGCTTTTATCAAATAAAATCCACCGACTATTTCTTTGACTTCCGCAGAAGTTAAGTCGGTAACAGTTCTGTCTTTACCAGTAATACGTCTAATTTGTGGTGTTAAGGCTTCACCTCCTTTTAAAATACCTGCTTGTTCCATTTTGGCTCCCCAAGCAAACCATTTTTCCATTCGGCTTTGTAACTCTTCTGGAGACATGCCTAAATCAACATACTCTTTACCAACGAAAATCATCATAAAATCTTTCATAATTTTTAAAATTTAATAGTTATATCCTTATGACGTTTACCAAAAGATAAAAGAGGACAATTATTACATAAAAATTTGAAATAAATATATAGACTTTTTTCTAAAGTAGAATAGTATTAATCAAAAGGTAAGGCATTTGGCGTGTAGTAATATTGAAATTCTACGACTTCACCTGTCTCTAAAGTATCGCGACCTATAAGATAATAGCTTTCTCCAACATGATTACTAAAATATGATTTCGCTGCATGAAATGTAATTACATCACCTGGTTGGTATTGTTTTACAGACTTCACATCTTCATTGTTATAATTAGAATCATCATTAACCTCTAAACTGTAATGACTAAAACGCAAGTTGTCTTTATGCCAACGCAGCGTACTAACAGTTTTTAATTGATGTGGTTTGTTTAAAAAAGACACATAAGGTTCTTCATTTGAAATGTCTTTTTTAGATTTATACAAAATGAAAGCAAATATGGCTGCAAAAAAAAGAATACCTAAAAAACCTATAGTAATAACACCATATCTTATGGTCTTTGACGTTATAGCCATTAGTTAACTAATTTTTCTACAATGGTTTTTACTGGAAGGATTTCTTTAGTATGCTCAATGCTAGGACCAGCTACCCAAACTGTTTTATAAGTCGCTTTTTTCGCTGCTTTTTCTGTCGCTTTCATACCTATTGAAAAACGGATCATTTTTACCCATTTTTTTAGGCTCTTGTTTTTATTTAAAAGATTTTCAATCCAAGTCGCTTTTGTTCCTATTTTCTGAACATAAGGTGTATTAATTACTGTACATGGTGTACCAGAAATACGTTCTGTCATTATAATATCTTTGGCTCCATAATCTACACAGGCTTGTTTGTAATCATCTGTAACACCAGCTTCATTTGAAGCTATAAACGGACTACCAACAGAAACTCCTTCTGCTCCGTAACTTAACATTTTATCAATATCGGCTTTGCAACCTACTCCACCTGCAGAAATCACAGGAATAGTTAATGTTTTACTTAACAGGTTGGTCAATTCTTCTGGTGATAAATTTCCTCTGTGTCCACCAGCTTCATTATTTACAGCGATTGCTGCGTCAGCACCTAATTGCTCCACTTTTTTGGCAAATCTTAAATCGGTAACATCACAAAACACTTTAATACCAGCAGCATGTGCTTGTCTAATGGTTTCTTCCGGACTACCTAATGATGTAATTATAAAGTCACAACCTTCTTCACAAAGCACTTCTAATTGTCCTTTATACTTAACATTAGACTTGTTTACAATTAAGTTAAATCCAAATGAACCACCTTCAACTTTATTGGCTTTAAGGGCTTTTATGGCCGCTCTTAATTCTTCTAAAGTTCTGTAATTTAATGCTGGTATACAACCTGCAATTCCGGCTTTCATTGCTTCTGTAACCATAGCAACATTAGAGACCAAGAACATTGGTGCTTGTATGATTGGGTATTTTATATTTAAAAGTTCTGTGAGTTTTGTAGACATATGTAATTAATTTTAACAACACTTAGACAAGCTTAGTGTGACATTTATTAATAATACAAATGTAATAAATATTATGCACGCATAACACTTTTATTCCAAAAACCGATAATAGCCACATTTTAAATAGGCTCCTTCTGGAAATGCTATAGGATGGTCTATATCGTGTTTGGTTTTTAATTCTGTTTCAAAAAGTCTTGATTTAGAATTTAAGACTTGAGAGTTTAAATCAAAAAATGCTTGGGCCAATACTCTAGATGAGCATGATGCTAACACTAAGAGCCCGTTTTTAGCAGTGAGCTTCTCTCCTAGTTCTGCCAATTGCGCATATTTCTTTTTTGCTAAATCAATTTCAGATTGCTGTTTTGCAAAACTTGGAGGATCTATAACCACCACATCATAGGTTTTACCTTTTTGTATTAAAGCTTTCATTTCTACAAAGGCATCACCTGAAATGGTTTTATGTTGACCAGTATAAGCATTTAACTTTCCATTTTCGCGCGCCATATCTAAAGCCTGTTTACTAATATCTAAACTTGTGACATCCGTTGCACCCTTTGCCAACGCATGAACAGAGAATCCTCCGGCATAAGAAAACACATCTAATACAGATTTGCCTTTGCTCATTTCTCCAACGCGTCTTCTATTGTCTCTATGATCTAAAAAATAACCTGTTTTATGACCTTTAATAACATTTGCAGAAAATTTCACATCATGCTCTACAAACTCAACAACTTCATTGTCTAGTGTACCATATATCACTTCACCATCTTTTAATGAATGATTTGTACTATTCTGTAAGCTTCTACTTAAACGCATAACCACAGTTTCAGCTTTTGAAATTTGTTGTAAACTTTTTAAAATAGGTTCTAAATATGGTAACCAAATTTCGGAATATAGTTTTACAACTAAAACGGTGTCATATACATCGGCAATTAACCCAGGAAAACCATCATTTTCGCCAAATAATAGACGATAACTATTGGTGTTGGTTTGCAATAATTCTAAACGTTTTTCAAAAGCCAATTCTATTTTATGCTGAAAAAAAGCAGCATCAATTTTAACTTTAGTTTCAGCATTATGAATGATTTTAATACGAATAGGTGAATTAGCATCGTATAAGCCAAAACCAACAACTTTGTTTTTATTTTTACTAAATATAATAGCTAAGTCACCTGTTTTGGCATCATCATTTATCTTAACAATACTGTTAGAAAACACCCAAGGATGACCTTTAACAACAAATTGTTCGCCTTTAGCGTTTAATTTAACGGCTAAATTTTTAGTATCCTTTTTTACGAATGTCATATTAAATGTCATAACTATTTTAAGCTAATTGAAGGTAAAGTTTTAAAAAAGGCAAAATAAGCCTAAAAAAACTAAAGATTCATTATTCCACAAGTAAAAACGAGCTTGTTTTTACTTATTTATATATTTATAATTTGAATACCTATCTTTGTCACAAACAAACCAAATCTATTCTTAGAAACTGTTTCCAAACCCTATTACAAGTTAATGAAAAACATACTAATATATGGTGCTTCTGGTCATGCAAAAATGATCATAGATATTATTCACAAGAAAAACAACTATACCATTAAAGGTTTTATTGACAGTTTTAAGCCCAAAAATGAAATGATTAGTGGTTATAAAATTCTTGGTAATTTAGAGCAGCTTTCTAGCATAATAGAAGCGTTAAATATTGAAGGTATTGTTATTGCTGTTGGAGACAATTTCACAAGACAATCTGCATATTATAAAATAAGAGAGATTGCGCCACAATTACAATTTGTTTCAATAATTCATCCTAATGCAGTGATTGCAAATGACGTTATTATTGAAGAAGGTACAGTAATAATGGCAAATGCTGTAATTAATGCAAATGCCAAAGTAGGCAAACTAACCATTTTAAATACAGCCTCATCATTAGGTCACGATTCTAAAATGGCAGATTTCTCTAGTTTAGCATCTGGTGTTACTATTGCTGGTAATGTACAAATAGGATTTTGTTCTGCTATTTGTCTTGGTGCATTGGTAATACAGCAAATAACTATAGGAGATAATACGGTTGTAGGAGCTGGTTCTTTAGTTTTAAAATCTATAGGTAATTTAAAACAAGCCTTTGGAAGTCCTATAAATACAGTAAAAGGCAGAGCTGTTGATTCTAAATATTTAGGTTAAAATTCACATGATTTTAAATTATACACGTCATAATTTATTTTGGTTATTAGACCGTATAAAAGGAAATACTATAAAAAAACTGTTAAATGAGATAACGTTTTGTATTGAGAATCCTAACTCTATTAAAGCAAAACAAGTTAAAGATGCACATTTAAAACGCTTGATTGCCCATTCTGTAAAAACAACACCATATTATAAACCGTTTGGAGATGCAACAGACATTTCTGATTTCCCTGTAATTAGGAAAACAACAATTCAAGATAATTTTAAAGCGTTTCAATCAAAAAAATTTAAAGATAAAACTAATTTTAAGGTTTCTACAAGCGGCTCAACAGGAGTTCCCTTTTTCTTATTTCAAAATAAAAATAAACGCCACAGAAACCATGCGGACGCCATTTATTTTTACAACCAGTCCGATTTTAAAATTGGAAATAAATTATACGAACTCGAAGTTTGGCGAGATCACAATAAAAAAGACGCACTTAAATCTTGGTTACAAAATATTGTTCAGTTTGATGTTTCTAGACTTACAGAAGATAGAATTAAAACATTTTTAGAACTATTAAAATTAGATAAACAATCTAAAAAAACACTATTAGGCTTTGCCTCTGCTTATGAAATGATTGCGCAATATTTAGAGAAAAACAATCTCGTATTGAAAGATTTAGGCCTTACTTCTGCTATAGCAAACTCAGAATATTTAAATTCTTACACCAAAACAACCTTAGGTAAACATCTTAATACGACTGTACTTTCAAGATATTCAAGTGAAGAAATAGGTATTATAGCACAACAAACTATAGATTCTCCAAATTGCTTTGTAATTAATGAAGCTAGTTACCATATTGAGTTATTGCAATTAGACAATGATTTGCCTGCAGAACGTGGAGACTTTGGTCGGATTATAGTTACCGATTTATTTAATTATGCCATGCCAATAATTAGATACGATACTGGAGATATTGCAAAATTAGGTGAGCATAAAAACGGCATAAAAGTATTTACTCAAATTGAAGGTCGGAAAATGGATCTTATATACGACTCTAAAGGTAACATGATGTCGTCTTTTGTGGTGTATACTAAATTTTATAAGTATTACCACTTATTGAAACAGTATCAATTCATTCAACAAGGAGAAAAAACATATGATATCAAGTTAAATCTTCAAGGAGACACTTTTCCATTTGAAGATGACTTAATCGCTGATATTAAATCTGATTTCGGAGAAGATGCTGTAATACATATTATTTATGTAGATGAAATTCCTGCTTTAGCCTCAGGAAAACGCCGTAAGGTAATTAACAATTATAAGAAGAGTTAGTCTTATTTTAAACCTAAACTCAGGATCTCATCTGTAAATTCGCCAAATAAAGGACCATTTGTAATTTGATGTAAATCTACATCTTGATAATAGGTATTGTATTCAATAAAAACAGGGAATTCATTATCGTTAATACCAATATCCCAAGATATAAATTTAAAATATGGCACTTTAGGGTGCATTGTTTTTACCATATCTAAAACTTTTGAATAATTAGGTATTTGAAAACCTTTAAAAGAGACATGAGTATGGGTTTCTGTATAAACATTGCCATTTTTAGAATAGCCTTTATGTTTTAAATTTCCCTCAGGATCAATTCCACAGACAATACCACCTCCAGAAAAATTATCTGTATGATGTCCTGGTTGCCCTATCCGTATTACGGAAGATAAAATATGTACACCATCTGGCTTAAGATAACTCATTAACCTCAGCGTATTAAGAGATGACGGATTAAGCTCTTTCATTGCAGAACTTTGCTCTACAAGTTCTTGAACAATAAAGTCTTTTTTATATAATCTAAACAACTCTATGGTTTCAAGATTCTTATATGTCGTCCTATTATTTTTAATACGAAACGATTCAACCATAATTCCATTACCAGAATCAATAGTTGGTTTAATAACAAAGGGTTTATTATGGTTATTACAAACTTTAACCGCAATAGCCTCACTTACAATCTCATTATCTACATAGTAAAAGCCATTTATATTCTGTACTACTTTTACAGGCTGATTAACCTCTTTAAATAAAGCATAAGACAAATTTTTATCTAATAGCGCTGGCCATTGTCGCATTTCGTTAAACTTTGGAGAGATAATGGCACTAAATATATCTTCGGGAATATAATTAGGGTAAAATTCGCCACTTATACTCTTATAATAACTGTGCCAATAGGTGTTTTGTAAGTTATAGCCTTTAGATTTAAAATAAGCCTTTGCCTGCTGAACTTCTTCTGGTTTTAATTGTGCTGTATTGTTTTTTCTATTCGTCTCTTTTATAGCTTTTCTGGTGTTCATTTTTAAATTAAACTCCATAAAACGTTTTTTGAAATTCAAAACATGTGTAATCAATAATCGTTTTAACGAGTTATATACATTCATTTTAGGTGCTTTTAATTTAAAATCCAGATGAGTATCTCATATCAAACATAGAAATAATTTGAAAGAGTTTTGAATTATGATTCATTTTTAATTTAAATATATGATAAAAGAAAAACGCAACCCATCCTATTTAATATAAGAGGTTGCGTTCTTCTATGCTACAATATTAAGGTTTCTTATTAATTAAGATCCAATCTCAAGCCTATTGAAAGGGTATTTATATCTTGAGGGTTATTTTTAAACATAGGACTTACACTATATTTAGCATACAGACTTAGATCTCTATAACCAACGTATGCACTTGGACCAAAACTAATATTATTCATATTAAACCTATCTTGTTGATTTAAGGTTGTTCGTAAACCATTTTCATCATCAAATTTCATAAACTGCTGTGTATAGATTCTTACTCCTAAATAACCACCTAAACCCATTCTAAAACCACGTTGCGAGCGTAAATAAGACTGCTCTGTTTTACCATGATATTGTGGTTTTGAAAAGTCTAATTCTAAATGTACAGGCAAACTTACATACATATTTGTAAATCGTGATTTATCAATTTTAAAACCAGCATCTTGTAAAGTTGTTTCGTCATTATTAATAACTAATATAGCGTTGTCATGTTCTGGTTTTATTTCATCCGAATATATAGAGAATCCAAATTTAAGATTCCATAGATTAGTAGTTTCTTTTAGTCTATATTTAAAAGTAAAACCAACTTCTCCAAAACCTAACGGGTTCACTTTAAATCCGTCTCCATAATACCCTCCATCGTCATTCAAAGCGGTATGCATTCCAAATGCAATTACAAATTGTGTTGTAAATCGTTTTTCAATTTTAATTCCACTTATTGAATCTTGATAATAATTTTCTTTAGAAAGTGAGGTAAAAATCGGAATGTCTTCCTTCTCTACTTCTTGTTGACCACTAACCTTATCCTTAATTAAAGCCTGTAATTTTTGTTCTTCAATAAAAACAGCTTTATTTATACGTTTAGCATGGTAACTTGCTAGTCTCTTTTTTTCGACCTCAGCAGCTTCTGAAGTCATCTCGTTTTTTTCAACCTTTTTATCTAGCTTCTTGAGTTCTTTTTTTAAAGTGCTCTTTTCTGCGGTTGTAATAGAATCAATTCTAGAAGCGATAATTGCTGCTTTTTCTTCAAAATTTTTAGATTGTGCCATTACATATGACGTACAACACAACATGGCAAATATTAAAATTGTATGCTTCATAATAATATCGTTTTTTTAGTGATTAATGTTATGCTCGTAATTTCTATTAGCAACGGCTTCCTTTATTCTTTTAAATTCTTTGCCTGCTCTTTTGAAAATACTTTTGTTTTTTTCGTCAAATAATTCCTTTTCCATTTCAAGTAAAAGCTGATGAGAATCCAAATAAGAATCTGACAACTGTGTTGTATTCTGAATCAAATCTATACCACTATTGTCTTCTGTTGACTCTAAAAGTTGCTCTGCTGTTATGTATTGAAATTGTTTAGGCGACTTTACAACTGCTAAATCTTCGGTTTCTTTTGGTTTTACAAGGTCTTTTTCTATAATAATTGTAGAATTTTCTGTTGGTAATTTAACGTCCTCATCCGTTTGAATGTCTTGTTTTACAATCTTATTTTTAGCCCCTATTTCTTTTGGATTTGAAACGACTTTAGACTGCTTTTTTATGTTAAGTTCTTCATTAGAATCTTGTGGCTCTTCTAATACGATAGCTTTAGTCTCACCTACAGAATCTGGTAATATTTGTTGCTGAATTTCTTCTGGTAATTCTTTTTCAAAACCGATTTCAATAGGTTGTTCTACGACTCCTTGGTTAAATAGTAATTTACCTCCAACAAAGAACAATCCTAAAACTAAAGACGCAGCTACAGCATAATTTAGCCAAAGTTTTTTCTTCTTTTTAGGCTTAGTGTTTAAAGCCATAATTAAGCGTTCTCTAGCTTCTGAAGATGGCTCTATGCTTCTGTCTTTAAAGTTATCTTGAATTAACTTTTCTATATTATTGGGTTCCATTGTCTTTAGTATTTAAATTAGCAAGACTACTTTTTAAAAGCTTTTTAGCATGTGCTAACTGCGATTTTGAAGTTCCTATACTTACATTTAATAGTTCTGATATCTCTCTATGCTTATAACCTTCAATGACATAAAGATTAAAAATGGTTTTACAACCAATGGGTAACTGATCTACGGCATTTTGTATAATTTCAGAAGTTGAATTATCAGTTATTGAAGCTGGTTGTGAAAAATAGTAATCCCCAATTTCAACCACATTAAATTTATTCTTCTGAATACGCAAATACGAAATACATTCGCGAACCATAATCCGTCTTAACCAACCTTCAAAACTACCATAAGGTTCGTATTTATTAATATTTTGAAACGCTTTATGAAATGATGTAATCATTACATCCTCTGCAAATTGTAAATCTTTTATGTATTGTCTACAAACGCCAAGCATCTTACCCGAAAAGGTATCATAAAGTGCCAGTTGAGCTTTTTGGTTGGATTTTTGTGCTAATCCAACCAGCTCACTCACGTTTTGATTTATAGATACTAATTTTGACATTGTATATGCTGGTCTAATTTTTAATTTGGCAAACGGATTTAATTATAAAGTAATGTTTTAATTATGTTCAATTTTAAATTCTATATTCAAATATTAAACCAGCATTTAATATACCTCCTGGCGAAAAACTACTGAAAGTAGAAACAATTCTTAAACCATAATTTAATTTGCTTTTTAAATTGAACGTGGTTTGAATACCTAAATCTATACCCAGCCCATTGTTATCGTCCTCAAGAATTTTTTTATCAAAATTAATATACGAAAATCCAAATATAGATTCGAGTTTAGTGCTTTCTGATTTTGCAAAATCATAAGTAACTTGAATGGCGTATTTATCTAATTTATAATTTGTATCCAATGCTTTACTTCTCATAGTTGCATTTGATATTAATAAGCCAACACCTATGTCATTGCTAATAGCATATCCTAAATATGCTTCTAAGTTTTCTCCAGAATCTTTAGCAACCAATTGCTCACTTAATGTAAATCCGAAAGTAAATTTTGATGTATCTGCATTCTCATCCTGAGCAGTAACTAAATTAACACTGAAAATTAAGACTAAAATAATAATGTAGTTTACTTTTTTCATAATACTTGTTTTTAAATGATTATTAATTTTGTTTAAAGCGCACTTATGTTTTCGCTTCTATTAATAAAAACGCTTTTAAAACAAAAAGGGTTGGATGAGAAATAAAAAAAGTTAAAAATAAATGCAAATAAAAAAACGCAATCAAATTAATGACCGCGTTTTCTCTGTATAAATTTCTAATTATTAATTTACAATTACTTTTTTGCGTATTAGCCCTCTATTGGTTTCCATAGATAACAGATAAACTCCAAAAGAAAGCTTTTCTGTAGCTAAATAAGCGATATCTCCTTTAACATCTATTAGTAATTTTCCATGAACATTATACAACTTAGCGGACTTTATATGGACTCCATTATTAACCTTTAAATGAAGCCCTCCTTTTGTAGGATTAGGATAAATTGTTACCAACGATTCTAATGAATACGTATTAACACTTAAATTATTTACAACTTCCGTAGAAACCGTGTTTGTTATTATAGGTAGGTTATAATCAAAATATATACGAGCATTACCACTCATTACATCTCCCAATTGAACAGTTACTTTAGGTTTAATTTTGTACGCAATAAAACCTGTACTTCCTACTTCATCAACAGATTCGTATGGTAAATTTATAGCATCAAATACAAACTCTATCATATTACCGTTTGTGATATTTACATTGTAATCATGACTTGCACTTGTCACTTTAAAGGTACTCCAATCTAAATCTGTATCTAAATCATCTTCAATTCTAACAAAAGTAGCATTAGCCGTTCCTGTATTTTGAAACCTAATTATGTAATCTAAATAATTAGCAGTGTCATCTTCGGTAATAAATGCACCTTGAAGTACACGTTTGTCATTAGGATCGTAAGCATTAACGACAGTTTGTTCTAGTTGGTATGTATTATCATTTGGAGTATAATCATTTGTATTTGGTATAACCGACGCTGTAAAACTTAAAACATCATCTCCATTTACTGTTGGTGGTGTAAAGGTTTGCATTACAATATCGATTTCTTGAGTTTGAAAAGGATTGAGATCAGAAATAGCAAAGCTTAGACTATTAGTAGAAGTCACAATTTCTGCGAGTGTTGCCGAAATAAAAGACTGTTTTGAAGCATCAAAAGTTACATGCGCTATAATATTATGAATAGTTTCTGTACCTATGTTTTCAATTATTAGCTTATAGTTGGCTTCAAACCCTGGTCTTGCATCACTAATAGGTAAAATTTTTATATTCAAATCTTCTACCGTTTGATTGGCTGTTAAGCAAAAGTCTACAATATGAGTAGGATTAGTATTATTTAATGTCACTGATGTTGTCACAGGTGATACATCAAAATAAAAAGGTGTGTTTATAAGATTTAAATCGTACGTTCCATCTATTAAACTTAAATCATAACTCCCCTCTAAAGCCATAGTACCATAATCAAAATCACTATTTATTGCACTTACAACAATACCATTAGCAACCATATCACTTACATCACAACCATTATTATCTGCATCAAAAAAAACAGCGCCAGAAATTGAATAATTTTCACAATCACTACTGAGTTCATCATCCACAAAATTCCAACCTGCTTCTTCAATTAAATAAGAGCGCACTGCTGCATCGCAATAAAAAACATCTTCTGCTATAATCGTTTTGTTTTGTAATCCCGATTGTGCAAAAGCTAGAATTAATGCATCATAATTTGCAGTATCTAGAGCAGTATAACTTAAGAACGTTTTCCCATAACTAGGAGAATTCAAATCTATTACCGACTCAAAATTCCAACTTGAAATATCTTGATTAAATGATGTGGCGTGATGAAATAACCCATTGATTAATTCAACATTTGATATATCCCAATTATCTAAAGGTTGATTAAAAGATGATGCGCCACTAAACATTTCACTTATTGTGTGAACGTTAGACATATCCCAATCATTTAAAGGTTGATTAAATGCCGTTGCATCTTTAAACATACTGTTCATACTTAAAGCTCCTGTGACATCCCAAGCATTAATATCTTGATTAAAAGACGTAGCATTAACAAACATATTCCCAAATTCTTCAACATTTGACACATCCCAATTGTCTAAAGGCTGATTAAAAGAAACTGCATTTCTAAACATCCAATACATATCTGTAACATTAGACACATCCCAGTTATTTAAGGGCTGATTAAAGCTACTGTTATCCTCAGTAAAGCATCCAAACATACCATCCATATTGGTTACATTTGAGACATCCCAATCATTAATATTTTGGTTAAATGAAGACGCTCTACTAAACATACCACTCATATTTGTTACGTTAGAGACATCCCATTCATTAAGACTTTGATTAAACAGTGTTGCTTCTTCAAATAAAGCGTACATACTAGTAACATTAGAAACATCCCAATCATTTATGGGAGAATTAAACGAACTTGCACCACTAAACATTTCGTCCATATTAGTCACTAAACTTAAATCTGGTGTATCTGTTGCGTTTACAACTAAATTCCTCAAACCTTTAAAAGCTCTTTCCATAGATATCCATTGCGCAGTTCCCCATTGTTCTATAGATTTTACTTTTAAATGCATATTATAACCTTGATTATCATACACTACTCTATTGAAATCTCCACTCACTACTATTGTATAAACTCCTGGTGCGTCATATACATGATGAATACCGGAATTGATATCATCTTCTGTTAAAAAATTACCATCACCCAAATCAATAGTAAATTGTCCACCATAAAATGGATAGGTTACATACAGCCCATTATCGTTATCTACTTCATAGGTAATTATAAAATCTTCTGGGTTCTGAGAATAGCTATTAAAACATATAAGAATTGAAGTCCAAAAAAGGTATAGTTTTTTCATGTCGATTGGTGAGTTAGACTTTAAATATATATTAATTCAACTTTCTAAAACACAAAAAACGCAACCAAATTAATGATTGCGTTTTTTTCTATATAATTTTAGTCTTCCACTACTCCGAGCTTTGTGCTCTTCGTGAAATACTAACCTTCGTTGTCATAAGCGATTCACACAACTTTCGCAAAGAGCGAAAGTTGGTTATCTGTTTACTTTACTTCTTCAAAATCTACATCTTCCACATCGCTAGACTCATCCGCTGGTTGCTCTGCTCCTGCTTCAGGACCTGCTGCACCACCTTGAGCTTCTGCTTGTGCTTTGTACATTTCTTCACTTGCTACTTTCCATGCTTCATTGATTTTCTCTAAAGCTGGTTCTATAACTGCGATATCTTTTGTTTCGTATGCTTTTTTCAATTCTTCAAGAGCATCTTCAATTGGCTTTTTCTTATCGTCAGATAATTTATCACCAAATTCTTTAAGCTGACTTTCAGTTTGGAAAATCATAGAATCTGCCTCGTTTAATTTCTTAGCATTTTCTGCTGCTTTAGCATCAGCTTCTGCATTCGCTTCTGCATCTGCTTTCATCTTTTGGATTTCTTCTTCTGTTAATCCTGATGATGCTTCAATACGGATATCTTGCGTTTTATTTGTTGCTTTATCAGTAGCAGATACTTTAATGATACCATTAGCATCAATATCAAACGTTACTTCAATCTGAGGTGTTCCTCGTCTTGCTGGTGGAATACCATCTAAGTGGAAACGACCAATTGTTTTATTATCTGCTGCCATAGGACGTTCACCTTGTAATACGTGAATCTCTACCGATGGCTGGTTATCTGCAGCTGTTGAGAATACTTGCGATTTCTTTGTTGGAATCGTAGTGTTAGACTCAATTAACTTAGTCATTACATTACCCATAGTTTCGATACCAAGAGATAATGGTGTTACATCTAATAAAAGAACATCTTTTACATCACCTGTTAAAACACCACCTTGAATACCTGCTCCTAAAGACACAACCTCATCAGGATTTACACCTTTACTTGGCGCTTTTCCAAAGAAAGATTCTACAGCTGCTTGTACAGCAGGAATACGTGTAGAACCACCTACTAAAATTACTTGGTCAATATCAGATTTTGTTAAACCTGCAGCTTTTAATGCTGTTTGACATGGCTCTATCGTTCTTTTAATTAAGTCGTCAATTAACTGCTCAAATTTAGAACGTGTTAATGTACGTACCAAGTGTTTAGGACCACTAGCTGTAGCCGTTACGTATGGTAAGTTAATTTCTGTTTGAGAAGAAGACGATAATTCAATTTTCGCTTTTTCAGCAGCTTCTTTTAAACGTTGTAAAGCCATTGGATCTTTACGTAAATCCATATCCTCGTCAGCAATAAATTCTTCAGCTAACCAATCAATGATTCTTTCATCAACATCATCACCACCTAAGTGTGTATCACCATCTGTAGATAATACTTCAAATACACCATCACCTAACTCTAAGATAGACACATCATGCGTACCACCACCAAAATCGAATACTACGATTTTCTGATCAGTACCTTTTTTGTCCATACCATAAGCTAATGCTGCAGCAGTTGGTTCGTTAATAATTCTTCTCACTTTTAAACCTGCAATCTCACCTGCTTCTTTTGTAGCCTGACGTTGTGCATCGTTAAAGTATGCTGGTACAGTAATTACTGCTTCTGTCACATCTTGACCTAAATAGTCCTCAGCTGTTTTCTTCATTTTTTGAAGAATCATTGCCGATAATTCTTGAGGTGTATATAAACGACCATCGATATCTACTCTTGGAGTATCGTTGTCGCCTTTTACCACTTTATATGGTACACGCTCTGCTTCTTTTTTAGACTCAGAATACTTGTTACCCATAAAACGCTTAATAGAATAAATCGTTTTTGTAGGGTTAGTCACTGCTTGTCTCTTTGCTGGATCACCAACTTTAATTTCACCTCCTTCAACGAAAGCGATAACCGAAGGTGTTGTTCTTTTACCTTCAGCGTTTGGGATTACAACTGGCTCATTACCTTCCATTACAGAAACACAAGAGTTAGTTGTACCTAAATCAATTCCAATAATCTTACTCATAATTATATTTGTTATTTGTTTTCCGCTTTCACGGAAAGTGTCGTGTTATTATTTTTTTAACTCGATAACTAATAGTCAATGATTATGCCACGGCAAAAAATATGACATGATGTCACTTTAATTAATTGTTATGAGATAATCACAGCCCGCAACATTAAGCACACTTCTACTTAACATTCTTAAAGTTTTCTTCATCCATATATAATATAGAGTATATAATTAAGAAATGTTTGGTTGATAATTTCACGCCAACTAAAACAACCAAAATATTATGAAACACATTTTACGATTATTATTACTCTTTTTTTCGTGCGCTTCTAGTGCTCAGCTCAATACTGGAGATATGGCATTTACTGCTTTTCATGCCAATGACGATGACGATTTTGCTATGGTGACATTTGTTGACATACCTGCAAATAGCATTATCTATTTTTCTGACAAAGAATGGACAGGCACTGCATTCAATTCGGGAGAAGCTAATTACGAATGGCAAACTGGAACAGATATTATTACTGCGGGATCAATTATTACATTTTACGACATCGGTGCCACACCAAACATATCACATGGAACTATTGTTGGTTCGCCTGGCGGAATTTCGGCATCATCAGAAGCTATATTTGTATATCAAGGTACAGATATAGACACTCCTACTACATTTATTACTGCTGTTGCAAATTCATCTTCGGCATACGATGATGGCACAGGAACAGGTTTAACAGGTACCGGACTTACAGAAGGCTCTACTGCTATAACTTATTCTAACGGAACTTCATTGGCTGTTTATAATGGACCAAGAACGGGTTATACGGCTAATGGATATAATGTTACCTTAAACAATATGAATAACTATGATTTTGAAAACAATGCTAGTTTACCGTTTAACACGACTCCTTTTGTAATTGCAACGACAGATACTAATCCTCCAAGCGTTGCTAACGTTTATGCACTAAACCAAACTACATTAGAAGTGGTTTTTACTGAAGAGATAACACAAACTACTGCAGAAACATTAACAAATTATGTTTTCAATCCTACGTTGACCGTTAATTCTGTCGTATATGACAATACTACTTTAACAGCAACCGTGACACATTCTGGTTTTACAGAAGGTATAGCATATAATGTAAGCGTTAATAATCTCGAAGATCTATTTGCCAACATTCAAACAACAGCTTATGTAAGTCAAGATTTATATTACAATGCATTAACTTCTGGTTTAATTATCACAGAAATAATGTACAATGCTCCTTCTGACAATTCTAATGCTCTTGAGTTTTTAGAAATCTATAATAACAGTACAGCTTCTATAGATTTAGGAGGTATAACAGTTAATGATGAAGGTAATTTTATCTTTACATTTCCAGAAATGTCACTTGCAGAAGGTGAGATGGTATTATTAGCAACTGACAAAGCTACAGCAGACGCTTTTTATGGTGTGACGTTCTTAGATATGCCACAAGCTATTTCAAACGCCTTAGGTAATGGAGGAGAATTACTTGAAATTAAAAATTCTAACGGAGATGTCATATCACAAGTTGAATATAGCGACGATGCTCCTTGGCCAACATCAGTAGATGGAGATGGCCCTTCTTTAGAATTATTAAATCCAAATGCTGATTTTAACGAAGGTACTAACTGGGCTCCTGCTACAAATTTAGTTGGTCAATCTATAGGCGAAGATGTGTTTGCCTCACCAGGAAGCTATACACCTGTAACTAATGTTATTCCGCAAATAAGTTTTTCTGAAAGCACCTATGTTATTAATGAAGACGAAATAACTGTAAACATTACTGTAGAGTTATCTGCCACACCAAGTGATGCCGTTTCTATAGATGTGCGTTTAGTTACGGAATTATTAACAGCTACAACCGTAGAGGATTTTACGTTTTCTAACCAAACCTTAAATTTCCCTGCAAATTCTACAAATGCAATTACGCTTTCTATTCCTGTAGTGAATGATGCTTTAGCTGAAATGGATGAACTTTTTATTTTAGAACTGTCTAATCCTGTTAATGCTACTCTTGGTGCATACGAAACAACTGGAGTTTACATTTTAGATGATGACAATACTATCCCTACACCAACTGACGCCTTAGATATTGAATACATATCTAGTTATTTAGTAGATGCTGCTGGTTCTGCCGAAATTGTTGCTCACGATCCAATGTCTGAACGTTTATTTGTATTGAATTCAACAGGTCAAAAATTAGAGATCATAGATTTCTCTGACATTAATGCCATTACAACAATTAATACTATCGATTTATCTATGTATGGCGACCCAACCAGTGTTGCTTATATGAATAATATAGTCGCTCTTGGTATTTCAAAAGGCCCATTAGAAGATGGTGTAGTTGTATTTTGTGATGTCAATGGTACTATCTCTTCTACTGTTACTGCAGGAAATCTTCCAGATATGGTAGGATTTACACCAGACGGCACAAAGCTTTTAGTTGCCAATGAAGGTCAACCTAATGATGATTATTCTGTAGATCCTGAAGGTAGTATTTCTGTGATTGATGTTACAGGTGGATTGGGTAATATTTCTCAAACTAACGTTACGCCAATAAACTTTAATAGTTTTGATAGCCAATTAGCATCATTACAAGCAGAAGGTGTTAGAGTATTTGGTCCCAATGCCACAGTTTCTCAAGACTTGGAACCAGAATACATTACGTTTTCTAGTGACTCTCAAACTGCTTATGTGACACTTCAAGAAAACAATGCTATTGGAGTTATTGATTTAACCACAAACACTATCACAGACATCTTACCTTTAGGTTTAAAAGACCATGCTTTAGCAGGAAACACAATTGATACGTCAGATAAAACAGATTTCGTATTCTTATCTAATTGGCCTATAAAAGGTATGTATATGCCAGATGCTATGGCTTCTTACAACGTTAATGGCATTACTTATTTAGTAACAGCTAACGAAGGTGATGCTAGAGAATATGATACATTTGAAGAAGAAGAACGTATTAGTGATCTCAACTTAGACCCAACTGTGTTTCCTAATGCCGAATTCTTACAATTAGAAAGCAACTTAGGCCGCTTAACGGTTACCAATGCTAATGGTGATTTCGACAATGATGGTGATTTCGATGAAATTCACGTATTTGGTTCACGTTCATTTAGTATTTGGAATACAGCGACAGGTGCTTTAGTATTTGATAGTGGTGACGATTTTGAACGCATTACTGCAAATGACCCAACTTATGGCGATTTGTTTAATGTTAGTAATAGTAACAACAACTTTAAAAACAGAAGTGATAATAAAGGGCCTGAGCCAGAAGGTGTAACAGTGGCTGAAATTAATGATGAATTTTATGCCTTTATAACTTTAGAGCGTGTTGGTGGTTTTATGACCTACAATATTACCGACCCAAATAATGCTGTTTTTGAAAAATACATTAACAATAGAGATTTAGGTGACGATGAAGGTGGAGATTTAGGTCCTGAAGGCATTATTTATGTAAAGCCAGAAGACAGCCCTAACAACAAAGGTTTAGTAATTATGGCTAACGAAGTAAGTTCTACGTTGAGTTTCTATGCGCTTAACAATAACTCTTTAAGTATTGAAGAACCTACATTAGCGTCAAATACTTTAAAAATGTACCCTAATCCATCCAAATCAAACCAAACGGTATATTTTAATAAATCAGTTTCTGTTGCTTTATTTGATGTTCAAGGTCGTAAAATCTTATCAAAGGAGCATACAATGAGTTTTGAACTCCCAAGTTTAACTGCTGGCACTTATATATTAAAAACAAAAAGTGGTGAAAGCATAAAACTTTTAATTAAATAATTCTGCTAATTTTTTTCATTTGAAAGTCGTCTAAAAAGTAATTTTTAGATGACTTTCTTTTTAAGAATACATTACTAAAATCAACTTTAACATGGAAATCCCTATACTTTTATAAAAAAGGCATGTTGTTTGATACAAAATAACAATACATTAGTAATTAATTAAAATTTATATCCTCATGAAAAAAATAGCCTATTTATTATTTACACTTACATTTTTAATAACTGCTTGCGAAGGCGAGCAAGGCCCTCCAGGTTTTGACGGACAAGATGGAGCTATCTTTGAAGGCCAATCCTTTGAAAGAACTATAGATTTTACATCTACCAACAATTATCAAGAAACAATAGAAATCCCTCTTGATCTTTATTTAGATGATTCCGACATGGTATTAGTTTACCATCTTAAAGGTCAGGTAGATGGTTTTGATGTATGGAAATCGCTTCCAGAAACTGTTTATGTAAACTCTCAAGAGGAATTTCAGTATAACTACGAACACAACTTTGATTTCGTTACTATTTTTATTGAATCTCATCCCACATTTGATTTTAATTTATTATTGGACGACGAAAGAATTAATCAAACCTTTAGAATTGTTATACTACCTATAGAATTTGTAAACAGTTCAGATATAGACATTAATGATTACGAATCTGTTATGGAGTTTGTAGAATAAGCACTAACTATTTAAAATTTATAAAAAGTCTAAACTTATGTTTGGGCTTTTTTTATGTCTTCATTTTTGTGAATATTTGCTAAGTATGAAACAACAAGATGTATATTTGTATTTAACAAAAATGATTTCGTAAATGGAGTGTATTTCTGTATTTGATATGCTTAAAATTGGCGTAGGACCATCGAGTTCTCACACTTTAGGGCCATGGCGAGCTGCCGAACGTTGGATAAAAGAATTAAAAGCTAAAAAGCGTTTTAATAAAGTTGAAAAAATAACGGTAGATCTTTATGGGTCTTTATCACTAACAGGTAAAGGTCATGCTACAGACTTTGCTGTAATTTTAGGCTTAACTGGAGCAGATCCTGAACGTATGCCTATTGAGGATATAGACACCATTATTTCGGGTGTTAAGACAAATCATGTTTTAAACTTTAATAACGAAAGAGCCATTCCTTTTGACTTTAAAACCAATATCGTTTTTAATCGAAAATCGCTACCATTTCATTCTAACGGTATGGTATTTAGTGCCCTTATCAATGGTAGGAACTACAAATCTACCTACTACTCTATTGGTGGCGGATTTGTGGTACAAGAAGAGCGAAAAGTTTCTAAAGCAAACAAAATCATCTTTTATTGCACATTTCCTTACCCTGTAGCTTACGGAGAAGAACTTCTTAAGTTTTGTGATCAATTACAACTCCCTATTTCTGGTGTTGTATTAGAAAATGAAAAATCGATACGCGATGAAGCCTCTATAGATTTTGAATTAAAACGTATTTGGGATACCATGCTAGAATGCATGTATGTTGGTTGTCATACCGAAGGCAATTTACCAGGTGGCCTCAATGTTAGACGTCGTGCTTATGACATGCATAAAAATATTATTGGAGATAACACCTACGACAATCCACAAGAGTGGCTTGAAACCATTAGAAAAACGGAAGTTAAATTCCGTCAGATTTTAAAATGGGTTAGCTGTTTTGCCTTAGCGGTAAATGAAGTGAATGCATCCTTAGGCCGTGTTGTTACCGCACCTACTAATGGTAGCGCAGGAGTTATTCCGTCTGTATTAATGTATTATTTAGTAATTGAAAATCATGACGCTGATTTTGAACACATCAAAAAATTCCTTTTTGTAGCTAGTGAAATTGGTAGTATTTTCAAGAAAAATGCCACTATTAGTGCTGCAATGGGAGGTTGTCAAGCAGAAATTGGAGTCTCATCTGCCATGGCTGCTGGTGCCTTATGTGAACTATTAGGAGGAACTCCTGAGCAAGTTTTAGTCGCTGCAGAAATTGCTATGGAACATCATTTAGGATTAACCTGTGATCCAATTGGTGGTTTAGTACAAATTCCCTGTATAGAGCGTAATTCTATGGGCGCTATAAAAGCCATCAATGCCGCTGAATTAGCTCTAGAAACAGATCCTAATAATGTAAAAGTGCCTTTAGACAAAGTGGTTCAGACGATGTGGGAAACCGCAAAAGATATGAGCTCTAAGTATAAGGAAACCTCAGAAGGTGGATTGGCGGTTGGTGTAAACCTTACAGACTGTTAAGCCAACCCTAGCCTTCCCAATTGGAAGGAACCCTTAATCTTGTGAATTGACTTGCCAAATGATACTTTTAACTTTAACATTTAAATATTAAAAACGATAAGACATAGAAAGTGACACAAAAGATTTATTTAAAAAAATATAAGTATTAGTATTAGAAATTAAAGACGCATAACTATTCTGAAAATTTCTAACATTAGTTAAATTCTGACCAATTAGTCTAAAATCTAATTTATTCTTTATCGCTAAATATTTGAACTCAATATCAATAAAATTATAAACTTGGTCAATATTGTTAGATTCGCTAGGATAGATTTGTTTTGAATCTAAAGAAAATATTAGTTCATCATTGATGTCGTAAACCAATTGAAAGAAACTAGTATATTGTGTATTTTTATTATTTATAATTGATGTCTTTAGATTGGTAAACTGCGCTTTAAAACCCGACTTTAAATTTATTTTACTTTTAAAATAGCTGCCATATCTTAAACCTATATTATTGACATAATTTGAAGCCATTTCTTCATTACCTGCAATCTCAACATAACTTCGTCGATATATACCTCCATACTCTAAAAAAAAACCTGATTTGATGGAACTAAAACTTCTATTTACCTTAAAAGATGCTATGGTTATATTATTATTTTTAGCTCTAGTATTAATTAAAATATCAAAGTTTGGAGTGTTTATATATTCATAACCAAATGTATTTTGGTTGTAATTATAACTCAATGATGCATCAATAAATATGTTTTTCCTGAAATCTGATATTGAGTATGATATTCTTGACCTATGTTTATAAAGGTTAAACAATTCATTTATACCTTTGGTAAATCCCCTATTTGAAGTTAATAATAGGCCACTATAAACATCACTTATTCCAGGTTGTTTTAAAGAAAATTTATAAGAAACAGTATACTTACCATATTTCTTCGTTTTTTTAGATAATTTCAACTCTGGCTCAGCGTATAATTGATGGTTTGTTTCTGTAAAATTCTGCCCTACTATATCATTTTTATATTTTACGCTATTATAACCTCCTTTTGCCTTTATTGTTAAATCATATTTCTTCCCTAACGAAAACAAATACTGCCTATAGACGAAAAGATCTTTACTAGTATTAGTTAAATTATTATAAAACGTTAAATCCTCAAATTGTAACTCAGAGCCATCATTTAAAGTTTTACTAATTATTTTTTCATCCTTAATTAAAAATCCTAGATTCCATTCATGTGTTTTACTAATTAATTTTGAGTTAAACCCATAATGTCTTATTGGATTTTCATAAGATTGAGTTATAATGCCTTGATCATCAAAAATAGGATTACTAGTAGAATAGCCTTGTGGGTTTTTATCTTGTAAATAAAACAAGTTTATACTTAACGCGCTTTTTCCGCTAACTCTAAATGTAGTGTTGAGCTGTTGAGAGAAATAGTAATCTTTAATATCCAAATTTTCATTGTACTGATTGTCATCAATAGTTAAATCTATGTTTGTTTCGTTTTTAGAATTGTTTATAATCCCATTATATTCTATAAACGATTTACTTCCGTTTGCATTCTTAATATTTAACTCAGCATTGAATTCACTAGACTTCTCTCTATGAAATTTTGATTGAAAAACACTAAAGTTTGATGGTGCTGAGTAAAAAGTGGTAAAAGCATTTTCTTTTTTAACAACATCATCTAGAAAATAAAAAATCCCTCTAACATGAATATTTTTTTTGGGTTTTGTGAGAAGATGTAATGAATTAAAATATGAAGTATTATCGTTAATATACGTTTCATTAAACAAACTATTGGACGCTACGACATCTGTCGTAATTATATTTTTGGAAAAAGCTCGATAATCTTCAAAATAACTACTACCCGATCTATTGAACATGGAACCGTTAAGATTCTCATTAGCTTTTTCACCAATGGTATTCGTTTTACTTATTAGAAACGTTTTTAAATTATTGTTTAAATTAAAAAGTGTTAAATCGCCTAAATAATTATTATCATTACCATATCCAACATTAGTTTTACCATAAATAGCTCCTTGTCTTTCTTTTTTTATAGATATATTTAATGCTATATCTTCAGAGTCAGTCAATGCTCGCAATACAGAATTTTCATCAAAATTATAAATAATTTCAACCTCTTCTATATCACTGGCATCAATATTTTTAGTAGCGATTTTATAATTATTATCAAACACATCATCACCACCTATTAACACCTTTGAAATTGCTTGGTTATTTACTTTAACAATTCCATTAGCATCTACTTCAATACCAGGCAAGTTTTTAAGTAAATCTTCAAGTACTTCATTTTGTTTAGTTATAAAGCTAGAAACTTTAAATGTGATAGTATCCTTTTCAATTTTTATAGGCTGTTGAGATTTTACAACCACAGCATCTAACTCTGTGATGTCAGGATACATCACAACATCAATTTGGTATTCTTTCAGCCCTTTTTTAATATTAACTATAACATCATCAACCTTATAAGCTAAGGATTTAAATTTTAAAATATATAAGCTTTTATTAGATGGAATTTTGAAGTTATATTTTCCATCTTTCTGAGTTCTAAAATTAGCGATATACCTATTATTTTTATCTAATACAACTACTGTTATTAAATCTAAAGGTTGGGAAATGGAATCAGTAACTATTCCATAAATATTAATTGATTCTTGGGAATGAGAAATATGGAATGAAAATACTATAAAAAAAATAATTTTAAGACTTGATGATATAATACTAAAGTCATCATTCTTTTTTAAGTGATTCCTCATAAGTATTATATTCAATTTGATGGTATTTATCTAGTAGCTTTATCTGTTCATCATTATATTCTATATTTACGTATGCACTTGGATCTCCACTTCTCATTTGCCCTGTCGCAATCATTGCTTTTTTATTATTTACGTAACTTAAGTACAATCTAAAACTTTCTTTAAGGTACTCCTCTAAATTATATACATCTTTAGAATTTGGTTTCGCATAATATGCTTTTGATTTACTATTCTGCTTTATAGAATTGAATGTAATATTTATTAAGTCTTTATCATCATGTACTTCTAAAATTAACCCTGGTAAGCCGTGAAATTTCCATGGTCCAGTAGGTACTGGAATGTCATAAGTAAACCAAGCCTCATAATTACGACCTCTAAAATTTTGGGTAGTTGCTTTATAACAAACATAGTCTCCTATTTTTTTTGATTCCTCCGTAATTACCCAATTAAAATCAATATCCTTTTCCTTAACGGTAACCTCATACTTCTCCATTAAGACTTCGCGTGAGGTTAACTCTTTGGTATTAAAATTTAAATAAAATTTGTAACCCTCTTCATCATAATTTCTATAAAAACGCACGCCATTAAATCTACCTGTTCTATCTCCTACTTTTTTAAAAAAACCTTCGGCTCCTTCAAAATTTATTCTATTGTAAATAAATAGGCTTGTGCTATCATTGTAGTACAACCTAGATTTGTAAGGTATTCCTTCTGTATAGCTATTTAAATTAACATCAAAAGTATAGGACACTTCTGTTAAATCTATAGTTTCTTGAGAGAAGCAAAATGAATAAAATAAAATAAAGTAAAATGTTAACTTCATAATAATAATAATAATAATAATAATTCTGTGTGATATAAAAACTATTTTGTCTGGTAAAAATTATAATTTAATAATATCTATTATGGCTCTAATTTAGGAACATTCTTCTTTTTCACAGGCGCTTCGCATAAAGCGAAATCATATACAGATTGAGCGAATTCATCAAACTCTGCTTCACTACACCAACCATGGTAAGCACCATTGAATGGACACCCAGGACCACCATTTATGGTATATGATTGATTGCAATACTCTTCATAATTATCATTATTTAAATCATCGCTAGAGTAAATGATAAAACTCCTAATGCACAAATTAATGCAAATATTGTTTTTTTCATAATTATTGGTTTTTAAAATGCTAATAGACAAAATAGTTTATTGTAAACTAATTAAAATACAGATGATTGTTTTTTTTAACAAATATTTAACAAGTCAATAAAAGCTTTTTTTAAAATGTATTTAGTTAAAAACAGACTTAATTAAACTATTTACTATTTTTACATTCAACTAATAAAAACACAATGTCAGTAGCAAAAAAAGAATACAAAAGAATTACCGTAAAGAGCCTTGTAGATATGAAGTCTAGAGGTGAAAAAATATCGATGTTAACAGCCTATGATTATACCATGGCTAAAATCGTTGATGGTGCAGGTATCGATGTTATTTTGGTTGGCGACTCTGCTAGTAATGTTATGGCTGGTCATGAAACCACTTTGCCAATCACATTAGACCAAATGATATATCACGCGTCTTCTGTGGTTAGAGCTATTGATCGTTGTTTAGTTGTTGTTGATTTACCCTTTGGAACCTACCAAAGCGACCCTAAAGAAGCCTTACGTTCTGCAATTAGAATTATGAAAGAAAGCGGTGGACATGCCGTTAAAATGGAAGGTGGAAAAGAAATTAAAGAATCCGTAAAGCGTATTCTTAATGCAGGAATTCCTGTTATGGGTCATTTAGGTCTAACTCCACAATCTATTTATAAATTTGGAACATATACAGTAAGAGCAAAAGAAGAACAAGAAGCCGATCAATTAAAAGAAGATGCTTTAATGCTAGAAAAAGCAGGTTGTTTTGCTATTGTTTTAGAAAAAATCCCTGCGGCTTTAGCTAAAGAAGTTGCCGACAGTGTTTCTATACCAGTAATTGGTATTGGTGCTGGAGACGGTGTTGACGGACAAGTACTTGTTTTACACGATATGTTAGGGATGACTCACGAGTTTAACCCTCGTTTTTTACGTCGCTATATGAACCTTTATGAAGAAATGACTTCTGCAATTTCACAATATGTAGACGATGTAAAGACTCAAGATTTCCCTAATAATGAGGAACAATATTAATTTAGATTGTTAGATACCTAGACATTATTAGATTGTTAGACAACTAGACATTATTAGATTGTTTAGACAACTAGACATTATTAGATTGTTAGACAACTAGACATTATTAGATTGTTTAGACAACTAGACATTATTAGATTGTTAGACAACTAGACATTATTAGATTGTTAGATAACTGAACCTAGAATATGGCTCATAAATTTAAAGAATTGCTGATTTGGAAAAGAAGTAGGTTATTCTGCTCTGAAATTTATGCTATTACTTCAAAGTTTCCTGATTCAGAAAAATTTGGTCTAACCAATCAATTGAGAAGAGCATCGGTTTCAATTCCTTCAAATATAGCTGAAGGATCTTCTAGAAATTCTAATAAAGATTTCGCTCGGTTTTTACAAATATCAATAGGTTCTGCTTACGAAATAGAAACTCAGCTTCTTATTTCCGCTGATTTAAATTTTATTTTAGATAAAGAACTCCAATCATGCCTTTCTGAATTAGGTGAAATTATCAAAATGATTTCAAAATTCAAATCTACATTAATCTAATATTTTCTATAAATCTAAAGATCTAAAATGTCTAATAAAATCTTATCTAATAAAAACAACCTTCAGGTACTTCATGAAGACAACCACATCATCGTGGTTAATAAACGTGCGGGAGATATTGTTCAAGGAGACAAAACCGGAGACAAACCTTTAAGCGACGTTGTAAAGTCGTATTTAAAGGATAAATACAATAAGGAAGGTAATGTCTATTTAGGAGTTGTTCATCGTTTAGACAGACCTACAACGGGCATTGTGATGTTTGCAAAAACAAGTAAGGCACTACCTAGACTAAACAAATTATTTGCCGAAAAAACAGCTAAAAAAACCTATTGGGCTTTAGTAAAAAACCAACCACCAAAAACTAAAGACACGTTAATCCACTGGTTAAAAAAGAATCCTAAAAATAACAAGTCTACATCTTATACTAAAGAAGTTGAAGGCAGTAAAAAAGCTATTCTTCATTACCAACTGAAACAAACTTTAGATAATTTTTATCTCTTGGAAGTTGATTTAGAAACCGGAAGACACCACCAAATTAGAGCGCAATTATCTTCTATAGGTTGCCCAATAAAAGGCGATTTAAAATACGGATTTGACCGCAGTAATAAAGATGCAAGTATTAGCTTACACGCTAGAACCTTACGCTTTATACATCCTGTTAAAAAAGAAGAAGTGATAATTACAGCACCATTGCCCAATGATGCACTTTGGAATGCTTGTAAGGTTTAATTTGTTCTAAAAGGATATACTAAGTTAAGCGATGTGCCTTTGTTTAGTTGAGACACTAATTCATATTTAGCATTCAATAATTCGGCTCGTTTTTCCATATTAATAAGCCCTGAACCTTTTTGTACACCTTCAAGCTCAAAACCATTACCATCATCTTCAACTCTAATATTTAAAAATTCATCTTCGTAATTTAAGACCACGTTAAGGTGTTCTGCCTCTGCGTACTTTAAGGTATTTGAAAAGAACTCTTGCAGAATTCTAAAAAGAATTATTTCATCTTTTTTATTTTCAAAACTAACCTTAGTACCGTTAATAGATAAACTAGAAGCAATAAGTCCTGATTTATTTAGGCGTAAGACTTCATTTTCAACTGTAGCATTAAAACCAAGATTAAAAATAACATCACTATTCAACGATTTAGATAAAGCCCTAACTTCTTCTAATGATGCTTTTAATACACTTGCCGTATTATCTACTTTAACCTTTATGTCATCTGTAACGGTAGATGCAACAGTTTTCATTTGCATCGTTGCCAATACAAGCATTTGTCCAACATTATCATGCAACTCTCGTCCAATATGCTTTAAGGTTTCCTCTTGAATTTCTTGCTGGGTTTTAATGAGCTCTTCATCAAACTTTTGTTGCTGATTAATTTTATCTAAAAGAAGTTGATTTTTTCGTTTTTGAAAAATAATAAAAAACACGATTATAGTCGTTGCAAGAATCGCTAATACAACCACCGAGTAAATCAATATTGTTAAATCTAAAATCTCTTTTTCTACTACTCCTTGCCCCATATAAACCCTATTGTAAAACAACCATACAAATAAATATTTGCCATAATTAACATCCCATTTCTCATACTTACTAAGTTTGGATAAATCTTCTTATAGTAAGGCATATAAAATACCAAAGGAGGCACTATGAGCCACCAAAGCAACAAACCAATACTTATATAAAATAAAGTTGACTTATAGAAAATTAATATTTTATCACTCATCAAAACTTCATAAAAATATAAGGATACGCATATAAAAACAGACAACGTAGTCCATAGAATATTATATTTTAATAGCATCCCAAATAAAATAGACCATCCAAAATAAATATTAATAATAACAACCAGGACGGAAATAGCACACAATAGATTCAATATCTTTTTATGCTTAGGATACATCAATTGTGTTTTATAAAAATAAATATAAAAGAACAATGACCCTACTATATATATGTTGAATAACCAAGAATTGGCTACAAAAGGAGTTGTTTTTAAACCATGTAAAAATTCAATTCTATCTATGAAGCTAGTATAACTCCCCATAGCATCAGTAAAAACAGTAATTACTAAAAAATACACAAAAGGCCTCAGTTTAGAGTCTCTGTTTTTACTTAAAAAGTAGAACCCTGAAAATGCAGCGATTAGCTCTAATAAACTAGTAACTATAGCATGAAGCATAAATCTATTTACTGAGGATAATTAGCACCTGGAGGCGTACCTTGACTTCCTAAATTTAAACCACCAAAACCTGGTAAATCTTTACCACCACCTTGCAACGAAAAGATACTACCATCTGAAACAGTCTTATAACCGGTGGGAACAAAAAACATAGTTGTTAAACCTCTCCCTTCTTTAGAATCTGGATAAGCCCCTAAATACAAACGTAAACCATCTAACGTATACCCCCCTTGTTTAGCTTCATATTTTGTATAAGCCAAATATTCTTCTATTGCCTGCAACTTATACCAAGACGACCTGTTATCTTCTTCTTTAGGATCTTTAAACAAAGAATCATTAATTATATTATACCTTTCATTATAAGCTTCGTCTAGTTTTTTTGCCGTTTCGGAAGTAATGTACCCATAAGGTTTTGGCGGCAACTGTTCTGTTGGCGCACCTACATCATTAGAGTTATAGTAAAAAGACGCGGCAACTACGCCTAGGATAATTCCAAGTATTAGTAGACTGAAATTTTTCATAATATTTTGGTTGAATTTAATTAAATAGCCTTTGTAAATTATTAATTTTATTTTACATATAAAATTTTTATTAAACCTATTCTTACATTAATAATCACGCCTTCTCATTGTCAAGCAATTAGACGCTATTTCTGACTTCATATATTAATGGCCTTTTCTGTTAATTGAAGAATTACAGGACAGCATTCTATAATTTAACAACCCCAACAATAAGTTAGCCTAAAGAAGCAAGTTGAACTATTCTTGATAAAACTAGAGCTATTAAAATTGGCTCTAAATTATTTTTATAGATGAATGCGCTTTAGGATTAAATAATTCCAATAGAGAATTCCCAATCACATACCAACTTCGAGAGCTGTCTTACAAATAAAGTTATGTTTATTCTCATCCTATAGCAACCGCCCCCTTTTTACATAGAAATTCGGAGTTGTTTTTTCAATCTAAAAACAAAGTGAAATTACTCCCTCCTAAATACAAAAAACCGATTAAAAAAACCGTGTAAATAGTTTGAGAATGCAACTTAATTCTTTCAAGCTTCAACAGTTTTACGTCTTCTGAATAAAGCTCTAAATCAACAGCAAACTCATCATCATAACATACCGGAATTTTAACTATTTTTGATTTCAATATCCTAGTGCCATCTTCAACCTTATACAATTCTCACAATCTTAAAAACCCAGTATTGATATTATCAATAGTAAATACTTAAAAAACTAATATTGAACTATATACCTATTTTACATCAACAATTAGTTTAATAGTGTTGCCTTAGGTTTTTATTTTAAAACATAACACATCCCGAAGCACATGTTTACCAATAACAACTAGCTATTTCACCAAAACAAAAACCTCATTACACCACAAAAACTGAAACTCACAACACATATCACTAATTAAATCCAGACGTTCTTTTTATTAAAATTAAAACTTAAATATTTCAAAAAGTCAACCGCATTTTCAGCACCATCACGCACACAAATTACCAATGCTTCCACCTCTACCTTTACACCTCTTAAAGACTTCTCTTTTTTTAATATTTCACCACACTTAAAACAGAACCAAAACCAACCTCTTTATCACGCAAAATCACCACACGATCCCATCCAGAAATCAGAAACAAATATTACACATCATTCTTTTACAGAATTCAAAGCATAGATTGCAAAACTACCAAGCCAATGCCCTCCTTCATAACTATCACCAACAATACTCGGCAAAGAATAATTAATATGTTTATTCGCCAAATTCTGAAGATGCTGATACTCAGACAAGCCCTTTGCCACATAATTCAAACTCCATGCCCTCGAAAAATTCACACCATCAAGATGCACCAACTTCCCGTCTGTTCTATCAGAAACTTCGCCAACCGACCAGTCAAAACTTTCATCACTAAGCTCTGGCAAAAAACCACCAATCCACACTTTAAAATCCTCAACAGACAACACACGCTTCATCAAAGCAGCCTCCTCTAAACAAGGAGACAAAAAATCAAATCCACTAGGCTCCCATTCTATCGGACAATCCTGATCGTCATTATAAAAATCTTTAGCTCTATTTTCTATCAACACCCTTAACTCATCATGCCCTACAGCAACAGCATAATCATAAGCAAAACTCAACCCAAAAGCCGTATTCGAGTGCTCACCTACCCTTATCGGGTAATTTAATTTAGGCAGAAATTCCAAATATTTACGAACAATCAAATCTGTTAATGGCTGCAAATTCACTTCCAACTCCTCTGCTACCACTGAACCATTCCACGTATGCAACTCTTCAGCCAATTTAAGCAACCAAGCCCAACCATAAGTGCGTTCAAAAGACGCATTATACTGCCCTTCAAAATAAAGCAACTCTTGCGCTATATTCTCCTTAGAGATGTTTTGAAGTAATTTTTGCTGAATTTCATCTTTACGCTCCAAATTCGGAAACTGTTTTAAAAGCGACACCAAACTCCAATGCCCATGAACCGCAGAATGCCAATCGAAACACCCATAAAACGCCGGATGCAATTCTTTTGGTGTTTTTAAATCTGACACACCTCCAATAGTTTGCCCCAGTTTGTTTGGATATTCTGTACCCATACAATGCAAAGGCAATTGCGACAAACGATTTGCCTGATTCAAATTCAACACTGGCCGCTCCACTAATTCTACTTTTTTCAAAGTAGACACAGGCAACACCTCTTTTTCCTCTACATTACCACAGCTCAACACCAACAACACCAACAACAAAGCGTATATTTTTCCCATATAATGATATATTTTCTTAACACATTTAACTCACACCTAAAACAGCAAACCATTCCAAACCAAAACTCTAACCCAACCAACCTTCACGATCTAAACTACGATACTGAATCGCCTCACTGATATGAGCCCCTAAAACAGATTCCGAACCCTCTAAATCCGCTATCGTTCTCGCTACTTTTAAAATTCTATCATAAGCTCTAGCAGAAAGATTTAAACGCTCCATTGCCGACTTCAACAGTTGCAATGAATCTTCATCTAACTTACAATACTCACGTATTTGTTTCGTATTCATCTGCGCATTGTAATGAATATGCTCCAATGCTTTAAAACGTACAGTCTGACGCTCTCTAGCCTTAATAACCCGCTTCCTGATATCTACAGAAGATTCACCACTCCTCTCATCCGCTAATTTTTCAAAAGGAACAGGCGTAACCTCTATATGGATATCTATTCGATCCAATAACGGCCCTGAAATTTTCCCCATATAACGCTGCATTTCTGCTGGAGATGATGTGATTGGCGAGCCTGGATCATTGAAATAACCGCCCGGACTCGGATTCATACTAGCCACCAACATAAAAGACGACGGATAAGTTACCGTAAATTTTGCTCTAGAAATCGTCACCTCTCTATCCTCTAAAGGCTGACGCATAACCTCTAAAACTTCACGTTTAAATTCAGGTAACTCATCTAAAAACAAAACACCATTATGCGATAAAGAGATTTCACCTGGCTGTGGGTAACTCCCACCACCTACAAGTGCAACATTTGATATCGTGTGATGCGGACTTCTAAATGGTCGTTGCGCCATAAGCCCCGTATGTGCTTTCACCCTTCCCACTACCGAATGTATTTTAGTGGTTTCTAAAGCCTCGTGCAATGTCATTGGCGGCAAAATACTAGGCAAACGTTTTGCTAACATCGTTTTTCCTGAACCTGGCGGACCAATAAGAATAATATTATGACCTCCCGCTGCTGCAATTTCCATACAGCGCTTAATAGACTCCTGCCCCTTAACATCTGCAAAATCGAATTCTGGAAAATCCAACTTTTTATAAAATTCCTCTCTCGTATTTATAACAGTCTGCTCTAAAGGCTCGCCTTTATCAAAATGATCAATAACTTGCCTAATATTTTCCACACCAAAAACCTCTAAATCATCTACAATAGCAGCTTCTTTTGCATTTTGAATGGGTAGTATAAACCCCTTAAAACCTTCCTCTCTAGCTTTTACAGCAATAGGCAAAGCCCCTTTAAAAGACTGTAAGCTTCCATCTAAGGACAATTCTCCCATAATAAGATAATCCTCTAGGTTTTCAGCTTTAATTTGATCTGACGCAGCCAAAACACCAATAGCCAAGGTCAAATCGTATGCCGAACCTTCTTTTCGTAAATCGGCAGGAGCCATGTTTATTGTAATCTTTTTTCCCGGAATTCTATAGCCGTTATTTTGAAGTGCCGCAGCAATACGATAATTACTTTCCTTAATAGCATTATCCGGAAGCCCGACTAAATGATAACCAACACCTTTATCCACATTGACTTCAACAGTAATAGTCGATGCTTCAACACCAAAAACAGCACTTGCGAAAACTTTTTTAAGCATGAATTGTTATTTTCTTAAAAATAGAAATAAATCTTTTATAAAAAAATAGAAATCAAGGTTTTACCTAAATACCAATCAAATAACAACCGTCACAACTGTATTTACAATGGTTTTTATAATCTTATTCTTTAAATGCCCTAGTCGTAATTTAGAAATTCCCGCCTGATACAATGCATTTAGAATTAATAAATCTTTCTGACTTACTAAAAGCCACTCATAATCCTCAACAGTTAATTCCCCAGCCTGCAATAAGCTTGTCCAACGCTCTAATTTTACTTTTGACAGAGTCAAAAACGCTTCAATATCCGCTTTAGTTTCTTTTTTATAATCACCATAACTCTCACCTAAAACCAAAAGCAATTCATCTTTTAACAACTTTAATAATTCTTCAATATCCATAATTAATTAGCGCTTAAAAAGTTAAGAATATTAGTTTCGTTTGTCTTATTTTTATTTGCCTCATATCTAATAATCAAATCTAAAGACTCACTTACCTGAAGCTTAGCTTCATCTATAAAAATATTAGACAACCGCCCTTTATCTTTCCAACGTTTAAAAAACCCTGCCAAAAGATTTCGATCTTCATTAGCCACAACTTGCCACATTGCATAACTAACAGCATTGTCTGGTTTATTCTTTTCGTATTCCACAATTTTATCAAGCTCTAACAAAAACACTCTTACATCTTCCTCGTTTTCAGCATAAGCTTCAGTGGCATCACCCATAAGACTCAAGCCTTCTACTTTAATAGAAATAGCTTGCTGATACGAATACTGATCAAAAACAGCTGTTTTAAGACCTTTACACGACACAAAAAATAAAACTAACAACAGCAGCAAAAAAGGCAACCTGAATAACATTGCTCTTTTTACCTGTAAGTACTGAAACGAAAGACTTGGTTTCATATGTTTTTTATTTAGATTATTACTTTACCACACTTCAAGCGCCTTAGCATCGTACAAAAGCACGACCTCTCACAATACTAATTCACCTTACGAGATAACAATTCCCAAAAACCCCTAACAACTAATTAGAACTTAAAAGGATTCTTGAAGTTATGAAAAGATTTGATATTTTAAAACTTAAACTCAAAAACAACCACCCCAAAAGACCTAAAAAACCAATTGAGACACTATTTCTTAGCTGTCACAAACTCTAAAGCACGACGCTCATTATAATACACGTTCCCCTTACCAATAAACCCAACATGCCCACCATACTTTGGCATTTCTAAAAATAAATTAGGATTATACTTAGCTTCTTTTACGGGATAACATTCTGCCGACAAAAAGGAATCATTAAGCGCATTAACAACTAACGAAGGCACCTGGATATTTGGCAAAAACTGCAAGCAACTAGCCCTCTCATAATAATCAAAAGCATCCTTAAAACCATGCGCTCTTGAAGTATAAACGTTATCAAAATCAATTAAAGTATTTATTGAATTAAAGTCTTCAATCGACATATTATCAGGAAATTGTTCTAGCTTAGGTTTTAATTTATTTTTTAAATGCGCCAAAAACCGAATAGCATAATGCTTGTTTTTTAAACTCATCAATTCACCACAAGAACCTCTTAAATCACAAGGTGTAGAAATAGCAATAACAGCTTTAATTTCGTTTGGCAAATCCCGCCCTTCTCCAACATAGTTTAAAGTCATATTAGCACCAAGACTAATACCTTTTATATAAATTTCATCGTAAATATCTTTAGACAAGACATGCTTTACAACAGCATCTAAATCTTCCGTAGCACCAGAATGATAACTCCGAAACAACAAATTAGGCGCACCACTACACCCTCTAAAATTAACCGCAACAGCATCAATACCATTATCATTAAAGTATTTTGCTGCACCGGTTATATACGGTCGTTGCGCATTACCTTCGAGTCCATGCAGCAAGATAATAACCTTATTAGATTTATTTTGCGCATAACTCCAATCTAAATCTAAAAAATCTGAATCTAACAACGTAATACGCTCTCTCGTTTGCTTAACTCCATCAACTTTTCGGGCTAGCCCCGAAAACACAGTAGACACAAAGCTTTTTTTAGCCCAAAAAGGCGGCTTATAAGCAGATTCTATTATTGGCATTTGGTTTAACTTTTATAGTTACTTATCAGTATCAGCTTTCAAAAAAACAGCTTTCAACAAAAAACACACGTGTTTCAAAATTAATCAAGAACCTCTACCGAAGTAAACTCAAATTTTCCTCCATTAAAAAGCCCTTTATCACTCAATTTTAAAGCTGGAATTACCAGCAACGCCATAAAAGACAAACTCATATATGGTGCATGAAGCGTGCTTCCTAATTGTTTTGCCATTTTATCTAAGTCAGAATACTGCTTTCCTATGATAGTCGCACTTTTATCGCTCATAATTCCCGCTACAGGAAGCGCCACCACTTTTTCTTCAGAATTAGACACAGCACAAATACCACCTTCATTTTCCACCAATAAATTTACCGCTTTACAAATCGCTTCATCAGAAACACCAACAGCAATAATATTATGCGAATCATGACCAACAGAACTCGCAATAGCTCCTTCTTTTAGCCCAAAGTTCTTAATAAAAGCAATTGCTGGCGTATCGTTTTGGTAACGATTAACAACCGTCATTTTTAAAACATCTGTTTTAGTATTTGACACCAAATTACCGGCTTCAATAGTCGCATCCTCTACAAGCTCATTGGTTACCAGCTCCCCATCAACACATTCAATTACTCGAATTTTATGCACTTGTGATTCCAATCTAAAATCTGAAACTTCTTTTTTACTGGTATTGAAATTATTGAGGTTTTCAAATTCAACATGTTTTATTCTAGACACTCCATCACCATAAACCAACTCGCCATTAATGTACGTTTGAAGCGTTTTAAAGTCTTTTAAATCTTCTACAACAATACAATCCGCATTATCACCAACATTTAACAAACCAACATCTAAACCATAGTGCCTTACAGGATTTACACAAGCCGACTGAAGCACTTTAAATACATCTACACCTTTTGCAACAGCTCTAGCACATAATTGATTAATATGCCCTAAAAGCAAATCATCAGGATGCTTATCATCACTACAAAACATCATATTTCTGTAATGCTCATTTAACAAATCTATAAGCGCATCAAAGTTTTTAGCAGCACTACCTTCTCTGATAATAACCTTCATCCCTTTTTGAAGCTTCTCTAAACCTTCATCATAAGTAAAACACTCATGATCTGTAGAGATGCCAGCCGAAATATACTTTGTTAAGTCATCTCCCCGCAAACCAGGCGCATGACCATCAACAGGTTTATTATAATGTTTGGCCCATTCTATTTTCCTCAGTACTTCAGCATCATCATAGATAACTCCAGGATAATTCATCATTTCAGCCAAATACTTAATATCAGGATTCGCCATTAAAGTTTTAATCGCATCAGAATCAATCACTGCTCCTGCCGACTCAAAACTCGTCGCTGGCACACAAGAGGGTGCTCCGAAATTAAATTTAAAAGGCGTTTTCTTTCCGTTTTCAATCATAAACTCCACACCTTTTACACCAAGCACATTGGCAATTTCGTGCGGATCAGAAACTGTAGCAACTGTACCGTGGTTTACAGCAATCTTCGCAAACTCAGAAGGTACCAACATAGAGCTTTCAATATGAATATGCGCATCTATAAAACCAGGTAAAATGAAATGATTTTCTTCACAATCCTTTTTTACAATGGCTTTTATTTTACCATTTTCAATGGTTACTTCTCCTTTGTAAATGTTTCGATTACAAATATCTACGATGTTTCCTTTTAATATCAAACTACTAAATTTATTTATGTTACAAAACCACCTAACAAACACATACAACTATCTTATTTTAAAACAACTGCATGCAAATTATTAAATAGTAACTTTAATTATATTTTTGGTGTTTTTAGTGACTTTAAAACGGTCATCTGCTCGTTTTCCTACCAACCAAACCACCTTATTATCTGAGGCTAAAATCCAAGTATTTTCTTTTTCCACTAACGACACTTTTTCGTCTTTAAGATATTTACTAATTTTCTTTTTACCTGTCATTCCAATAGGCTGAAAAATATCTCCTTCTTTCCATAATCTAAATTCTAATGGAAATTTCAATACATCTTTATCGACAAAAATGGTGCTTTTAGATACATCAAAAAGGCCTTCAACATTCTCAAAAGAAAGCTCTCCTATTGGAGTTTCTATTTCGTTAGCTAGTTCATTAATGAATAGCGCCTCTTTGCTTTGCGCTGAGTTCCCCAAATCGGTTAAAATTAAAAAATCACGATGTTTTATTAAACGATGTGAATTAGACCTCACCAATTTACCCGATTGTGCCTCTAATAAGTTTACAATGTCATTCCACTCTGTAAATCCGTAACCCTTAAAAATTTCATATAAATAAGCTTTAGGATTATGGACTTTTTTAAATTCAGAAATCTTATAAGTTATCCCAAATTTATCAATACTTTGAATTGCTCGTTTTGAAAAAGCATCCAAACTTTCCTCAACAATATCAGCTGTATCATTAAGATTCACTAGTGTGTTTTGAAAACTATCTAGCAACTGCGGATTAATTTCTTTTAAGATTGGAACAACCTCATGTCGTAATTTATTTCTCAAGTATTTCCTAGAAGCATTACTCGCATCTTCCCGCCAAAGGATATTTTCTTTTTTTGCAAAAGTTTCGATTTGCGCTCTAGAAAAGGACAACAACGGTCTAACAATATTATTTTTAATCATCGGAATTCCGGTTAACCCATTTAACCCAGTTCCCCTTGTAAAATTAATAAGAAACGTTTCCAAATTATCGTCTGCATGATGTGCTGTTAAGATATAATCAAACTGTAATTGCTCTGCTAATTCCTTAAACCAATCGTAGCGTAACTCACGCGCCGCCATTTGTATAGAACGTTTATGCGCTTTAGCATATGCTTCTGTATCAAAATTTTGAATAAAAACTTCAACATCTAACGCTTCAGCCAATTCCAACACAAAAGCTTCATCCTTATGACTTTCTTCTGCTCTTAAGTTAAAATTACAATGTGCCAAAGAAAAATTCAGACCTAATGCGTGGCATAAATGTGTTAACACCACACTATCAATTCCGCCAGAAACAGCAATAAGCAACTTGCTTTCGTTTAAAACCGAAAGATTATTGTTAATATGGATTTTGAAGTCTTTTTGCACATCTCAAAGGTATTGAAATTATTCATTTCCTAAGAGGCACAAAGAATCAAAGTTTTTCAATTTCTTAACCATAAATACGGATGTTAAAATGACATTTATCATATCAACCTGTTTTCTTTTTATTTAACTTTAAAAGAATTTAAAATTATTAGGTCATGAGTGTAACAGAAAAATCAACAACAGAATCTGCACGAACCGCCTTTGACAAAAAGGTCCTTTCGGCATTACCACACCTTCATCCTTATGTAAAACACAGAATTTATATTGCTGAAACCTCAGGTATTTTACCAAAGAACATGTTTTCTTCTAATGGTATTATTGACGAAAGCATTATTATACTTTACGATAAAGGCTTTAATGTAGATGCAGAGCCTATGGCTATAAAACTTGAATTGTTTAAAATTGTAGACAACTATATGAATGTGCTGTTTAAAAATGAAACATTTCATAAAAGCACAATAAGCACAGACGAGCTTCTTAAAAAGGAATTATCTAAACTTAGCGAAGATTATACCGTTGATGCCGATTTTGATTTTATTTTAAATACCGAGCTTAATGATATTTCTTATCATCAAGATCAGAGTGAGCCATTGCAATTGTATGCCAATAAAGAAACATCAATTTTAAAGGCGTTTGACATCAAAGACTTACCTGCTTCAAAATCGCATAAGGCCTTTGGACAACTTTATAGTTGGCTACCTTTTAACGTTTCTAATATAGTAGATTTATATATTATAGGAAAACTAGATTTTGAATCTATTGCTAAGATTAAGAAGATTGAGCAAAAACGTGTTGAAGCTATTTTTGACAAGGTTAAGCGTACATTTAGAAGACATATTGAATAAAAGCACACAGAGCCTCTAAACAATTAGAAATTGAAGCTGAAGTTTAATCTTCAAGCGCTTCACGCATAGCCTTTGCTTTAATCAAACATTCCTCGTACTCTTTGAGTGGATCACTTTTTGCCGTAATGGCTCCACCTACAGAATATGAAATGTATTTTTTGGTTTCGTTGTAAAGGATACTTCTAATAATCACATTAAAATCAAAATCACCATTGGGCGCAAAATAACCAACAGAACCGGAGTACAATCCTCGTTTTGTTTCTTCGAGGTTTTCAATGATTTTCATGGCTGATATTTTAGGAGCACCCGTCATGCTTCCCATTGGAAATGTTGTTTTTATAATGTCTACCGGATTGGTTTCTTGCTCAACCTCTGATTGAACCGTAGAAATCATTTGATGCACTTGCAAAAACGAATATACTTTACACAGCTCTTTTACCTCTACACTTCCTTTACAAGCTGTATGTGATAGGTCATTTCTAACCAAATCTACAATCATTATATTTTCGCTACGCTCTTTAGGATCTTTAGATAACTCTTCTGCCAGCCTTAAATCTTCTGCTTTATCTTCTGAACGCTTTGCAGTTCCCTTTATAGGTTGCGAGATGACTTTAGTTCCTGTCTTTTTAATATAGCGTTCTGGTGATGCAGACATCATGTACTTATCTTCAAACTTTAAAAAACTCGCAAAAGGTGGACGTGATATAGCATTCAATTTTTTGAATGTCTCCAACGGATTTATTTCACTGTTTTCCGCATAAAACTCCTGACAAAAATTAGCCTCATAAATATCGCCTCTATGAATGTGAGTTAGCATTTTAGTGACTTTATCGGAGTAGTCGTCTTTATGTATTCTTAGTTTTATTTTGATAGGATTCTGAGACTTCTCAACTGCGCTCGAAGAGACACAAGAATTAATAGACAATAGATCATCTGCTATCTCATCATCTACCATTTTTAAATACTGAATTTCAACCTGATTGCCTTTAAACAAAAAGACTTTTTTAGGCTGAAAGAAATACAAATCAGGAAAATCTAAACCATCAATATTTTCAGACTTTAGACGTTCTGTAGTGTTTTTTAAATCGTAAGCCAAGTAGCCAAAAATCCAATCGTTAACAGACAACTGATAATCTTTTAAACGCTCAAAAGCATCAAAATAATCGGTGCGAATGGCCGTAAACGCATCTACTGCCAAAACCGCATCATAACTGCTATATTCATCGTTATGATTGTTAGAATCTAACCACACAACATCATCAAACTGCTGACTCCAAAGCAGTAGGTTTTGCTTAAAGGCCTCAATATTTTTTGGTTGATGATTTTGTGTTGTTCTCAATAGAAAAATAATTGCTGCAATTTACTGAAATAATATGATTTTTTTAATTGACTTTTTTGTGTTTGAGGTATGGAAAGAAATTTATTTCATCAGAATTTACCCCCTAAAGTTCCCTCAAGGAGACAATTCTTAAAAACATATTTCATATTTCTTAAAACGCAACAGTGAGACTGTCCCCTTGAGGGGACTTTAGGGGTGTTTTCAAAGTTAAATTTTAATTCCTCTTAAATACTTTACCTAACATAGGTAATATAAAAACCTTGCAGGATAAATGATTAGAATTGTATATTTCAAAAAAATTAAAACGCCATGTATAGTTTAAGTAACGACCTCTTACAAATCAATATAAAATCTAAAGGTGCAGAATTATGCAACATCACTTCTGTAGAAAACAATACTGAATTTATCTGGCAGGCTAATCCTGGCATTTGGGGAAGCCATGCGCCAAATTTGTTCCCTATTATTGGCTGTATGAAAGAGAACAGCTATATCTACAACAACAAAACATACCACATGCCCAAACATGGTTTTGTAAGGCATAACGATAATTTTGTTGTCAAAAACCAAACAAATACAAGTATCTCGTTTTTATTAGTATCTAATGACGAACTGTATAAACATTATCCTTTTTTATTTGAATTCGAAATCACTTATACACTTGCTGGTAACACCTTAACAATTAACCATACGATTACAAACTCAGACGCAAAAACACTTTTCTTTTCTTTAGGTGGCCATCCTGCGTTTAATTGTCCGCTTTCTAAAGATGATAATTACACAGATTATTATCTAGAATTTGAACAAGCAGAAAACAGCCAATCGTATATATTAAACACCAATAACGGATTATTAACTACAGAGTCAATACCTGTATTTAAAGAGGGAAACAAAATACATTTACGTCCAGATTTATTTAATAAAGATGCTTTAATCTTCAAAGATTTAAAGTCACGAAGAGTAAACTTAACCCATAAAACCAGAGGAAAAGTATTAACTGTAAACTTTAAAGATTTTAAACAACTAGGCATTTGGGCAAAACCAAATGCACCTTATGTATGCATTGAGCCTTGGTTAGGTATTGCCGACAATGAAACTACGGACCAAAACATAGAAACTAAAGAAGGAATTTTAAGCCTCAAAGCAGGTTCTGTTTTTAACGCTTCTTACAGTATTGAAATAGAACAAAGCCATTTAGTGTAAGTTGAGTAATAAAATAGTAGCTTTGCAGCAAAACTTTGCAACGTGACTTTTAAAGATCTTAATTTAAACACACCTTTATATAACGCCTTAGACGATTTAGGATTTACAACTCCTACTCCAATCCAAGAAGAATCATTTAGTGTGGTGGCTTCTGGTAAAGATGTGGTGGGTATTGCACAGACTGGTACAGGAAAAACACTGGCCTATATGCTCCCTATTCTACGTAATCTTAAGTTCTCAAAACAAGATAACCCAAGAGTCTTAGTATTGGTACCAACAAGAGAATTGGTTGTACAAGTTGTTAGTGAAATTGAAAAATTCTCTAAATACATTAATAATCGTGTGTTAGGTGTTTATGGTGGCACCAACATAAATACACAAAAACAAGCTGTTGCTCAAGGGCAAGATATCATTGTAGCTACACCTGGTCGTTTGTATGATTTAGCTGTGAGTAGAGTTTTACAGTTAAAATCCATTCAGAAATTAGTGATTGACGAAGTAGATGTAATGCTAGATTTAGGCTTTAGACATCAGTTAATGAATATTTTTGATATCCTACCACAACGTCGTCAAAACATTATGTTCTCTGCAACGATGACAAAAGATGTAGACGATTTAATTACGGATTTCTTTACGAGTCCTGCAAAAATATCAATAGCTGTTTCTGGTACACCTTTAGAAAACATAAAACAAGAACGCTACGATGTTCCTAATTTTTACACCAAAGTAAATTTATTAGAACATTTACTTCACGATAAAGAAACCTTTTCAAGAGTCTTAATTTTTGTGGCTTATAAGAAAATGGCTGACCGCCTTTTTGATAAACTTGAAGAATTATTTCCAGGTCAATCTTGTGTTATTCACTCTAACAAAACTCAAAACTACAGATTGCGTAGTATTGAGCAATTTAGAGAGGGTGAAAACAGATTACTAGTTGCTACAGATGTAATGGCTAGAGGTTTAGATATTGAAGGTGTATCGCATGTTATTAATTTTGACACACCAGACTATCCTGAAAATTATATGCACAGAATTGGTAGAACTGGTCGTGCAGAACAACAAGGACACACCATCTTATTGTCTACAGAAAAAGAACAAGAAAGCTTAAAGCGCATTGAGGAATTAATGCAAATGAAAATTGAAACATTATCAATTCCTGAGCATGTAGCTATTTCAACCGAATTAATAGAAGAAGAACGTCCACAGATTAGAGAACGAAACAATCCAATAAAACGACGTGATGAAGATGCGCCAGGACCTGCTTTTCATGAAAAGTCTGAAAAGAACTCTAAAGAAAATTTAGGAGGCTCTTATAAGTTTAAGATTGCAGCAAAGTATAAAAAACCTAAAACACGAGGAGATAAAAATTACAACCGTAGAAATAAGAAATAGTACACACTATCACCTTGCCACTTAGTATAAAGCACAAGTGGTAAAACAACACTAACAATTAATCTCGTATATTTATTCGCTGTTAACCAACTTTAAGATACAACCAAAACAATAATCTATCTTAATTTTTACCATAAAAAAACCCTAATCAAATTAATGAAAAGGGTTTGAATATGTCAAGTACATGCAGGATTGTATTTATGGAAACATAAATCTATGACCCTAACCTCACAGTTAATCCTGCATTTGTACTTGATTTTCTATTAAATCCTTAATAGGAACAATAAGTCTTCCTTCAGAATTCTTTAAGATTACAGAGATGCTTTGCACGGCATCTATAGTGTATACTTTTTCGTTAAAAATTATTTTTTGTCCAACTTCAAATGTTTTTCGCGCATAAAACGTATTTAATAATTTACCTACGACATCTCTTGCACCTAAACCTACAGCAATAGCAAAGGCTATTAGGAAAGCTGCAATAATCATGTTTATATTATTGGTAATTATATAGGTGTCAATTCCGGCTTGGTTTAAAGCTGTTATAGAAATAAAAGTAAGCAGTAAAAAGAAAACAACATTACTGATCATTTTACCACCAGACAAGTCCATTGACTCAAAAAGAGACTTTAATCCGTTCTTTACAAAATTCGCAAACAAAAGCCCTAATATAAATATCACTAATGCAGCAAACAATTGAGGTAAGTAAGCTAGTAAAGCGCTAACTTGATTAGATATAATCTCTAAGCCCATGATATCAGATGCTGTAATTAGCAGCACGATATACATTAACCATTTCACAAAACTTGAAACAATCTTTACAGTATCAAAATTGAGTTTTTTACCTTCTAAAATTTCAATTTCATTAAGTTTATCATCTAATTTATTGATTTTCGCTAATTTTAAAACTTTCTTTATTAGCTTAACAATTAATTTAGTTACAATCCATCCAATAATTAAAACAATAAGCGCACCTATAATATTCGGAAATATTTTAGTTATCTCTAACCACATCGTGGTTAAGGACTGCGTTGCAATATCTTTAAATTCTGTCATTTTTTCCATACTAATAATATTACGCTAGGATTTATCTACTATTTTTCTCTATTATTTGTTACACTCTCAATGATATGAGCAATATTATACGAAAACAACTCAGCTATTTCCATAAGAAGCTTGGCAAGAGCAATATCATGCATAACTTTGCTTTTCAGTTCTTGCGGAACTTCCTGTAAAGGCTTATCGATGTTCTTAAATGGATTTTCCATCTTTCGTATAATTTGCGTACTTACGTACTAGTTTTTCCTTTGCTCTTTTTAATCGCATTTTCACTGCACTTTCTCCTATTTCTAAAGCGTCAGCTAATTCTTTTATTGATAAATTATCTTGGTATTTTAATAATAAAATCATTTTTTCTTCTGGTGAAATCAGCTCCATAACCTCTTTCAATTGCTCTACTCTCATGTTTTCAAACTCAACAGTAGAACTTACATCTTCACCAATATTCTCAATATCTACAAGTTCCGAACTTACAGATTTTTTTTCAAATTTTTTCGCTGTATTCCTTGTTACATAATTCACACAATGGTTATAGGTAAATGCATACAACCATGTTGAAAATTTAGACTTACCTTTAAAACTCGCTAATTTTACAAAGACTCTTAAAAAAACATCTTGTGTTAAATCCTTAGCTTCATCAACTCCATTAGCAAATCCATAACACTTATTATAGACCATATTCGCATATCTATCGTACAGCACCTCGAACAACATAGTGTCGTTAGTTTTTACGATTGCTTCTACGAGCGCTTCATCGGTTAGGTTATGAATAGCGTCTTTAGTCAAGGTACTTTTTTAGTCTATTAATTAGTTGGTTACTGGTATTAAGACACTCCTTTAATTAAGAGGTCACATTTATTCTAAATAAAATTCTTATTTTTTTAAATGATCTTTAATACCATTTAAATGATGCTGTAATACTTTTGCTGATATTTGAATTTCCCCTATTAAAAATAGTAAAGACACAATAAGCCTAAATCCAAATGCTCAAACAGCTATGCCCTACGATTTACATATATCTTGTCAACTTTACGCTCAATTTCAGGTTATTGATTTACCTAAAAATGAAAGCATCCTGATGCTCGTATCTATTTTTTCACTTCAACTCCTAACTAAAGCAGCATACACTAAAAACCGCTTGGCGCAAGCAAGCATTATTAACGAAATTAAAGAATAAAAGTGCTGGTATTCTTAGCCTTAATTCTTCCTTAAATCCATTTTACAAAATTAAAGAATAAAAACATTACAAATAAAAAAAGCGAACTTTATTAAGTTCGCTTTTTACAAAAAATTAGTAATGGAACACTAGTCCTTCCCTTCGTCTTTTAAACTCCATCGCAATAGTAAAATACCTATTCTAGCAATAACAAATGAAAACAAACCAAAGGTTGCTGTTAATAGTGACACTTTTAGTCCACCTGCAAAAATTGCTGGATCAGGATCTCCCATAGCCTCAACAGAATCAAAAGCTGTTATTAAGCCAATAACAGAACCTAAAAATCCTAATACTAAACCTAATAAACTAGAATCTACAGTTAGTTTCAGCATTTTTTCAGATTGTTCTCTAGTCTTTTTTAAGGCGATAAAACCTTTTACCAAAAAAAACACAGATAATAAAAGACAGATTAAAATTAAGGACATAAAAAACGGTCCGCCTTCATTAAACCGATCTACAAATGGATTTGATACTATCAAGTGATTTAAAACTAACTGTTCGTTCATGATTGATGATTTTAAATTAAACATAGGCCAAACTTAAATGATATACACACTCAATAATTATAATTGCGACGAATAACCGTTTTAACTTGCGATTAAACCTATTGCTAAATCCATCACTAAATCCGTCATTCGTCTATAAACTCCTTATACACTACAAAAATGCAGTATTATTGTATTAAGAATATTGTAAATGCTTAAAAAAGAATTCATATTAAAAAAAATAGGACAAGGACTACTCCATGCGCTTTTTTGGTGTGCTGTACTCCTATTCTACACCTATTTTTTTGGTGTGGGCAGTAATAATTTTAACGATACGCTTGTATTCTCATTGTTTTTAATGCCAATTACTATAGCCACAACATATGTATCTATTTATAAATTAATCCCAGATTACCTTGTAACAAAGCGCTATTTCCTATTTGTTCTTTACAGTAGTTATACACTGATTATTTCGGCCTATTTGGTGATGGTTTCTATCTTTTTTAGTTTGATTTATATTTCTAATTTCGAATATAATGACATGAATCCACTAACAAGAAACATCCTATTTGTAATGACAGGCATCTATCTTGTTACCTTTATTGTGAGTGCTTTTAAACTTATGAAGTTAAACATAAAAGCATCCCAAAAGACTAAAACCCTCGAAACCAAAATTCTTGAAACACAACTTAAATTAAAAGAACAAGAGCTGAAGTATTTAAAAATGCAGATTCATCCACACTTTTTATTTAACACACTAAATACCATGTACGGTTTTGCTTTAAAGAAAGCAGATGAAACTCCAAAAATGATATTAAAACTGTCTAACTTATTAGATTACCTACTGTATCAAGCCGACAAACCTTTTGTAAATTTAAAGGATGAAATAAATCACATTGAAGACTATATCAGCTTAGAGCAAATGCGTTTTAGCGATACTTTAAATGTAGAATTCTCCAAAAACATAAGTTTAGAGAATATTGAGATGGCACCAATGTTATTAATTCCGTTTGTTGAAAACAGTTTTAAACACGGAAAAATTAGAAACGGCAGTTTAGACATTTCTATTTATATAAAGGCAAATGCTGAAAACATTACATTCAAAATTAAAAATAGTTCTGCTAAAGATTTAAGTATTAAAGAAGGTATTGGTTTAGAAAACATAAAAAAACGGTTAGATTTTTTGTATCCCAACCAACATCAACTAGAAATTAATAACAGCACCAATGATTTTGAAGTTTTACTATCGTTAAATCTAAAATCTAAATTAACAGATGCCTAAATCTATTACATGCATTATAGTTGACGATGAAGCTATCGCTAGAGAAATTATTGCATCTCACGTGGCACAAATTGAAACTATTGAAGTTATAGCACAATGCAAAAATGCCATTGAAGCCTTTAATTTTATTAGCAATAACAAAGTAGACTTAATCTTTTTAGACATTAATATGCCTGAGATTTCAGGAATATCATTTGCCAAAGCCATAAACAAAGACATCAAGATTATTTTTACCACAGCCTACAGAGATTATGCTGTAGAAGGCTTTGATTTACAAGCCGTAGATTACCTATTAAAACCTATTGCTTTTGAACGTTTACTGCAAGCTGTAAATCGTTATTTTGAAGTCGCCTCCACTACTATTGATACGACTTTAACCGCCACAGAATCTAACGACTTTATATTTGTACGCTCAGACAGACGCATGCTAAAAGTAGATTTTAATGCCATTATATATGTTGAAAGCTATAGCGATTATATAAAAATCCATCTTCAAGATGAAACCATAACCACTAGAGAAACCATTACGTCTATTGAAGCAAAATTACCTAAGACGCAATTTTTAAGAATTCATAGGTCTTATATCGTCTGTATTGCCAAAATTCAATCGTTTACTAACGAACATATTACAGTTAATCGAAAAGCGCTTTCCATTAGTCGAAGTTATAAGAAAGAAGTTTTGAAACGTCTAGAAAATTTTTAACTTTAAACCTGAGTTCGATATAAGAGTTAATTTCCAGAACCCTAAAAAAAGGTGAGATTTGAAGTATAAAATTTAAAGTAATATCGAGATATTTCAATAATTTTATACGAATAGATTGCATTTTTTTAGGTTTTCCGCAGGATTTGATGAATTTTCCCCAATTCTTGATATGATTTTTTTAAATTAACAAGTTAGTCCTTCAAAAATATATCTGCGAATTGAATAAAAATTCATTCAAACTGAAACAAATATTATATCAAACTCAGGTTTAAGAAAATAAACACCCAAATCTTAACGTTGTATAGCAAATGCTATTCTTTTGAAAACCTGCTAAATGAGTGATTATCTACACAAAACTATTCCAAATTTAAAACCTTTTAGCTATGAACGTCATCACGATTCGCATTTTATAAATCAGCGATGGGTTTTGGTGAATGGCATTTCTAAGAAGAAATCAATTTATACGTTTAAAGAAGACAATATTCTTGAAATATCACAAAAAGACAATGTGATTCAAACCTCATGGAATATTAACATCCAAAATATATTTTCTATTGAAACTGAAGATGGCTTAATTACCGTTAAAGCCTATTTTAAGGACGATGATATATTAGTCCTTAACAATCAAAACAAAGACGAATTTGCACTTTACATAAATACTTCCAAATATGATGTTGAGTTAAATTCTATTGAAGACATCAACACCTTTTTAAAAGAAAAATACAAAAAGAAAGTCAGCACCATAATTTACGATCACGAATTTTATTACATCGAACAATCAAAAGAATATGGGCCTTTTACAGTAGAAACATTAGCTGAAAAAGTAAAATCTGGTGAGATTAGTGCGTATTGCTTTGTTAAGGATGTCAATGAATACGATTATAGCAAACGAATGCGAATCGAAGATTTAATCAAGGAACTATAAAAATAAAGCGAAAACCTAAATAGATTTTCGCTTTATCCTATTATTTATTTACAAACCGTTAGTTACTCCTGTAATCCAGGAATAGCAACCATTTCGTTAACATCTTTATCGTAATCAACTCCTTCAACATTAAAGCCAAACAAGTTAAAGAAATCCGTTTTATAACCTTCTAAATCACCAATGTTTGGTAACGTTTCAGTTGTAGCTTTTTTCCAAAGTTCTAACACTTTAGCTTGGATATCATCACGCATTTCCCAATCGTCAACACGAATTCGTCCTTGCTCATCCAATTGTAAATCTTCAGCATATAAACGCTCGTTAAATAAACGCTCTATTTGCTCAATACAACCTTCATGAATCCCCTCTTCTTTCATCACTTTATACAACAACGAAATGTACAACGGAATTACAGGAATTGCAGAACTCGCTTGTGTTACTAAAGCTTTGTTTACAGAAACATAACCTTTTCCATTAATAGCCTTTAGTGAATCGGTAATTTCAAAAGCAGTGGCTTCTAAATGATCTTTAGCGCGACCAATAGTCCCTTTTCTATAAACCGCTTCAGTTAATGAAGGGCCAATATAAGAATAGGCAACCGTTTTAAAATCTTCCGATAAAACATCAGCAGATTTTAGTAGGTCAATCCACATTTTCCAATCTTCACCGCCCATTACAGCAATGGTATTATCAATATCATCACCAGAACATGGTGCTATTGATATTTCTTTTACGACTCCTGTATGAAAATCAACCGTATTATTGGTAAACGTATCACCAATAGGCTTTAATACCGATTTAAAACGTTCTCCAGTATCGGGATGCGTTCTTACCGGTGAAGCCAAACTGTAAATAACCATATCAATCTTACCTAAGTCGTCTTGAATCAATTTTAAAGTTTGTGCTTTAATTTCATTAGAAAAGGCATCACCATTAATACTCTTAGCGTACAAACCATCTTTATGAGCTTGGGTTTCAAAAGCGGCACTATTGTACCATCCTGGCGAAGCCGGACGCCCTTCTGTTGGTGGTTTTTCAAAAAACACACCAATAGTTGAAGCATTAGAGCCGTAAGCACTTGTTATTCTTGATGCCAAGCCAAATCCTGTTGAAGCCCCTATAACTAAAACGTTTTTAGGACCGTTAGTTGTTGGTCTTGATTTTATATAATCTATCTGATTTAATACGTTTTTCTCACAGCCTGTTGGATGTGATGTTAAACATATAAACCCTCTAGTTTTTGGTTCTATTATCATATTTTATGTTCTATACGTGTAAAGCTCTATCGTCTGTGGCTGCTAAAGCAGCTTCTTTTACAGCTTCTGCAAATGTTGGGTGGGCATGAGACATACGTGAAATATCCTCGGCTGATGCTCTAAATTCCATAGCGGTTACAGCTTCTGCAATTAAATCGGCACAACGGGCACCAATCATATGAACTCCTAAAACCTCATCAGTGGTCTTATCGGCTAAGATTTTTACAAAACCATCAATATCTCCACTTGCTCTAGCACGACCTAAAGCTCTAAATGGAAACTGACCAACTTTATACTCTACCTTGTCTGCTTTTAATTCTTCTTCTGTTTTACCAACAGCAGCTACTTCTGGCCATGTATAAACCACACCTGGAATTAAGTTATAATCGATATGTGGTTTTTGTCCCGCTATAGTTTCGGCTACAAAAACACCTTCTTCTTCCGCTTTATGCGCTAACATTGCTCCTTTTATAACATCTCCTATAGCGTAGATATTAGACACATTAGTTTGTAAGTGTTCGTTAACTTCAACCTGTCCTCTATCTGTCATTTTTACACCTGCAGCGTCAAGATTTAAGCCGTCTGTATAAGGACGACGACCTACAGAAACTAAACAGTAATCTCCTTTAAATTCTACAACTTCACCTTTCTTATTTTCTGCCTTAACAATGACCTCATCACCATGACGCTCTACAGACTGTACTTTATGAGACAACATCATTTTGCATTTGGCTTTCTTAAAGACCTTATTTAGTTCTTTAGATAAGCCAGCATCCATAGTTGGTAAGATTCTGTCCATAAATTCTATAACAGTAACTTCTGCACCTAAACGACGGTACACTTGTCCAAGCTCTAAACCAATAACTCCACCACCAATAATAATCATGTGTTTAGGAACTTCTTTAAGTTTTAAAGCTTCTGTAGAAGTAATAATACGCTCTTTATCTAAAGTAATAAACGGTAAGTTACTTGGCTTACTTCCTGTGGCGATAATGATTTTTTTAGCTTCAATCTCTTGAGCGTCTTTACCTTCAATTTTAATATGAGTAGCATCTACAAAAGACCCTAAACCTTCAAAAACATCAATATTGTTTTTCTTCATTAAGAAATCAATACCTCCTGTAGTTTGATCGACAACAGCTTGTTTACGACCAATCATTTTTTCTAAATTCACTTTGATCTCACCAGGGATTTCAATACCATGATCTTCAAAATGTTTTGTTGCTTCTTCGTAGTGATGCGAAGAACTTAATAAGGCTTTACTTGGAATACAACCAACATTTAAACAGGTTCCTCCTAGTGTAGAATACTTTTCAATAATAGCTGTTTTCATCCCTAATTGTGCGCAACGAATTGCTGCTACATATCCACCAGGTCCTGAACCTATTATTGCTACATCGTATGATTTCATAAGAATACTTTTTTGTCTGATTAAAAAAACGATTACAAAAGTACAATTTTGATTAATGATTTACGAATTTTAAAACCCTATATTAAGGAAGAAAATTATTTAGTTCTTTTGTCCTAAATCTTCTAAAATCCATTCCAATTCTGGGTCAATAGATTGTAAGCGATCCTTATAACTTGGTAATAGCTCTACATCTGGCTTTACACCATAACCATCTGGTGTTACTTTGTAAGGTGCATCAATAAATGCCAATCCAATTCTTGCACGTACTTTGGTATGAGGCATCTCGTACATTTTATAGTATCCAGCAACGGTACCATTATAAGCTCCTCCGGTTTCTTCTCCAACAAAAGTAGCGCGTTTACTACCTTGTAATTGCGTAGATAATATAGACGATGCCGAAAATGAGTTACCGTTAATTAACACATAAACCTTGCCTTTAAAATTTAAAGGTTTTGGCTCTTGTTCTTTAGATGACTTAAACTTATAATATAATTTGTTATCCTCTTTTTTAGTTTTAAAAAGGTCTATGGTAATTAGCACTGGTGACGCTATACCTGCAATGGCTTTAACTAAAGTGGGACTTGAATTAGCCATAAGGCTCTTCAAAAGAGGAAAGCGTGTATTTACCTCACTCGGATTAATCATTCTAAAATTTTCATCAGTAAGATACGAATACAAATAGGTAATTTCCTTTAAGCGTCCACCAAAATTATTTCGCAAATCTATAACCAATGCTTCTGCTTTAAGAGAATCTATTAGCTTAAAACTTTCATCATAAAAGTCCTCGTAATCATATCTAGAGAATCCCCTAATTTTTAACAACGCCACAGCACTGTCTTTTCCTATAAAATTTAGATTTCTAGTATACTCGTTTCTGTCGGGAATAAAACCATATTTTTCATTGTGTTTTCGCTCTGCCTTGCGCTCCTTCTTTTTAGCCTTTCGCTCTGCTTTTGTAAGTTTTATTTTTTTGACGTCCTTAAGTTTAACGGAATCTTTCGCTAAAGAATCTTGCTTCAAATGCGCTAGATTCTTTTTTAATATCCGCTTGTATTGTTTTACAAACGTAGAATCTGAATTTCTAAAAGTGAGACTAATACTATCAAAACGGCCTTTGTCATTTACATAATAGCTCATAAAACGAGTGCCAACAACCCTCTGATGCAAAGTGGTATTATAACCATCTGAGGCTATAAGGCGTTTATATTTTTTAATTAAATCTTGTGGGCTTTCATCTTCTACTTTTAAAACTTCTGCATTAATTAAAACAGAGTCCTTCCCTCTTGCATTGGTAACAAAAAGTTTATTGTCTAAATATTCAAAATCTAAATTAGTGATATCAAACTTTGATCCTCTTAATGCTTTTCGTGCTTTTCTGTCAAACCTTTGACTGGGTGGAGACATTGACAAATGACCTTGACCAACATATTTAGTAACGGCAGACAATTGCTTATAAAATGTACGACTATCCATAGGCTTGTCAATAGCCTTCTTTAAACTATCAAATTTAAAATCTAAAACGGCTTTTGAGCTAAACTGATATAAATGGGGATGATTTCGCTGTAATTGCTCATATACCTTATCGATATCTTCATGTATATCTTCAACCGAATGTAATTTTGAAATCTGTTGATTGTACTTTTCTACACTAGAGCAAGATGTTAGCAATAGGATTAAACATAAGGTAAACGACAATTTATAACTCATATTAACTTTATTTTCAGGGGTTCTAAATATGGATTTTTAACATAATGATATGCTATATTATTTATAGACGTAAAAATATTAAGAATGGTTGCTTTATAATGCAATTAAAAAAGAAATGCTATCGTTTTTTGCATTAAAAAAAATAGTCCAAACCTTTGGACTATAAAAATAATCAAAAGAGAATGGACGTATTCTACCCTAAAGTTGCTAATAGCATGTCAAAGTTCCGTATTAAAGAATAAGCGGGCAATACTCAATTTGAGTATTTATACGATTTACAACCAATGTTGATTCATTTTTAACATGCCAACCAACTCTCCTGTTGACGAGAGGTTAAACTTTTTCAATATATTTCTTCTATGTGTATCTACCGTATGAGAACTGATATTTAATTTATTAGAAATCTCTTTACTCGTGTAATTTAAAACGAGTAATCGTATAACATCACGCTCTCTATTACTTACACCTTCATTTAATAACTTTTGAGAAAAGTTGTTAAAATAAAGCGTTTCATATTCATTTTTAGAGTTTAACAGCTTTGCAGATGCCGTTATATCCATTTTTATATTAGGATCTAAAACCGTGTAATGTGCTAAACCTATTATAGGCTTACCGTCTGAATCAAAAACCAATGGTGTAGTATTCTGAATAATATTTACATAAACACCATCACCATTCTTAATTCTAAAATTCCATGTATAATTTGTGTCTTTTCGTTTTGGTTTTGATATTTCACCAAGTGTAAATTCCATTAACTTATTAAGTGCGCTTAACCAAGCATCAATATCATCTGGATGAATTCTATTCCAAAAATAACGCATACCATGAGTCTTTAGCACTTTAGCATCAAGCCCAAGACAAGCGGTATAATTTTTACTAATATATTCAAATGTTAAGTCTTGAGTATTTGTAACACAAAAAAACGTAGAGCTATATGGTAAATATTCATCGAGCTCCATAAACTTCTTTATGTGTTCTTTTAGAAATGGTTTATCATAGGATTTAAATATGAATCGGTATAAATCTTTAATTTGAGATTGTTTCATAATGTAAAATTAGAAATTTAATCTAAAAAATAATCATTTCAGTGAAATTACAGTGGTATGCTTCACTTCATTTATCATAAACATACTGTGCGTACTACCAATATGGTCAATTTTAGTTAATTTTTCTACCATAAATTCCCTAAACGCCTCCATATCTTTTACTAAGACTTTAAGCAAATAATCGTAATCTCCACTTAAATGGTAACATTCTAAAACCTCATTAAACTGCTTAACTTCACGTTCAAAACTTACAACATAATCTTGTGTGTGCTGCACTAACTTTATATGACAAAAAGCTACAAAATCCTTTTGTACTTTATTCTTATCTATTAAAGCGACATACTTTTTTACAATACCATTTTTTTCGAGTTTTTTAATACGCTCGTAAACGGCAGTTACAGATAAATTTAACTGGTATGCTAAGGCTTTATTGGTTTGTTTACTGTCATTTTGTAGCAAATGAAGCAGCTTTCTATCAATGTCGTCAAAAATCATGCTTATCTTTTTTCGGTTAAAATAATACAAAAACCAAATCTATACTTATAAAAACTAAAAATAGCACATATTTTAGATAAATAATCTAAAGACCATCTTATTGATTGATTATTAATCTAAATTTAACGAGATTTGAAAGAATTAATCAAAATCAAATTATTATGGCTTTTAAACCCGCAAACAATATTCAAGATTTACAATACTTTGGCGAATTCGGAGGCGTAAACCCTTCTATTTCAGACTCATCAACCTATACGTTTTTATCAGCAAAAACCATGTTCGATACCTTTGAAGGTAACGCAGATGGTTGTTATTTATACTCACGCCATTCGTCTCCTTCAAACTTATATTTAGGAGAAGCTTTAGCAGCTATGGAAGGTACAGAAACAGCAACCGTTACAGCTTCTGGTATGGGTGCTATTACTCCGGTCTTATTACAACTGTGCGGTGCAGGCGAACATATTGTAAGCAGCAGAACCATTTACGGTGGTACTTATGCCTTCTTAAAAAACTTTACACCGCGTTTAGGTATTAACACCTCTTTTGTTGATATCACTAAATTAGAGGCTGTAGAAGCTGCCATTACTCCAAAAACAAAAGTCTTGTTTTGCGAAACGGTAAGTAACCCCTTATTAGAAGTGGCAGACATCGCAAGCTTAGCCAAATTAGCAAAAAAGCACAACATTACATTGGTAGTAGATAATACCTTTTCTCCCTTATCTATCTCACCTATAAAATTAGGAGCAGATGTCGTAGTTCACAGTTTAACTAAATTTATCAATGGCTCTTCAGATACTGTTGGTGGTGTAGTATGTGGTACACAAGAATTAATTGACGACCTACGAAACGTAAACAGTGGTGCAGCCATGTTATTAGGTTCTACTATGGATAGTATGCGTTCGGCTTCAGTATTAAAAAACTTGAGAACCTTGCACATTAGAATGATGCAACACAGTTATAATGCCACCTATTTAGCTAAAAAAATTGAAAATGACGGTTTAAAAACCGTTTACCCTGGCCTAGCCTCTCACCCATCGCATGAATTATTCAAATCTATGATGAATGAAAAATACGGTTTTGGAGGTATGATGACTGTCGATGTAGGATCTTTAGACAAAGCCAATGCCTTAATGGAATTAATGCAAGAGCGTAACTTAGGCTATTTAGCCGTGAGTTTAGGATTCTATAAAACCCTATTTAGCGCACCAGGAAGCTCAACTTCTTCAGAAATACCTGAAGATGAACAAAAAGAAATGGGCTTAAGTGATGGCTTAATTCGTTTTTCTATTGGTCTTGATGCCGATATAGAACGTACCTACGATATGATGAAAACTTGCATGAAAGAATTAGACATTCTTTAAGCTAAAATCACAGCTATATAATTAATGGTTAGATGCTTAGGTAACACTAAGGGTCTAACCCTTTTTTTTGCTTCAAATTCTAGGATTTGCATTCCATTTGCAAATGGCTTAACAAAATCGTAACATTACAGAACTAAACGGACTAAAAATGCAAGAAAACGACAACCTAAGTGAGATTAAAACAGAAGATCAAGTAATTATAGACAATAAAGCACTTAGTTTTTTTGAAGCACTTATACCTGTTGTTATGCTCATGGCCATGCTAGCCTATAACATCTTTTTTGTTGAGGATCAAGAATGGTTTGGAGGCTACACCAATCAAATTATTTTATTATTAGGTGGTGGCATTGCTGCTATTGTTGGCTTTTTTAATAAAGTGAATATCAAAATCATGCTCAAAGAGGTTTGGGAAAACCTAAGAAGTGTATTTGTGCCTATAATGATTTTATTCTTAGTAGGTGCTTTAGCAGGAACTTGGTTAGTCAGTGGAGTCATTCCCGCCATGGTCTATTACGGCTTACAAGTTTTAAGTCCCGAAATATTCTTACCAGCATCCGTCGTTATTGCCGCTGTAATATCTATTGCCACAGGGAGTTCTTGGACCACCTCGGCAACCGTGGGTATTGCTTTAGTAGGCATTGGTACTGCTTTGGGCATTAATCCTGGGATGATTGCCGGTGCTGTAATTTCTGGAGCTTACTTCGGTGATAAAATGTCACCATTAAGCGACACCACAAACCTAGCTCCCGCTATGGCTGGGACGGATTTGTTTACACATATTAGATATATGGCCATCACCACCGTGCCTACCATTATTATAACATTAATTGTATTTGCCATAATTAGTGCCAATATAGACCCTACAGGAACTGCAGATGTTAGCAATTTATTAGCTTCAATTAAAAACACCTTTCACATATCACCTTGGTTATTTATGGTACCTGTTACAGTAGTGGCTTTAATACTACTCAAAACAAAACCACTAATAGCTTTAGCATCCGGAATTGTTCTAGCCATCGTATTTGCATTCATTTTTCAAGCTCCAGTACTAGAAAACTTATCCGAATCTAAATTCTCGGCCGTTATTAACTCTATTTTCACAGAGACCTCTATCGCTACAGATAATGAAAATTTAAATGACCTCTTCTCTGCTAAAGGTATGCAGGGCATGCTCTGGACCATCTATTTAATTATATGCGCCATGGTTTTTGGAGGCATTATGGACGCCATTGGAGCACTATCCCGAATCACAAAAGCACTGCTTTCTATAGCCACCTCTATATTCGGATTATTTGCCAGTACTGTGGTAAGCTGTTTAGGTTTAAATATCATTGCCTCAGATCAATACTTGGCCATTGTCATTCCTGGAAAGATGTTTAAGCAAGCTTATATCGATAAAGGCTTAGCACCAGAAAATTTAAGTCGTACCCTAGAGGATTCCGGAACCGTTACCTCTGTACTAATCCCATGGAACACTTGTGGAGCTTACCAAAGTGGCGTCCTAGGTGTTGGTGTGGGCGAATACTTTATGTATGCCATCTTTAACTGGTTAAGTCCTTTTACCACCTTAATATTTGCAGCCTTAAATCTTAAAATTAAGATGCTAAAAGCTAAATAGTTTTTATTTATTAAAAATAAAATACAGTATAGCTAAAATCTATTGCTTTATAAAAAATTAAAATTTGCTTAACGTATTAATTCACTAATGAAAAGTATCTTTGTAGTAGAAAATTAATAATCAATTTAAAACTATAAAAACATGGCATTAGTAGGAAGACAATTTCCAAATTTAGACGTAAACGCAATGAACGATATGGGCGACACTTTTAAAGTGAACGTTCTAGAAGAAGCAAAAAACAATAACAAGAAAGTCGTATTATTCTGGTACCCAAAAGATTTTACTTTTGTATGTCCTACAGAATTACACGCTTTCCAAGCGGCTTTAGGCGAATTTGAAAAAAGAAACACTATTGTAATTGGTGCATCTTGTGATACTGCCGAAGTACACTTTGCTTGGTTAAGCACACCTAAAGATAATGGAGGAATTGAAGGAGTAACATACCCAATCTTAGCCGATTCTAACCGTAACCTAGCTTCAGCATTAGGAATCTTAGATATCTTCAATGAGCAATTTGATGAAGAAACTGGTTTAGTAACAGTTGAAGGTGATAACGTAACCTACAGAGCAACATATATCATTGACGAAGAAGGAACCATCCAACACGAAAGTATTAACAACATGCCTTTAGGTAGAAACGTTAACGAATACTTGAGAATTATCGATGCCTTAACACACGTACAAGAAAAAGGTGAAGTTTGCCCAGCAAACTGGGAAGAAGGTAAAGAAGCAATGCAAGCCAATGCTAAAGGGACTGCTGAGTATTTAGCATCTCACTAAAAACGTACTGGCATTGCGAACAGAGTAAAGCAATCTCAATTAAACCTGATAGGTTTCTAAAACCTATCAGGTTTATTAAAATAACAAACTATGATACAAGAATTAGAACAAGATAATCTGCAAGAGATTATCAATGGTAACGATACAGTGATCGTACAATATTCAGCGACCTGGTGTGGAAATTGTAGAATAATGAAACCTAAGTTTAAGAAATTAGCAACAGAACACGAAGGAGCTACTTTTGTGATTGCTGATGCTGAAAAATTTCCTGAAAGTAGAAAATTAGCAACGGTAGACAATTTACCAACCTTTGCAACATTTAAGAATGGCGAATTTAAAAGCCAAGTACAAACCAATAAGTTCGATGTTTTAAAAGAACTGGTTGACGAAGTAGCTTAATTTGTTTAACCTTTTAATAGATTCCTGCTTTCGCAGGAAATGCATATGAAACTACCCGTAATAAAACACTTAACGCAGTTTATTGAAGACAATGACGAAGACTACATCATTGAAACTATTGAAACGCTAGAGGCCTTAACCGAAGTACCATCCTTAAAAGATGAAGAACTAGACGTCATTGGAGAATTAATCTCTAACATGTATGGAGCCATTGAAGTCAACAAAATGATCAAAGAAGGAGCTACTAAAAAAGATGCCGTTAACAATTTTATGAAACGTGTCTTAGGCTCTATTGATAAATAGATAGATAGAAAAAGAAAAATTAATAAGTATAAAACCACCTTGCGAAAGCTTGGTGGTTTTTACGTTTTATAGGGTTTTGAGATGTAAAAATTAGCCTTTACGGATTACCGTAAGTTATTTAGAATAGAAGGAGGTAACTTGGCTGTTGATTCTGAGAGCTGTACGTAACTTTACGTATAGATTTTTGAGATAATATAATTAGATTTGTTGCTGACGACTTTTAAACTCATATTAAACCTGTCATAACTTATTTGATTTATGGGGTATGAATGATAAAAGTTATGATATAACGAGTTGTAAGCAATATGAGAAAAACGTTAACGATACTAATTTTACTTCTGATTTTTTCTTGTAAAAAGTCGGAATATAAAACGATTGACTTTGGCTCGTTTGAAATTACTGTGCCTCAAAATTGGAAAGAATACGAAGTTAAAGGAATCGACAGTTATGTTGGTGGATTAGTAACGAATGAACAAGATACTTTGATTTTTGATTTGGGTTGGTATTCTGGAGATTTGACAAAAAACATTGAAATACTTGTGTTTAGTAAAACCGAATATTCTGAATTCTCTGAAAAGCAAAAGAGTCGATTAGAAAAGGTAAAACATTTGATAGTCGATGATGAATTTACTGCTGAATATGACGCAAAAGAATATCTAAAATATAAATTCACAAAAGACAGTATTGCTTGCTTTTCAGCCAAATTTATTGAGCCAACAAACAAAGGTTTTGGTGCGAGCGGAATTTACATTGACAGTTTAAAAGGAAGCAGAAAGAATCATAATAAAACATCTATGAGTTTTTATGGAAATGATTTGTCGGAATCCACTCAAGCGGAATTTTTCAAAGCGCTGAAAAAGATGGAATTTAATGATTATTGTGAATAAAATACTGCTTACAACAACGTATATAATTTATTGCTAGTTCTAGCCTACTTACGAAAATCCTCGCGGATTTTCTATTCGGTTTTTATTTGCTAAATTAGTTGCTCAAACCACGCAACAAACCATATACAAACACGTTAGGTTTCATACGAAAAAAACACTCTACACCAAACAACAAGTTAAATGAAAATCAAAAAAATAGAAGTCCAAAACTTTCGACTATTAGAAAACATAAACTGCAATTTAGAAGACGATATAACATTAATCGTAGGAAAGAATAACACAGGAAAAACTTCTTTTTTTGAAGCTATAAAGTTAGCTACTTCCACAGATGGAAAATTTATATTTGAGGACTTTTCACAGAGTACTTATACTGTGTTTAAATCTTCTTACAATAAATATTTAGAATCTAAAAAAGAAGGAATCACAGAAGAGGATCGAGAAGAACTTGAAAAACAACTGTTAGTAGAAATTCCTAAAATTAAAATCAATTTTGAAATTGAGTATGATAAAATAAGTAATGAATCATTAGTTGAGCTTAGTGAATTTATAACAGATTTAGAGGATGCTAGAAATGATGCTACAATTTGTGTGTCTTTTGAGCCAAAAAACACTTTAAAAGTCTTTCATTCATTTGAAAATAGAAAAGACAAAAGCATCGACTTAATAAAATACCTTCATCAGAACATCAAGTTTTTATATAAAAATGTTTGCTATGCAATTGATAGAGAATCTGATTATAAAAGAATAATCGAAGACAGTTTTAAAACTAAAATTCAAAAAATAGTACTTTTTGAAAGCATAAAAGCAATGAGAGTTTTAGATGACATAAAAGGAGATTCTAACAATGCATTATCTCTTGGCTTTTCAAATTACTATAGTCATAGAGATAAAACAGACAATAAAGATGTTGAAGAATTAGAAGATGCTCTGAAAGGAATTGCTTCTGATTTAAAAGAAAGATATAAGAAAGTACTAGAGAATATAATGCTCGAATTAAAAAAGTTTGGAGCAAATACACCTGTTTCAATCCCCCCTATAGAGATTGATTCAATATTTGATTCTGAAAAAGTATTAAAAAACAATATCCAATATTTATATAAGCAAAATGAAATAAACTTACCTGAAAGCTATAATGGACTCGGTTACAGTAATCTAATTTATATGATTTTAGAATTAGCCAGTTTCATTGAGAAATTTAAAAATTCTAAAGAGGAAAAGCTTTCAAATTTTCTTGTTGTACTTATTGAAGAACCAGAAGCTCATATGCATCCTCAAATGCAACAAGTATTTATTAGTCAAGTAGCAGAACTTATAAAAGAAGCTAGAAATAAATATAATATTCAGATACAGGTTATAATTACAACTCATTCTTCACATATACTTTCAGAATCAGGTATTGAAACAGAAAGAGGGTTTAATAGAATTAGATATTTCAATAGATTAAAAACAGCATCTGGAGGATATAAAATAACTAATCAAGATTTTAATAATTTAAAAATTAAAGATGATGCACGAACTTTTAGATTTTTAAGGCAATATCTAACACTTCATAAATCTGATTTATTTTTTGCAGATAAAGTCATATTAGTTGAAGGAACAACTGAACGTATGCTTTTACCTCAAATGATTAAAAAAAGTGCTAAATCATTATGTAATGAATATGTTTCTATATTGGAAGTTGGCGGAGCGTATGCCCATTCTTTCAGGGAAATATTAGAGTTTATTAATGTAAGAACCTTGATAATTACTGATATTGATTCAAGTAATAAAAAAGATGGCAAATGTCCTGTTTCTAAAGGTGAATACACAACTAATTACACTTTAATAAACTGGTTACCAAATAAAACTACTATATCTGATTTAGTAAATTGTAAAGTTGAAGATAAGATACAAGACAACATTCGTGTGGCTTATCAAACAAAAGAAAATGGTTATAACGCAAGAAGTTTTGAAGATGCTTTTATAAATGCAAATAAAGCTTTCTTTTTAACTGAGCACCCAATTGAAAAAGGAAAAAAAATAAAGGATGAGTTTTCTTATATAAAAAACAAAGATATTTCTAAAGAAATGCCTGATAAGTTTACATCGAAACAAAAAACGGAATTCACATTCGATATTATGTCTTTTAACGAAAAGGAATATGGAAAATGGAAAGTTCCAGCATATATAAATGAAGGTTTAGTTTGGTTAGCTAAAAACGATTAGAATGATAGCTATAGAACAAATAATAAATCACATAGGAGAAAACAAAAGTTTTGTTCTTGAAGCTGGAGCTGGTTCAGGTAAAACATATACTTTAATTCAAACGATAAATCACGTTTTAGCAACTAAAGGAAAAAGTATCAAACTAAACAATCAAAGAATTGTTTGTATTACTTACACTAATGTTGCCAAAAATGAAATTATTGAAAGACTTGAAAATAATCCTTTAGTAATTGTTTCCACAATTCACGAATTTTTATGGGATTGCATCAAAAGATTCAACAAACAACTAATTATTGAATTAGATGTTTTAAACGAGTTTATGATTGCTAATAGTAAAAAACCTGAAAAATATAAAACTGGATTAAAAGATAGGATTAAAACAGAAGTGAAATATGATGATAGTGGTTATAGAGATTTTGAACAAGGAAGTCTACATCACGATGATGTAATAACTTTGTCATTACAGATGTTTAAAAACTATACTGCTTTAACTCAAATCTTAGGTCAAAAATATCCTTATATTTTTATAGACGAGTATCAAGATACAGCAAGTGAAACTGTTGATGCTATTGTAAATCATTTACTCGAAAGGAATAAAACAAAACTATTAGTTGGTTTCTACGGAGATTCTTATCAAAAAATCTACGATGAAGGAATTGGTTCTCTTGAGTCCTATGTTGATGAGAATAAACTTAAACTCGTGACAAAAGATGATAATTATCGATCTTCCGAAAGTGTAGTTAATCTATTAAATAATATTCGAGATAATATAACTCAAACAATACCTGATCGTAAAGAAAGTATTGAAGGAAGTATTCAATTTATTAATTGCACAAACGATTCTAAGCAACCAAAAGAAAAAGTAGCAGATTATAAAGAAAGAGTTGCACCTAAAAAAGATTCAGACTACAATAGTGTGGTTTCAAGTTTAGAAAAAAATGGTTGGGATTTCTCAGAATTAGGTGATGACAAAATTCTAATAATAGCAAATAGCAAAGTCGCAGAAAGGGCAGGATTTGGAAATCTGTATAAAACTTATTCAAAAAGGTTTTATGACCCTAAAGCTGAATTATTAAATAGAGAAAATCATTTTGCTTCTTACTTCTTTGGCTCTAAAGACAAAAAGACCTCTAAAGAAAGAGAAACTGGAATTGAACATTTGATTTCTTTTTGGGAAAACAAAAATTATAACAGAGTTATAAAATACCTAAAACAACAAGGTGTTTTTAGTGCTTTAACCAAACATTCTGATAAACAAGAAATTGAAAATAAATTAGAGGAATTAACTACATTAAGAACTACTGGAACAGTTGAAGATGTTTTTAATTTTTGTCAAGAAAATAGGTTATCGCTTCCTTCTATAAAATTACAGAAATTCATAGAAAAGCTAAGTATAGATATAACCAACATTAGTAACGATAAAGAACAGAAAACTGCAATTAAAAATAAAGAGTTTTACGAATCATTAATGCAAATTAATTACAAAGAAATAATTTATGCTTTTAAACATATTAAAGAACAAACTTCATATTCAACAAAACACGGAACAAAAGGAGAAGAATACCGAAATGTTTTAGTTGTAATCGATGATACAAGTTGGCCTGGACAATATAATTTTGAGAAATTCTTTAACAATACTGATGACAAAGAGCATCGAAAATTAAGAACTAAGAATTTGTTTTATGTATCTTGTTCTAGAGCTAAAGAAAATTTAGTTGTTTTAGCACTTTCACAAATGGGAATTACAGCAATGAATAAAATAACTGAATGGTTTGGAGCTGAAAACATACAAATAAAATAAGCACGAAAACCTAAGAATGTATAAAGATAATAGCGGTTTAATCGCTAAATATAAAGTAAGTAGATATAAAAGGTCTGTGCTGAACCGAAAAGTTAGCGATTAGAAATCCGCTACTATTCTTATATTAGACCGTTACCACACATTTGAGAAAAACCAATGTTAGAGGAATTAATTAAACGAACAAACACCACAGAATTCTATCAAAATGGACATTTTCATTTGACCGAATTAAAAGGTCAAATTGGACATTTTAAAACAATGGAATTTAATTTTATCGTTGAAGAACGAGATGATTATGGAAAAATTACTGATGTTGAACATTGGCGATTAATTACTCATAATACAATAAAATTTAGCGGAATTTTTAGCGAACAGTATTTACCATATATAAAACTAAAAGTCTTAACTGAACATCCACTACTTTGGACTTTCAACAAAAACGAATTGGAATGTGAATTAAATGGTTTTCCGACAAACGCAAGTGAATTTATTGGAGATTTATTCTTTGCCTACGAAAAACACGCTGGAAATTGGTTGCCACTAAATGAGAATTTTTACAACATCAAAGAATATTATAAAAAAGCCGGAAAAATGAATCTCGGAATTTCAGAACCGCTCGCTGAACCGATAAGAGCAGTTTGTGAAAAACACGGAATTGAATTTAATGTTGAGAACGTAATTAAGGATTTTGACAAAGGTTATGCGTATCGACCTAATGCAAAGCTTCTGATTTTTGGAAACGAAGATGTTAGTCCAAACGATTTTAGTTTGGGACAACCATATATAATCGCAGATGAATTTATTGCAAACCGAAAATAAAAAACGTGTGGTAACACCGTGTATAATTAATGGCTAGTTCTCGCCTACTTACGAAAATCCTCGTAGATTTTCTATTCGGTTTGTATTTGCTAAATTACGTGCTAAACCACGCAACAAACCATATACAATCACGTTAGAGGCAATTTTGACCCGTCCTGAAATAAGGCTACATAATTTTAAACATTATGTACAAAAATGACAAAGTAATCAGACGGTATTCAGAACCATTTAAACTGAAAATTTTAGCCGAACTTACAACCGGAAAACATACAAAGAGTGAACTTTGTAAACTCTACTCTATCGCACCTACAACGGTCAATGAGTGGATTAAAAAGTATAATCGTAAAGATTTAATGAACACCAGAGTGAAAGTGGAAACAAAAGACGAAACCTAACGAAGTGGTTCAGCGAAGCTAAATATCTAGAATCAAAGCATTGCAAAAAGAGAATGAAAAACTTAAAAAGCTAATGCTTAAAAAGGATTCGGATGCAATGGTAGAGGAATCTTATCTTGAAGTAGCTGCAGAAAAATTAGGATATAAAAATGTTCAGCAACTTAAAAAAACTCAATATCTAGCTTTAATTAAAACTAGAAATAGAGCTAAGGGATTTGCTTCTTTGACAACGATAACTCATTGTTTTGGACTTAAACGTAATGCTTATTACAAGCATAAAAATAGAGCTGATAAGCGTATAAAACTAGAACAACAGATTATAAACATAGTCAGTAAAAAACGCAAATCCCTTCCTAGAAAAGGCGTACGCAAACTCATAAAATCATTAGATGATGAGTTTACAAAAGTTAACATCAAAGTTGGTAGAGATACGCTATTTAGTGTCCTTAGAAAGCATAACATGCTTACACTTAGAAAGAAAACCAGTGCTAGAACCACCAACTCTTATCATCGTTTTTATAAATATAATAACATCATAAAAGACTTAGAAGTTTCTAGAGTTAACCAAGTTTGGGTATCTGATATCACATACATAAGAACTGTAAAAGGGTTTTGTTATCTGGCTTTAATAACAGACATGTATTCAAGAAAAATAGTTGGTTATAACATTAGTAGATAGCTTGGAACTAAAAGGATGCGTAAGAGCACTTAATAAGGCTATTTATCAAGCTAAAAACATTAATGGACTCATACATCATTGCTTCGCCAGTTCGGCAAAAATGCCTCGGGTCAGACAGAGGAATACAGTATTGTAGTAATCAATACACGCAAATACTAAAGAGAAAAAAGATAGATATCAGTATGACTGAAGAAAATCATTGTTACGAAAATGCCATGGCTGAGCGTGTAAACGGCATATTAAAAGATGAGTTTTATCTCGACCAGACCTTTGATAACGTAGCACACGCTAAAAGAGCCGCAAAAAATGCAATTAATTTATACAACGAAATAAGATTACATTTATCTTTAGACTATAAAACACCTAATATGGTATATAAATTATCAGCGTAAAATCAATTTTAACCTGTAGCCATATTTCAGGACTAAACATTTAAAAAAACACTGCAAATGACTGAAATCAAGATACCTTTAAGTAAAACCAAACTAGTTTTGATGCTATTTGGAGGATTAGCATTTGTTTTTGGCGGAGTTTGGATGATTATAAAACCTGATAACTCTTCCTATATTCGACATTCTAACGATTTTCTTTTTTTTATGGGATTAGCAAGTGTTTTATTCTTTGGACTTGGTGTGTTTTTTATTCTTAGAAAAATTTTCAGCGAAAAAGTAGGACTGATTATAAATGATGAAGGAATTTTTGATAATTCAAATGCTATATGTGTAGGATTAATTGAATGGCAAGACATATCTGGAATTGACACTATTAAAGTTAAAGTCCCAGTTTACGATTTGGGAATTGATGTTTCCTCTCAAAAAATGATAATATTAAAAACCAATAAGCCTGAAAAATACATCGAACGTCAAAAAAATATAATTTTAAAAGAAACGTTGGAATACAATAACCAAGAGTATGGTTCTCCCCTAACTATAATAAGTACTGGTTTGAAAATAAAATTCTCGGAATTAGAGCAATTAATCAGAAGAGAAATTAATAATCGGAAAAAATAAAAAACGTGTTACAACAACTTGTATAGCTCATTGCGGCTGAATTTCCTCGCAGAAATTCAATCTTATTCGCTATCTTTCGGTCACGGCGGAAAATCATAGCTGATTTTCCGTAACAAACTAAAGAAACACGTTGGCACCAATTTGACCAACTCGCCCTTAATTAAAATAACAAACTCCCTAAAATTTTAGTATTAAGCTAAAATTCTCGTTAATCTATTGATTTACTTTATTTGAATAAAGATAAAAACGTTCTTGAATCGTTTTTAACAAATATAGCAACACTAAAATCATCTTAAAAAGATAATTATTTATTGTAAAACAATATTTTTTTATACATTTGCAATAATAAAATATATTTTATTATATGCAAAAATCAATTATTATTTCCAAAGTTTTATACTACATCTCAAGGATGTTGGGTGGTTTATATTTAGTTACTGGTGTTTACGGGTCTTTTAGCTGGATAACAAACACCCATATGTTAATAAAAGATAAACAAACAATTATCACCTATCCTTTTACAGAGGAGTCTTTTTTAATTTTAGACAGCAACACAACGTATTTAATCTTTTCGTTTTTAATTCCTGTTTTAGGGTATGGTTTGTTTTTTTGGCTACTATCTAATGTCTTTAAGGTATTCTACCAAGATAAATTATTTACCGCCGAAAATATTGTGCATTTGCGACGGTTTTATCTTGTCAATATATTTCTACCAGCTGTACTCACCATATTCACATCGTTTTTTATGCCCATAGAACACGAAATGTTTCTGATTATTATCCTGCATCTTGTTTTAGGTGTTTTTGTGTTTTTTATGTCAGAAATATTTAACCAAGGATTGCATTTACAAAACGAACAAGACTTATACATTTAAACTATGCCCATTGTAATAAATATAGATGTCATGCTTGCCAAACGAAAAATGAAGAGTAAAGAATTGGTTAAAGAAGTTGGCATTACACCTGCAAATTTATCGATACTAAAAAATGGAAAAGCCAAAGGCATTCGCTTTGAAACTCTAGAAAAAATATGCAAAGCCTTAGACTGTAAACCTGGAGACATTATAGACTATGTAGACTAGCACTCTCTTAAATATTATTTTATGAATACATTGAATATCAACAATGTGTCCCTTGTGTATAACAACGGACACCAGGCACTTTATGCCATAAATTTAAACATAACAAACGGTGTTTTTGGCTTACTTGGACCTAATGGCGCAGGGAAATCTTCGCTTATGAAAACCATTGTAGGCTTACAAAAACCAACCGAAGGACACATGAGTTTTAACGATACAGATATTGTAAAAAACCCATTAGAAATACAAAAACAACTAGGGTTTTTACCACAGTATTTTGGTGTTTACCCTAAAGTTTCGGCTTATAATTTACTACAACATTTGGCTAAACTAAAAGGTATTCATCACAAGAACGAGCGCCACGATCAAATTATGAATCTTCTGGATAAAGTGAATTTAGTTGACGCCAAAAACAAAGACGTACATACGTTTTCTGGTGGTATGAAACAACGTTTTGGCGTAGCTCAAGCGTTATTGGGAGATCCTAAAATTGTGATTGTAGACGAACCTACAGCAGGTTTAGATCCTGAAGAACGTAATAGGTTTAATGCGTTGTTGAGCGAAATAAGCGAAGATATTATCATTCTATTATCAACACATTTGGTAGAAGATGTACGAAATCTATGTTCGGATATGGCAATTATAAAACAAGGCGCTATTGTGGCAAAAGGGAGTCCTAATCAATTTATTGAGGCTTTGCAAGGAAAAATATGGCAAAAACCAACAACCAAAAACGAGCTACTTCACCTTGAGCCAAACCACAACATCATTAGTAAGCAATTTATTGAAAAGGTTATGCATGTAACCGTGTATGCCGATGCTTGCCCAACTGGGTTTAAAGCTGTTACTCCAAATTTAGAGCACGCTTATTTCACTTATTTAAACAGCACAACATGAAAACGGTTTTACTAAACGATATATATAGCGCGCTAAAACACATAGCAACGCAATTTGCTTTGTTGGCGTATTTGGTGCTTGGCTTTTTTACAGGCTATAAATTTCATATTAATGTAGGCGATGGCATTGCAGCCAATGCACCCTACGCTGTTGGGTTTATGACTGGTTTGTTGAGCTTACTTATTATTTTGATTGCTACACTACTAGCCTTTTCTGGCTTGTTTAAGGAACGTGATGCTAACTTTGATTTAATTGTTTTCACCACACCTATAAAGAAACGCGACTTTGCATTAGCACGCTTTTTATCCTTCTTTTTACTTACTGCATTCAGTTTTTTTATTGTAATGCTTGGGTATGTTATTGGGTTGCATGTGCAAACAGATTCTGAAATGCTTGCAGACTTTCATCTGTGGCATTATGTATATCCTTATTTGATTTTTGGTGTGGTAAATAGCTTATTGGTATGCAGCATCCTGTTTTTCTTTGCTAAAAAATTTCAGAATAAACTACTGGTCGCTATTGCAGGATTGATGTTATACATCACCTATATGATAGTGCTCATGTTTTCAAACGCGCCGTTTATGGCACAATCGTTACCACAGTCTTTATTTGCTCAAAAAGTATCTGCTATAACTGATATTTTTGGGTTGTCGGCTTATTTTTATGATGCCAAGGACTTTAGTGTTTCTGAAAGAAACCACAACATCGTGTCGTTTAGCAACATACTATTGATAAACCGTTTGGGTGTTGTGCTACTGTCATTATTTATTATGAAATTAGGCATAAATGCGTTCTCATTTCTGCCAGTTTTCAAACAAAAGTCAACAAAAAAAAAGGCTGAAACAACGCCTAAAAAAACCAAACTACTAGATGTTCCGTTTGCGAAAGTAAGCACGTTGTTTACTTCAAAAACAAAACAACATGCGCTGCGCTCTTTTGTGAAAATCGATTTTATTTATTTGTTTAGAAGTATTCCGCTCATTTCGGTTTCTGCTTTACTGTTATTTTATGTAGGTGTAGAAATGTATGGCGATATAGATATGGGTATTAGGTTGCCGCAACAGTATGCTAGCTCTGGTTTACTGGCTAAAACCATTAACGAAACATTTTATTTTATAGGCGCACTTGTTGTGGTTTACTTTACAAACGATGTGTTTTGGCGTGCCAATGCTAGTGGATTTTCAATCATTCAAAATACGACTTATTATGCCAAAGAGCGTCTATTAGGACACGCTATAAGCATGGTGCTTTTAATCATTTTTCTTACCGGTTTAATGCTCTTGGAAGCGATTATCTTTCAGCTTATTTTTAAATACCCTTTTATTGATTGGCAAGCATATTTTGGTGTGTTTGTTTTTAATACGTTGCCACTTACACTCTTTGCGTTACTGCTGCTATTTATTAATAACATAAGTAAGAGTAAATCGGTGGCACTGGGCATATCTATCTTGTTATTCTTATTGTTTGTGACGCCTATTTCAAAAAACATGATTACGAATCCGTTGTTTCATTTTTTATCTGGTTACAAAGGTGCTTATAGCGATTTTATAGGTTACGGTGCTTATGTAATGCCGTTTATTTACAGACTGATTTTTGGGTTTGCCCTTGTAGGACTTGTATGTGCTTTATACGGTTTGATAAAAACTAAAGCTAAAAGACAACTTTATATTATTGCAATGGTTAGTTGCGTATGTATATGCATGGTGAGTGGCTATTTGTTTTTAGATGGTTATGTTTCCAAAGATAAAGACGCTGACATATTAGCGCGTGTTGCTTACGAAAAGCATTACCGAGCATACCAAAACCTTCCGCAGCCAACCATAAAAAAAGTTAATACAGAAATAGATTTGTTTCCTAAAGACCAAGCTTACCAGATAAAAGGCACGTACTGGTTGGTAAATCAGCACAAGCACGCTATAGATTCTGTACTAATACGTGTGCCTGAAGACTTTGAGATACAAGCGCTTATATTTAGCTATAAAAATGATACCATAACGCTAGACAGGGCTATTTCAGAAATACCATTAAAACAGGCATTACAAGCCCAAGACTCGGCAAAACTCACCTTTCATTTGGCTTACAAATGGGAGGCTGTAAATGGTCATAATCCTTTTAATGCGATTGTAAAGGATGGCTCTTTTATGCGAATAAGTCGTTATTATCCTCAATTTGGGTATGATGCAAGTCAGGAAATTTCAGACAAGACTATTAGAAAACAACATGCTTTGGGCGAAGCCACAGCCATGAAACCATTTGATGCGGTAAAGACTCATATAGACGACTTTATTTCTTTAGATATGCAAATTTCAACCGATAATAATCAAATTGCTGTTGGTACTGGCGCGTTAAAATCGCAGTGGCAAGACGCTAATAGAAATTACTATAAGTATAAAGCAGACGCCATTCCTTTTAGGTTTGCGGTTTCATCAGCTACTTATGAGGTTAAAAAAGCACAACATAAAGATGTTTCTATTGAGGTTTTATATCACCCTTTACATGAAAACAATGTAGATCATCTTATTGAGAACACGAAGCTGTCATTAGGTTATTGTACCAAATATTTTGGGCCCTATCTGTTTTCGTCTATTCAATTTGCCGAAGTTTCATCGTTTACACAAGGTTTTGCAGGAACCGCTTATCCTGGTGTTATATTTATGACAGAGGATATGACGTTTAATGCTAATATAGCAAGTAGTCACAATCAGGATGTAATAAATGAACTGGCTGGTCATGAAGTTGCGCATTTTTGGTGGGGAACCAACCAGATTGATCCTGATTATCGTGAAGGCTATGCAATGCTAACTGAAAGCTTAGCGATGTATATAGAAATGATGCTATATAAAAAGATGTATGGTAAAGAAAAAATGCTAGAACGCTTAGAGATACATAAACAAATATACGACGCTGAAAAGGGCTTTAGTGAAAATTTATCTCTATTAAAAGCCACAAAAGACAATGCATTTATATCCTATTCTAAAGGCGCTATTGTTTTTGTAGAATTAAGTGAGTTACTTGGTGAAGAACGGTTGAATTTAGCATTACAATCCTTTTTTACTAAACATAAATATCCAAATGCAAAACCTACTTCAACTGATTTATTGAAAGAAATTTTGAAGGTAAGTGATGAAAATCTTAATATAAAAATTAAAGCTATGTTTGAGTAAAAACTGTTGCAAACAAAGAACTGAGCAAAAACACAAGATTTCTTAATTTCTTATTGTCTATCTACTACGACCTCGTACACTGCTTCCTGATTCTCGAATCGTTGGTGTAATATCAGTATAACTATTTTCTAGATGAACCGACCACAAGCTTAAAGGCCATAAAATAAAAAAAAGGACGTCCTGTAATTAAACACCTAACGTCATCAATAGCAAACAAAGACTATAGCACTGAAGCTTATTAATACCACCTTTCATAATCAAAAGCGCGTTTGATCTGTATTGGGTTTTGGTTATTATAAATTGACTATTACGGTTTACCGTAAGTTATATAGAATAGAAGGCTTTAACTTGGCTTTTTATGAAGCGCAGCTGTACGTAACTTTACGTATAGGTTTTTGAAAAAATAGAATTAACTTCGTTGCTCATAGCTTTAAATATTTAAAACACTTGCTAATACCTACTTAATTAGTGCGATATGAGTGATAAAAGTTATGATATAACACGTTGGCAAACATTTTGCGCGTGCCAACAATTTCAAGGATTTTACGAAATTCTGTGCTTACTTGCTTCAGAAAAATACGTTGGAATTTAAAGCTGAACGTTAAAAAAATATTACACTGGAATTTCTTACTCTTGCGGAACTTTACGCACGAATTTCGACTTACCCAACTTCGGTTCTTTAATTCAAAATTATAGCAATCCTCAACTTTTGGATGATAAGCGGAATGGCAAAACGTACGGCTGAACTGTTCGCAATTTTAAAAAATTGAAATTAGTTGTTTAAATCAATCGTTTCTAGTGTCACGAAATTTCGGCCGAAAATCAAAACTGATGCTCTTAGCGGAAAAGAACGGAATAATAATTTGAAGATTTTTTTGACATTTAAGTAAAAAACGAAACAACGTACGAAAAACCAAAGATCCTATAAATACACAAAGGAGTAGTTCGTAAAAAGAAAAAACGTTAGCCAACAATGTATATAATTTATAGCTGCTTCTTGCCTACTGTCGAAAAACCTCACGGTTTTTCTATTTCGGTTTTTATTTGCTAACTTACTTGCAGAAATAACGCTACAAATCATATACGAGACCGTTGTGCATAATAAAAAACCATATGAAAACTAAAATCGGAATTATTTTTTTATTAATATCTATTTCTTTATTCAGTCAGTCTAATGAAAAAAAATCTTTTGATGAATTCTTACATGAGAATAATGATAAAATTATATATGTAGATTTTTGGGCTAGTTGGTGCAAACCGTGTATAAAAGAAATTCCAAAAGTTCTAAAACTAAGTAAGGACTATAAAAATTCGGAGATAATTTTTGTCTTTTTTTCAATCGATGAAAATTTGGACTCTTGGGAAAATCTATCTGAAGAACTCAATATTAAATTGTACGAATATAATTTTAATTCCCATCAATTTAAGAAACCTGAAATATTCAAAGAACTTAAATTAAATTCATTACCTAGATATTTAATAATTAAGAATTCAAAAATAATTGATGAAAACGCAAAGAAACCGAGTAAAAGAATAGTTGAAAATTTACTAAAATAAATTACTATGCACAACAAAGAACTGAGTTAAAAAACAAGTATCTTTTAAGCTAATTTTGAAACATCGTTTTCATCATAAGGCAATCCGCTTTTTGCAATAGCAAAGGCCTGTTTTAGCAACTTATTCGCTACGGCTATTAATGCTAATTTTGCACGCTTTCCTTTAGCTTTAATTCTATCATATAAGGCTTTGCAGCCTCGGTTATATTTATAGGCTGAAAAGGCTGCTAAAAACACAAGATTTCTTAATTTCTTATTGTCTATCTACTACGACCTCGTACACTGCTTCCTGATTCTCGAATCGTTGGTGTAATATCAGTATAACTATTTTCTAGATGAACCGACCACAAGCTTAAAGGCCATAAAATAAAAAAAGGACGTCCTGTAATTAAACACCTAACGTCATCAATAGCAAACAAAGACTATAGCACTGAAGCTTATTAATACCACCTTGCATAATCAAAAGCGCGTTTGATCTGTATAGGGTTTTGGTTATTATAAATTGACTATTACGGTTTACCGTAAGTTATTTAGAATAGAAGGTTTTAACTTAGCTTTTGGCGAAGAGAAGCTGTACGTAACTTTACGTATAGGTTTTTGAAAAAATAGAATTAACTTCGTGGCTCATAGCTTTAAATATTTAAAACACTTGCTATTACCTACCTAATTAGTAGGATATGAGTGATAAAAGTTATGATATAACAAGTTGTGAGCAAGCTGACCAAAAACACGAATGAAACTAAACAAACTTAAATTAAAGAACTTCAGAAGTTATTCTCAAGAAACCGAAATCGATGTTTCTGACCTGAATGTTATCATAGGAAAAAATGATGTTGGTAAATCATCAATTTTAGAAGCTTTAGATATATTTTTTAATGGTAAGCCTGATAAAAATGATTTATGCATCGAAAATGATAACAGCAGAATTGAAATAACTTGTATTTTTTCAGATTTTCCTGAGCAATTAATCTTAGATGATACAAATCCAACCAGTCTTTCAGATGAATATCTTTTAAACTCAGAGAATAAACTTGAAATCAAAAAATCGTTTCCTATTTCGGCATCAGGAAGTGTTTCGGAAGAATCTGTAATAATTTGTGATTATCCCGACAACGAAAATCTATCCGATTTACTTTCTAAAAAAAGAACGACTTTACAACTTCAATTTGATGAGTTAGGAATAAATCCAGACGGAGTTAATAGAAATAAAAGTAAAGAGTTAAGAAATGCTATTCGTAATCATTTTTATGAGGAAGGACAAATAACAACCCACCAAGCCGAAATAAAGATTGATGGGAGATTAGACAATGAGGATAACAGAAAGAAAATTTGGACGAACCTCAAAAAGTATTTACCACTATACTCATTGTTTTTTGTTGACAAGCAACTGAATGACCAAGATTCGGACATTCAAGACCCAATGAAAGAAATAATCAAAGAGGTCTTAAAAAGGGATAACATAACACCATTGTTAGAACAGTTAAAAGAAGCAGTTCAAGATGCTTCGACAGACCTTGCTGACGATACCATCACAAAACTAAATGATTTAGACCCAGAATTAGCTGAAACTTTACGGTCTAATTTCCCTAAAGAACCAACTTGGAATTCTATATTCAAATTGACTTTAGAAGATGACAGAGGTGTTCCATTGAACAAACGTGGAAGTGGAATGAGAAGACTTGTTTTATTAAGCTTTTTTAGAGCACAAGTTGAGAATAGAAGAACAGCAAATGCACCGAATATTATTTATGCACTTGAAGAGCCTGAAACGTCACAACATCCGGATTTTCAATTAATGATTGTAAATGCTCTAAAAGAACTTTCGGAAACAGATAATGCTCAAGTATTCTTCACAACACATAATTCTAATTTAGCGAAGGAAATTCCTAAGGAGTCATTAAGATATGTTTATTCAGACGATGGACAAGTGAATGTTGAAAGTGGTTTAAATGATGACGGAACAGATAATGAGGAAATAATAGATAAAATTATCCAAACACTTGGAGCATTACCTGACCCAAAAAACAAAGTCAAAGTTCTGATTTTTGTTGAAGGAGAAAACGATATAAATGCTTTGATAGGTTTAAGCAAGATATTATATGCCTCAGACGGGAATGTAATAAATTTAGAAAATAATGAAGCTGTTGCTTTTATTCCGACAGGTGGCTCTCAACTCAAATTTTACATTGAGAAAAAGTATTTAGATGGTTTATTACAATCGCAAGTTCATATCTACGATTCTGATATTCCAGCTTATGTGCAAAGTGTTGCTGACTTAAACGCAGAAGGAATAGAAACCAAAATAGGTTTTAATACAATAAAAACTGAATTAGAAAATTATCTTCATCATCAAGCAATAAACGAATGTTATCAGGATTTAAATATCAACATAAATATAACTGAGGTTTTAGATGATGAAGATGTACCAGAAAAAGTGGCTATAGCAGTTCATCAAGCAACAAGTGATACAGATTGGAATGCCATAAATCCTGACCCTGTAAAAACTGAAGAGAAACAAAAGAAAAAAATATCTAAAGCTAAACGCCAATTAAACAATCTCGCAATCGAGAAAATGACAGTTGAGCGATTAACAGAACGTGGTGGATTTGATGAAATTAAAAGTTGGTTGGATTCGATTAAAGCTTTTGTGGAATAAAAGCCAGCTCACAACAATGTATAAAAATAATAGCGGTTTAATCGCTAAAACGAAAGTAAGTAAATATAAAAAAGGTCAGTGTTTAACCGAAAAGTTAGTGCGTGAAAATCCGCTACTATTCTTATACTAAACCGTTGTGGTTAATTTTACCGCACCAACAAACATTTTTTATTAACTTTAAACCAATATTGTACTATAAAAAAACACCGACTGAAAAATTACCTCAAACTTGGAATCCTGCTCTTTGGGATTTCAATATGCTGTCTCACATGCTAAAAAGATGATTCCTTTTCCAATGAAGAATCCTCTCAACAGCTAGAATTTAAGGTAAACCTTATCAATAAATCCAAAATTGCTAATAACGCAAGTATAAATACCTTTGTCAAAGCATTGCCCAACAAAAAGGATATGGGCAATAATACAAACCTGCAAGCTAGAGGAACCTATATAGAAGAATATGACTTTTATGTAGACGATGAAACGGCATACCACATTACTTATGGCAATTACGAATCTTACACCTTCGCCATAAACAGAGACCAGGACAATATTTTAATTAGTCCTGCTGGCGGTTTTGCTATGAGAATAGATGATAAGGATAAAATGCAAGCTGCTTTACAACTTTTAGAGCCGATAGGTTATGATGATTATGGAAGCCCTATTGATTCGCCTGATATGGAAAAACTTAAAGAAGAGTATTATAAACAAGTAATTAAACCATGTGGAGATACAGATAACGCTTGTTTTAAAGAAAAATTTAAGACTTTTATATACACATTTACGTTATCTAATGGAGATGGGCTAGGAATTTCATATTACGAAGCCACTTTTGATGCCAATGATAACATAACAAATTGGGAACAACAATAACATTAAACATATTAAACGATGAAAATTATAACAAATATTATTTTACTTTTAATAATAAATTATTCTTTTGGGCAAACTATTGTACCAATTGAAGATAGAAAGACAACTATTGAAGTAGAAGGAAACACTTATTATTACAAAGATGTAAACGGAGAGTTTAATAAATTCTTAGGAGACTGGAAATACCAAAATAATGCAACAAATCCTACAAAAATTGTTGAGATTAGTTTTTTTAAAAGAGAAATGGATAGAGTCGGTACTGGAGGTTATGAAGATGAAATTTTTGCACGTATTAAGTATACCGAAAATGACATAATAATTTATAATACTTTTCCAGTTTTGCAACCTGTTTTAAACACAAGAGATTGGAATATCTTTGGTGGTTATTTCACAGACCCAACCAATACTAATAAATTAAAATTAGGTTATTATAGCGAACCAAGTATAGGTGGTACTACAGGACAATTAGAGCTTAACTATTCAGATTTAGGAAACGAAGAGCAATTACATTGGAAAGTATTCACTTGGCGAGATACTAATGAAGAAGGTTCTTTCAAAATGCCCTATGAAATGACTTTAGTGAAGCAATAAAACTAACCACAACAAAGAACTGAATTAAAAAACAAGCAACTTTAAGCTAATTTAGCACGCTTTCCTTTAGCTACAATTCTATCATATAAGGCTTTGCAGCCTCTGTTATATTTATACGCTGAAAAGGCTGCTAAAAACACAAGATTTCTTAATTTCTTATTGCCTACTTCGCTAATTCTAAAGCGCCCTCGTACCCTGCTTCCTGATTCTCGAATCGTTGGTGTAATTCCAACATAACTATTTTCTAGATGAACCGACCACAAGCTTAATGTCCATAAAATAAAACGGGACGTCCTGTAATTAAACACCTAACGTCATCAATAGCAGACAAAGACTATAGCACTGAAGCTTATTAATACCACCTTGCATAATCAAAAGCGCGTTTGATCTGTATTGGGTTTTGGTTATTATGAATTGACTATTACGGTTTACCGTAAGTTTTTTAGAATAGAAGGGGTTAACTTGGCTTTTGATGAAGCGCAGCTGTACGTAACTTTACGTATAGGTTTTTGAAAAAATAGAATTAACTTCGTTGCTCATAGCTTTAAATATTTAAAACACTTGCTAATACCTACTTAATTAGCAGGATATGAGTGCTAAAAGTTATGATATAACAAGTTATGCTACATTATGACAGAAAATATTAGATATGGATGTTGGCTAATCGATAATGTTAAATTTTCGGGCGAAGATTTTACCAAGAAAATTGATTTCGATGGTAGGGAAATTGAACTTTTAATAACAAACTACGAAAACTCGAAAAATATTAAAGAACCATTTCAAGATTGGATTTATAATAAAATCATAAATGATGGAATGATGAATTCAAGAAACAGTCCTTTACCTATTAAATCAATATTTGTCATAACAAAGAATGGATATGAAAACAAAAATGCCTCGGAATTTTCATTACTCTTTAAGTTGTGTTTAAAGCTTGTATATTTTCAACCGACATTAGTTTCGCATACATCTGAATTTATTCCTAATGCTGCCATTACTATGCCTACTTGGGAAGGTTTTAAGAGTGTTACAACATCTTCTCAAACCGAAATAAATCCAATAACTTTTGATAAAGTCTTATCATATTTTGAAACACTAAATAAATTAAACATTAAACATAGTAGTATTCTTGAGGAAATTTATAAAATATCAGGAATTAATGATGTTTTAATTGAGTTATTAAGTCTTTACTCTTTTATAGAAGGGTTCTGGTGGAACAAAAAAGGAAAATCTAATCTTACAGATAGCTTTTTAGCAATGTTAGGACAAGATTATGCGCCTGGAAGAGAAAACAAAGCAAAAAGGGAAAATATTAAAAGAGTTATAGAAAGTCAAAATGGATTGTTGAGAAACCCTAAATTAGATGATATGCGACATATTTTGGCTCACGGAATGTATAAGCAGGAAGAAGATTCTTGGAATGAAAAACAATGGAAATCTATTTATGAGCAAAGAAATCTATTACTAGAAATTGTGATTGATTCATTAATAAATAAAATTAAAAAAAACGTAGCATAACACCGTATATAATTTATTGCTAGTTCTAGCCTACTTACGAAAATCCTTGCGGATTTTCTATTCGGTTTTTATTTGCTAACTTTAGTGCTTAAACCACGCAACAAACCATATACAAACACGTTAGAAAAAATTAAATTAAAACGCATGAAAAAAATTAAATGCTTATACCTATTTTTAATTCTTTACAACTGTTCAGTTGAGGATAATAGTAATGACTTACACTCGTACTCAGGAGATGTCTATTTAACATCCCAGCAAGAGATAAATGAATTTAGCACAAATCAATATGAAAAAATATTAGGTTCATTGACTATTTCTGATACGGCAAGTGACTTAACAGCTTTATCAGACCTTAAAATTATTGATGGATACCTCAGAATAACATCCTGCAACAATATTGAATCTTTGAATGGATTAAATAATTTGAGAAGAGTTACTCAGACTATTTGGATAGAAGAAAACTCATCTCTAACTGACATATCAGCACTAAATAATATAAACTCAAATTGTAATTCTCTAGAGATATATGATAATGACTTATTAACTAGTCTAGAAGGCTTAAATAATGTAAGATTTGAAAGTTATATTATTATTCTAGAAAATTATAGTTTAACAGATTTTTGTGCAATTAGTAATAGTATTAATGGCACTTTTTCTGAAGATAGTGGTAATTACCAAGTAAATTACAATGCCTTCAACCCAACACAAGATAATTTTTTGAATGGCTATTGTAGCCAATAATAACTTTTCTAAGCAATTGCAAATAATTTATTGATGAACTATGTGTTGCAACGTTTTCGGTTATTAGCTCATTAAGTTTATAATTGTAGTGAAATTTGCAATCCTAGAAATTGAGTTAATTAAAGTTATACTAATTTAAGTTTTGCCATAATGCAAAAAAATATTTTATTATTAATAGTAATTTTAACTTCAAATTTAACTGAAGCCCAGTTTGTAAAAGAAATATCAATAAACGCTCAAATTGGATATGGTATTAGTTTTCCATATAATAGTATTGACGAAGTTGCTGATGATGGTGTTTTTGCACAAGGAGAATTAGTATTAAAAATCGCTTCTTGGCTTGAATTAAGACCTTACGCTGGTTTTATTTTGACAAATTCTGACGGAAAAGATTTGAATGACAATCCTACTAATGAAATAGCAGAATCAAAAGCATTTTTACTTGGTGGGAAAGCAAGAGTTCGTGCACCAATTCCTTGGGTTGCACCATATGTTGAAATTGGAATAGGAACCTCAATTGGAAAATTTGAAACATTAACAGCATATGACAATATCGATAAAAGTGGTGTAATTTATCACATACCTTTTGCAATTGGACTCGAATTAGGAAAAAATAATAATGTCGATTTAGGATTTACTTATTATTTTCAACCATCAGTTCAACAATTCGTTGGAGCATTTGCAGTTGGAATAACATTTCCGCTAAATAATTAAAAATAACGTTTTACAACACCGTGTTAAATTAATGGCTGGTTCTCGCCTACTTACAAAAATTCTCACAAACTTTCTATCTCTGATTTATTTACTAACTTTAGTGCTTAAACCACGCAACGAAACCATAAACAAAACCATTGTAAACAATTAAAACCCAATAATACGAATGAAAAAAATGAAATTATTTTATGGAATTTTAATTGGATTTATGATTTTATCATCTTGTTCAAGCGATGATTCTGACAATACAAATGTCACAAACGGATTTACAGTCAATGGTACTTTTTATGAGACAAATTTTGCAAAAGCTAACAGTGGAAATCCATACCATTTAATATTATCAAACCCATTAAACCATAATGTTGAAGAAGGACAATTTGGAAGTTTTTATATTAGGTCTGGAGCACAAGGAGACTTTATACCACTTACAGAAGGAACTTACTCTACAAGTAATGGTCCAAACAACGTTTTTGGTGTAGACGGCTATCATCCTATACATTTTCAGGATAATTCAGAAGAAGAGAATTTCGCTTATTCTGGATATTGGCATCAAGATGACAATTTCCAATCAGGAAGAGTTACAGTGAATTCTGTTACATCGGAATCTGATGGTGTGAATAATCAAATAACTGAAATTGATGTGGATTATGAATTCAAATGGAACGGAATAACAATCATTGGAAATTATAGTGGAACTGTTGAACCTAATTAATAACTGTTTACAATACCGTATCTAATTTATTGCTAGTTCTCGCCTACTTCTAGAAATCCTCGCGGATTTTTTATCTGTGATTTATTTGCTAACTTTAGTGTTTAACCACACAACACCCAAGCGCAGCGAACGATAAAAGTAAACCATACATAAAACCGCTGTTAGCCATTAAAAAATATAACAACAGCTAAAACACAGATTTGGAAAAGTTTTAAGTTTAAAAATCACTCAACTTTGTATGATTAATTTAAAAACAGAGAAAATGAGTGTATTAAATGGAAAAGTCGCTATTATCACAGGCTCTTCAAAAGGAATTGGTGCTGAAATTGCTAAAAATTTAGCTAAAAATGGGGCAAAAGTAGTGGTTAACTATGTTGGTGGTAAAGTAGCTGCTGAAAATGTTGTAAATGAAATTATTCAGAATGGTTTTGAAGCTATTAGTATTCAAGCAGACATAAGTAAACCAAAACATGTCAAAAATTTATTTGACACCACGATATCACATTTTAGAAAAGTAGATATTTTAGTTAATAATGCAGGAATTATGAAGAATTCTCTAATTAAAGATGCTACTGATGCCATGTTTGAAAAACAATTTAATATTAATGTAAAAGGAGTTTTTAATACGTTAAGAGAATCTTCTACTCAATTAGCAGACAACGGAAGCATCGTCAATATTTCTTCTACAGTAACACGAACAAATTTTCCAACCTATGGTATTTACTCTGCTACTAAATCTGCTGTACAACAAATAAGTAGTGTGTTTGCTAAAGAAATAGGTAATAGAGGTATCAATGTAAATTGTGTTTTACCTGGTCCAACAGGAACCGAATTATTCTTAGAGGGTAAATCAATAGAAATGATTACTCAACTTTCTAATAGTAATGCTTTTAAGCGCTTAGGAACACCATCGGATATTGCAAAAATAGTCGCTTTTTTAGTAACAGACGAAGCAAAATGGATTAATGGACAGAATATTGGAGCTAACGGAGGTATGGCATAACTCGTAAATTATTTTATTATGAAACAATTTTTAACGGCTTCAACAATGGGTTTCTGTGGTGCTTTAGCCATCTTAATTTCTTTTTCATTACAATTACCCAGTTGGGTTTTATTTATGGCTTGGGTAAGTTATTATTTATTTGGTAAATCATTAAAGTCAGTTTTATATACTATTATTCCTATAACCAGTGGCATCATTATGGGTATTATGATAAAATTATTAGGTGGTGGCTTAAGCCAATATCTGGGTATCCTCGGTTTTTCTTTAGCTGTTTTTATATTCATTACATCTTTAACATATTTGTCAAAAATTAAAGGGCTTCAAAATATTCCTGCTTGGTTTATTGGCTTAATTATTTTTTTCGGTGTGCATCCAAATATCGAAATTAAACCAATAATGATTATTTTTATTTCAATAACTTTAGGGTTTATATTTGCTTTTTTAAATGATACAATGACAACTCTTATTCAAAAAAATAAAGTTTAAAATAATGGATATGAGAAACTTAAAACGAATTTCAAAAATTTCTGAGTTTCATGCTTTTGCAAATCTTACTGCACCAAAACACCCATTAATAAGCTTAATAGATTTTAGTAAAGTTGAATTCCCTAAGCATTTAAAAGGATTAAAACTAATTCAAGAATATTACACAATAGGGTTAAAACGAAATGTGCCTTATAAATTATTTTACGGACAACAGGAGTATGATTTTAATGAAGGTTTAATGACATTTTTAGCACCCAATCAGGTGATGAGTATGGAAAGAAATCCTAATGTTTTTTTAGATAAAAAATTAAAGCCTTCGGGATGGCTCCTTTTAATCCATCCAGATTTTTTATGGAACACAGCACTTGCCACATCCATCAAAAAATATGAATATTTTGGCTACGACATTAACGAATCTTTATTTTTGTCTGAAGATGAAGAACAAAAAATCATTGATATTTTTAAAAATATAGAAAAAGAATACCAATCCAATATTGATAAATTCAGTCAAAAAATTATCGTATCTCAATTAGAGGTATTGTTAAATTATGCAGAACGCTTTTATGAAAGGCAATTTATAACTCGTAATAAATCCAATCATCAACTTTTGGAAAAATTAGAAACCTTATTATCAACGTATTTCAATCAAAATAACTTAATCGAACTTGGCTTACCTTCTGTTGAAAATATCTCTAAAGAACTTCATCTTTCCTCTACTTATTTAAGTAGTGTATTGAAATCTTTAACAGGAATGAGTACACAACAACATATACACAACAAACTAATTGAAAAAGCGAAAGAAGAACTTTCAACAACTACGCTATCTATAAATGAAATTGCCTATAATTTAGGATTTGAATATCCAACGTCTTTCAACAAACTGTTTAAGAGTAAGACCGAAATGTCTCCTATGGAATTTAGAAAAACATTTAATTGATAATTAAAAGTGCCTAATTTTGGTAAAATGAGAACAGACAAGCAACATATAACAAGTAATAGAATAGATGTCCCATCAGAATTTCAGTCTGTTTTTTCTCATTTTTATAGTGCTCAAAATAACACAAATCAAGCAACAACAAAAACATTACTACCTAACTTTCAAACTATTATGGTTTTTAGTTTTGGTACAGCTATTCATTTTAATACAGTTGACAATACCCAAATAAATTTAGAAAAGTGTATTGTTTTAGGACCTATAAAACAGCCTTTCGACTATACTTTATCACCTGGTTCAGACATGTTGGTTGCCAATTTTAAGGATGATGCTTTTTATCGATTCTTTAGTCAAGTAATAATATCGGATCTTTTACCTATAAATCCTGATGCTCTTTTGAATCAAAATTGTTTTACAAATCTCTGGCATTTCATTAAAAATGAAGATACAAACAACCGTATAAATTTGATGTTAGATTTTTGTAAACCTTATTTAAAAAGTAGCGAAACGGCTTTTGAAAATTTTCAAAATCACAAAGACAATTATACCATTTTTAATCCCATAAAGATAATTGCCCAAGAAACCAATCAAAGTGAAAGGACTATACAATTAAACCATAAAAAATATTTAGGCTATACTGCTAAAGAAAAAAGCAGGTACGAAAGATTTATTCAAGCCATTGAACTATTGCAAAATCAAACATCAAAAATAAATTGGTTCAAAATAATAGAAACTTGTGGCTATTATGATCAAAGTCAGTTGATACACGACTTTAAGCATTTTACTAATTATTCCCCAAACCAATATCTAAAATTTCAACAGGATGTTTGCAGCGCTAAATAATCATTTCGTTTTCTTACAATTGTAACATACAAAGGCACATTACATTTGTCTCATTAATTTCTTAAATAACCAGAAAAATGAAACATCTTATTATTTATGCCCATCCTAATAAAGCAAGTCTAAATCATCATTTTAAACAAACTGTAGTAGATATATTAACACAACATAATCAGGATGTTATTGTTCGAGATTTGTATCATATAGATTTTAATCCTATCCTTTCTTTAAGTGATATGACAGGACAACGTAAAGGTGAAGTCTCACAGGATGTAAAACAGGAGCAAAAATATATTTCTTGGGCAGACACTATAACATTGATCTATCCAATCTGGTGGACAGGAATGCCTGCTATTATGAAAGGATATATTGACCGCGTTTTTTCTTATGGTTTTGCATACCGTTACGACCAAGGAATACAAAAAGGATTACTATCTGGTAAGCGAATTTTTGTTATTAACACCCAAGGAAAATCCAAAATAGAGTACAAAGCAATAGGTATGGATCAGGCACTATGCTTAACTTCCGATAAAGGAATTTTTTCATATTGTGGTTTAGTAATTAAGCAGCATTTCTTTTTTGATAAAGCTGATATGGCAGATAAAGAAAGAGTTAAGGATTGGACTGTTGAAATAGCGCAATCCTATTTAAAAAGTATTTAAAATGATTTCTGTTTTTAAGACAAACATTTCAACTAAGGAAAAGGCAAGATATGCAACGCCAACCATTAATAACATTACTGAAATACAAAATTGGAATTTCGATATTGAAGACTGCGATCATATTTTACGAATCGAAAGCGAGGACTCAATTTCCAAAACAATAATTAATGAACTAAAAAAGATAGGTTTTAAATGCCTTGAATTAGAATAGGAAACAAACATATGAATTTACTCTAAATATGACTTAAACCTAATTGAATTAAGCGATAAATACATTGAAAACTTGGACGACCATTTACCAAGAATGTTACTCAAATTTAGGTTTAGAGTTGAATAAAAAAAACGTTGCCCAACGCTGTATATGATTTATTACTACAATCTTGCACACTTATGAAAATCCTCGTAGACTTTCTATTCCGTTTTTATTTCCTAAACTCCGCGCTTAACTACACCACACCCGAGCGCAGCGAACAGACGAAGTAAACCATACATAAAGCCGTTAGTCACAATACAAAAAAACCACCTCCCCTCAATAACTTAGCGCAACAAATCTAAAGGTATAGATTTATAAAATGAAAGTAAAAAATCATAGAAATTTACAAAAAGAATACGAAAAGGTAACACAGAAGACACATGCTTTATCCTACTTTTATGTGAGTTAAAACCGAAGAAAATAAAGAAGTACAGGTCTTTAGGTATTTGGTAAACAATGGCACTAAATCCAATATAAATGAAAAACAGGCTTCTATTTCTAGCAGTAATAACACTGATGTTTTCATGTAAAGAAAACGAATCTACAGCGCAATTAGCACCTATAAGTGAGAATACAGTAACCGTTGTATCAAAATTTCCAGAAAGTGTACCGACTTGCGAACCCAATAAGAAACTATTTGATGCAGTTCCACACCTCGATACATACGCAGTATATAATTTCAAGCATGTGGGTTGTAGTAAACGCGGACTTGTGGCTCAATACGATCACCCTACAGAAGAATTCTACGAATTTACGTTCACCATCAATGAAGAGGTAAATGAAAACAAAACAATGTATAATTACATACGAATAGGTTACAATAATGCCGTAAAATTAGACATCGAAGACACTTACGTTAGCGATCTACACATATTTGACAATGCGTTTATAACCACCACAACTGAAGCTGAATACGAGGAAGCCAAGTACCATGCCACCTACAAGGATAAATACATTATCATAATGACCTTACGTGGTAAAAACTTATCTAGCAAAGCGGCGATCGATAGTTATGTAAAAGATTATCTTGAGTCAATTAATAAAGATTTTCTCAATTAATCCTAAAGGAATAATCTAATCTACTTTACGAAAAACACAGTAGCAACCTCCAACGCCTTATATACATTTCAAAACCGCAATACCAACACTATCTTTAGCATTTAAAACATACAAAGCCCCATCTACCTCTTGGTAAAACCGCACACCAAGCACACAAAGCGCAGTACCAAGGCCACTAGGCAAAGTATCGGGTTCTAAAGTCAAAGTAGCTCCAGCATAAGAACCATCTAAAACCAACGAAGGAGCCAAATGTAGAGCGTAGTTTAGACTTTCAAAATCAAAATCCAACACACCATACGTCAGTGCAATATGGGTAGCACCATCTACAAATCCCACTTGTGCCATATCAAAATCGGTAAGGCTTAAAGCCCAATTAGCACTAGAAACATCAAACTCAAACGGTAAAACGTGTTGTACACTACATGCTGGCGTATAGCTAAACTGTTCCAACAATTGCAAACCTTGCGCCTGCCCTATCCCGTTAGCGACAGAGCGTTTGCCGCGTTTATGTGTTGTATCCAAAGCTTTTATACGCGTAAACAAACCCATCAAACGACTGTGAAAATGTGTGAATTTGTGCCCCTTATAAAACGGGGACAATGCAGATCTAAACGCTTTATTCACCGCAGAACAATGACCAAATTCATCGGCATTTTCACGCACACGCTGCATACTAGCCTTGCTTTTTATCGCTTTTTTAGTAAATCCACCACCCGCTTTTCGTGCAATCGGCTTGCCATTCAAATAATAAAAATTAATACCATTTAACGTACCTACTAAAGGGATAATTCCGGTCTGTTGTGCCATAACACCAAATTTTAAGTTAAACACCTACTATACAGCAATATACAAAATTTTACAATACAGGTTATAGCGTGGTTATAGCATGCTTATAATATGCTTAAAACAAGCTTATAGTATAACAGATCACATGGAGTGACAAATAATACCAATACACAGAATAGTAATTAGTACTAATAACCTTAAAAGCTATATACATAATTTCGTAATTCTAACCTGTTCACTAAAATGCGATCAGATACGCTATTAGATTTATATTTGCTAAATTAGATATCAAAACACCCAACGACATCACATAAAAAACCTAAGAATCCATACAACTTACAATTCTCTTCAACTCAATCCCACATGACACCATCACATCAGCATTATGCCATTGAAGACACGACACATTCATCACAAAAACAATGGTTACCGCACTTACTAAATGGCAGCTATAAATTACAAGGGTTAGAAGACAAAAGAGGAGTCTTGTTTTCAAATTCAGTTTTAGAAACCTATATTCAAGAGGAAGAAAAACACGATAATTTTGAGTTAACATCTGGCATAAACAGAAGCTTAAGAACCTTATCTACAGGTGAGCAAAAAAAAGCATTGCTGGCTTATCTACTGCAACAAAACCCAGATTTCATCGTCTTAAATAATCCTTATGAAACCTTAGACAAAGCATCGGTGTCTGAATTAAAACAGCAATTAATAGCCTTGTCTAAAGACATGCCTATCGTTTTTATTTTCAACAGACAAGAGGACCTCTTACCCGTAATCACCCATGCCATTACCTTTGAAAAAGATAAGCTTAAAGCCGTGGTACCCATTGCAGACTATACGTTAAAAAAACGAGCCTTTGTTTTTGATAAAGACATCCCTCCCGCAATAACAACGTACACCAATATTCCAGAAGTCCTCGTAGAGCTTAAGAATATACAGGTGAATTATGACGATCGTTGCATTCTAAAAGATATCAACTGGACCATCAAAAAAAAGGAATTTTGGCATTTAATAGGCCCTAATGGCTCTGGCAAAACCACCATATTGTCTATGATTTACGGAAACAATACCAAAGGCTATGGTCAAGAGTTATATCTCTTTGGTAAAAAAAAAGGCAGCGGTGAAAGTGTTTGGGATATCAAACAAAAGATAGGCTATATAAGTCCTGCCATGTTAGAATTATTTAATCGAAACCATACCGTAGAGCACATGATTCTGTCTGGATTTTTTGATAGTGTGGGCTTATACCAAACCCCATCAACCTTACAAATACAAACGGCTGCACAGTGGATAGACGTCTTAAATTTAAATAAAGACAAAAACTCCGCTTTTCTAAAACGATCTCCAGCCGAACAACGCTTAGTCTTAATAGCTAGAGCCATGATTAAACACCCGCCATTACTAATCTTAGATGAACCACTAATTAATGTCAATGATGAAGGCAGAGCCCTTATTTCTGCGTTAATAAACAAAATAGCCAAGGAAAGTGAAACCAGTATTTTGTTTGTTTCACATCGTGATGAGGCTAATATTCACCCCGATTTCACTTTTGAGCTTCATCCCTCGCCTGATGGTTCTGTTGGCATACAAAAACAATAGATAGCGTTTTTAGGTGTCCTTTGATAGTTTACATTATGGCAAGCTTCACTTTAAAGAATTAAGAAGCTGAAATAAAAAGAATATAAGAACGACTGAAATTTAGTACTTTTAACAGTATAAGATTTTGGTTTTATGATTCAAACCTAGCCAAGCTTTAATCCAATACCTATGAAAAAACAATTTACAATTATTTTACTTCTTGCATTTACAGTTTCTTTTGCTCAAAATGATAGTATTTTCAGTAGGTTACAAGCTATTTATAATAATGGAACATCGTTTTTTAATATTGACGGTTATACAATTACAAGTCAAACTTTAAATTATCCATTTACCGAAAAAGGGCTTAAAAAAGTCTACAGAAAATATGACATAAAAAAGAACGAAGAGAAAACGAAAGACGAGCAGTTGCCTTATAATAATTACTACGTTGAGAATGCAGATAAAATTACCGAGAGTTTAGTTCAAAACAACTCCTATTATTTTATTGAAAATCATGAAAAACGGATTACAATTATTCAATTCAGTTCAATTAATAAAAGAGACAAGGAATTTGAACGAACACTTATAAAACTTATAATTGAAGATAAAATACCAAAAGAAAATTATGCCGCAATGAAAATTGATAGTATCAATTTTGCTGGTAGAAAAATAAAATTAGGAACGGGTTGTAATTGGACCAACGTAAATACTGTGCAATGTCCATATTACGGTGAAATGAATTGGTCTGTACATAAAGATTTAGAGGATGCAAAAAACACAGTTGAACAGCAATTTACGATAACTAAATCAAGAAAAAATGGAAAAGTAATTTCGGAAGCCATAGTTGATATAGAATTTGAAGGAACAGAAACTAAAGCCAAAAAAGTGATTTATGATTTTACCGGACCGACTTCTGTTTTAGCAAGCATGTCTGGAGGAAAAACGTTGACCATTTTCTATGTCGCAACTGAAGTTAGAGGAAATTATATGAGTTGTGTTCTGAGCTTTTGGAATAATGACACAATAACAGAAAACGGACTCGCACCATTGTTGGAAGAGGTAATGAAACTAAAAGAGTAATGAACTAAAGCAACATGAGTAATTTACAACTAGCATTAGCGGTCAACTAAAAAACGAACGTTATCAAAGAAATGAAAGCAATTGAGTATATAGAAACGGAAAGAACTATAATGCGTAAACTGACAAAAGAAGATGCTATTGATTTCTACACTTTAAATCTTGACGAAGAAGTATTAAAATTCACAGGAGATAAGCCTTTTGAAAATATACAGACTGCTATTGACTTTTTGACTAACTATGACCAATATGAAAAGTACGGAGTGGGACGACTTGCTGTTATTGACAAAGCAACTTTAAAATTTATTGGTTGGTGCGGACTTAAATATAGTCAAGACAAAAACGAATATGATCTTGGATTTAGATTTTACAGAAACTATTGGAATAAAGGGTATGCGACTGAAACTGCAAAAAAATGTCTTGATTTTGGGTTTAGCAAACTTAAAATTGAAAAAATAGTTGGTCGAGCAATGAAAAAAAATATTGGCTCAATTAAAGTTCTTGAGAAAATTGGAATGACATTTAAAGAAAATTTTGACTTTGAAGGACAGCAAGGAGTAATTTACGAACGAATAAGAATATGAATAAAGCCTAACCGCTAACACGGTGTATAATTCATTGCCAGTGATAACCTACTTACAAAAATCCTCGCAGATTTTTTGCTACGCAGAGTTCACTACACTCGTGTCTATTCGGTTGGTATTTGCTAAATTAGTTCCTAGTAAATCTTAAACAAAACCGTTGTAAATAAGGACTAAAAACCAGAATTCAAATGAAAAAGACAGTATTTGAAATTACAAAAATGGATTGTCCGTCAGAAGAAAATCTAATCCGAATGAAGTTGGACGGCATTTCGAGCATTGCGAATTTGACCTTTGATATTCCTAATCGAAAATTAACCGTTTTTCATAGCGGAGAAATTAACCTAATTGAAAAGTCGGTTATCGAACTGAATTTAGGCGGAAAAAAAATATCGACTACACAAACCAACCAAACAGAATTTAAAGAAAATGAAAATCAGAAAAAATTACTTTGGTCTGTACTTGCCATTAATTTTGCCTTTTTCATTATTGAAATGACCACAGGAATTATCTCAAAATCTATGGGACTTGTTGCCGATAGTTTAGATATGCTTGCCGACAGTTTCGTTTATGGAATTAGTTTGCTTGCGGTTGGCGGAACAGTTATAAAGAAAAAGCGTATTGCTAAACTTGCAGGATATTTCCAAATAGCACTTGCAATTATAGGATTTGTAGAAGTTTTGAGAAGATTTTTTGAGGATGAAAAACTTCCTGATTTTTCAACAATGATTATCATTTCGATTTTTGCACTTATCGCAAACGGAATTTGTCTTTACATTTTGCAAAAATCAAAGAGTAAAGAAGAGGCACATATGAGAGCAAGTATGATTTTCACGTCAAATGACGTGATTATTAATTTGGGAGTAATAATTGCTGGAATTTTAGTGCATTATTTGGGTTCAAATAAACCTGATTTGATTATAGGAACAATAGTCTTTGTGTTGGTAATTCAAGGAGCATCCAGAATACTAAAATTAAGCAAGTAAGCAAAAAACAATAATTACAATAAATTTATAATTAATGGCTTGTTCTGGCCTACTTACAAAATCCTCGTAGACTTTGCTTTACCAATTTACTTCGTTTAAGTCTATTTGGCATTTATTTGCTAAATTAGTTTTTTAAACATGCAACACCCGAGCACAGCAAACAAACGAAGTTAATCTTATACTACTCTATCAATATTATTTATAAAAAAATGAAATGGAATTGAAAATAAAAACTAACAGAATAAATTCACCTAAAATTTCAGTCTACATCGTAATAGCTATCTCATTACTATTTACCACTAACTTACATTCACAATTTGCTAACCCAGTTCTAATTGAGTCAGACACAGGATTAATTACTAACATCATAACAGCAGACATTAATAATGATAATTTAAAAGACATCATAGTTACAAGAAAGTTTTCAGCTAATAATCTTATTTCTTATTACTTAAATCAAGGTGAATTTAATTTTGGTCCCGAAACAACAGTTGCAACAGGTAACGGTCAAGTTACTAATATTTCTGTAGGTGATTTCGATAATAATAATTGGCTTGATATTGTTAGTATTGGTGATGCTACAAATTCTGTAACACTACATAAAAATACCGCATTGTCATTTTCATCACAAGTACTCGATTCTTTTTCGTTTTTCGAAAGTGATATTGATGTAGCTGATATAGATAATGACAACGACCTAGATATTATTGCTATTGGAGGTACAACCTTTAAAGTATATTATAATGATGGAATGTCAAATTTCACAACTCAAACCATATCAGGACCAATAGAGGATTTTTTTGATATTACTATAAGTGATATTGACGCTGATGGTTTTGAAGATGTTATTACAGGCGGTAGCAATATATCTGTGTATAAAAATAATAACGGAACATTAAATTACGATTCTACAAGAAGTAACCAAATACCTAGTACATTCAACCTATTCGTTCGGTTAATAGATATAGACAATGATGGTAATGTAGATTTATTTAGCGAAGACAACAACTCAATAGGGGTTCGATGGATGAAAAATGACGGAAACGGAAATTTTTCTAATGTACAGATTATAGACCCAACTGCAATTAATATAAGATCGGGTGCATTGAAGGATTTTGACAATGATAATGACTTAGACTTTATAATAATTAAAGATTTTAATCTCTATTTATATATAAATGATGGCTTTGGTAATTTTAGTGCGCCAACACTTATTCAAGATGAACAAACCATTATAAGTGTTATCGAATCAGATGACATGAATAATGATGGTCTAGCAGATATCATTTGGTCCGCTGATTTATCTATTCAGCAAAACAATATATCCTTATCAAATGATGACTATTTAGTTAATAACTTGATAAGAATTTATCCAAACCCTTCAACTGAAAATATATTTTTAGACAGTCCGAAAAATGGCACCCTAACTGTCTTTAATACAAAAGGGCAAATAATTTATAAAAACTTACCTGTAAAAAAGGGAGTAAACAATCTAAAAATCGAATTAAAACCACAGACATACTTTTTCAATATAAATTTAAAAACAGATATAACAATTATAAAGAAAGTATTAATCAAATAAGTATTACTAACGATACAAAACGTGTTACAGCACAGAAAGAAATGAACGAATATTTAAAAATCATTTAATTTATTTACAGATTTAGAAATTAATGATTTCTTAAAAGTGTCTCAAACCGTTTTATTAAAAAAAAGTAATTTATACATTAATAATAATGAAATTTGCGACGCTATAACTTTTGTTAAAAGTCAATTTTTCGTTCCTATTACTTTTCAAACAATGACGATGAAATTACTTATTGATTTACCTTTCCAAACAAACTATTAATAACTTATTCTTCGTTTATTTCACATAAAAATCTGAAGAAAATATTCAAGTGCTTACAGACGCTGAAATACTAACAACACCAAAAGCCACCTTAGAAAATTTAGCCAAATCGAATAGTAATTGATTGCGTTTTTTTAAAAATTATAGCCGAAAAAGAATATATTGAATTAGAAAAATGGATATTTAATCATCAAAAAGATAAAGCCCAACAACACTATTTTCATATTTAAGCACATTCCTACAAATTAAAAAACAAGCAACACCAATCAATAGATTTAAAACACTAGTAAACTTTCCAGAAACAGAAATAAAAAATAAATTTGCGATATGGAAGAAAAACTTCATTTACTAAGACAACATTTTGAAGAGTTATTTGCGTTAACAGATGACGAATGGAATTTTGTTCAATCTCATTTTCAGTATAAAAGTCTTAAAAAACACCAATTTTTAATACAAGTAGGGCAACCTGTAGACTTTGAATATTGGATTATTAAAGGTTTGGTAAAAGCGTACTCCATAGACGAAAAAGGTAAAGAACACATTCTTCAATTTGCTATGGAAGACTATTGGGTGAGCGACCATTGTGCTTTTCAACATCAAGAACCTGGGACTATTTTTGTGGACTGCCTTGAAGATTCTGAGTTCTTCTGTTTGTCTTTAGAGAACAGGGAAAAGATTTGTTTTGAAGTCCCTGCCGTTGCCAATTTCTTCAGAATTAAATCCAACCACGGTTATATCAATTTACAGCAAAGAATCTTGTCTTTGCTTACAATGACCGCAGAAAGCAGATATGAGTATCTTTTAAATAAACTTCCAAAATTAATACAACGCGTTCCTAAAAAATTAATCGCTTCTTATTTAGGCGTATCCAGAGAGACTTTAAGTCGTTTTAACAGCTAAAAGTGACCTAAATCACTTTTCAAAATTGATGTACATCACAAAAAATCCGTGATGTATGTCCTCGCACACCCCTTGGTTTTCATAGAATTTTGTATCGAACAATTAAATACAATGTACTATGAAAACTACAAGAACACTTTTTCTATTATTTACAGTATTTGCTATAGGTTTTAACACCTATGCGCAAGAAAACAAAAGACCGTTAATGGGTAACGCTTATGGTATTATTAATATTGATGAATACGTAACGCTACTTCCTAAAAGTCATAATGGTATCATCAAAGACATCAGATTAATAGACCGTGAACACGCAGGTGTAAGAATCTTTAGGTTGTATGACGAAGTGCCTATGCACTACCACGCAAAATCTGATGCTTACCTCTACATTTTAAATGGTAAAGCAGAATTTTATGTTGCCGATAAAGGTCCTGTTGTTGCAGGAAAAGGCGACTTACTTTTTTGGGAAAAAGGCACAGCACACGGTAACGGGAAAATTTTGGAAGGTCCGTTAGACGTACTCGTTTTTGACGCAATAGCCAGAGACCCAAGCGATGTTATCTGGGTAGACCCATCAACCCAAAAGAAGTTTTTGGGCAACTAATTAAATCAATTCAATTTTAAAAACAATAACGATGAAAACAGTAACAATTATAAAAACAGTCTTGTTCGCACTTGTAATGAATTTTACACTATCAACACAAGCACAATTAGAAACGATAGCAACATTTCCAGAATCAAGACCAGGAAATATAACGGTGTCTAACGACGGAAGAATATTTGTAACAATGAGTGCCTTAAGTGCTTCAAAGTATATGGTGAAAGAAATTTTACCTAATGGAGAAGCTATTCCTTTTGGAGATAAAGAATGGATTGTAAAACCAGAAAACGGAAGTATAAAAGGTATCAATTCAACTATCGGAATACAAGCCGATGCTAACGGAATTCTTTGGGTGTTGGATATGGGTAACGTAAAGCAAAATCAGGTTCCAAAATTGGTTGGTTTTGATTTGGTAACCGGAAACGTCACAAAAGTTTTTCCAATTCCAAATACGGTATTGTCAACAAAACCTTTTTTACAGGATTTTGTGATTGATGTTAAAAACAACACTGCTGTAATTGCAGATATGACCGATGCTTTAAATCCGCCAATTGCACCTGCTTTTGTAGTGATAAACTTAGAAACAGGTTATATAAGACGTGTTTTGGAAGGGGATGCATCATTTTTGCCTGCTGATGAACCAGTGAAAATTCACGGTAGATTGGTTTCCCACAAAAGAAAAGACGGTACTACCATTCAACCAAGATACCCATTAAATCCAATTTCTATAGATGACAAAAACAATTATATCTACTATGGTGCAATGGGGAATACCAAAATTTACCGCATACCTTCTGCTGTTTTAGCTGATGAAAGTAAGCAAGATAGCGACCTGAATAAGTACATTGAGTTTTATGCCAACAAACCAAAATCTGACGGATTTAAAGTGGGTGCAAACGGTAAAGTGTATGTAACCGATGTTGAAAATTCAGCCATTGTAGAAAGTACGCCTGCTGGAATGAAAACCATTGCGCAATCCCAAAAAGACCTGTCTTGGCCAGATGGTGTTGCCATACACGGAAACTACTTGTATATCGTAGCAAATCAGCTTCACAATCTGCCTTTATTAAATGAAGGAAAAGATGCCAGTAAACCACCTTACTTGGTGCTCAAAATGAAGCTTCAAGATTAAATAAAATTAAAAGTAAGTGATGTATGAGCAGTATTAAATGTGACATACATCACTTTAAAATGGTGATGTACATCCTCGCACACCTCTTGCTTTAATCGGAAATTTGTATAAGAAATTTAAAAACATATTAAAATGAAAACAATAGTAAATACATTAAAAACAATGGCGTTAGCAGCTACTCTTTTCACTGCTTTAACTACAAACGCACAACAAGTACCAACGTCACCTTATGGTGCAGACGATGAAATTGGAGCACTAAACCTTTTGAATGAAGAAACAGTTTTAGATGCGGTAAAATTGGTGAAGAAAGGAAAAGTATACCGCTTAGGAATGGTGGTAAATGCAGAAACTGCAGCTTTCCGTCACAGATACTTTCATATTGAAACCTTACAACCAGAAACTGCTGCTGCAGGTTCTAACAAATTCACTTACGTAGATGATCAGTTAATTGGTTGGACAGGTGTTGGATCTCAAATAAACGGATTGGCACATTACGGTAGAGACAATGTGCATTATAACGGACATAAAGTTGAAGATTTTTTAACCGTTTCTGGTGTAAAAAAATTAGGTCTAGAAAAATTACCGCCAATAGTTACTAGAGGTATTGTATTAGATATGCGCTCTTACTACAATCAGGATATTGTAAATGAAGGCACTGTTTTTACAGTAGAAGACATTGAAAAAGTAGCCAAAAAACAAGGCATTGAAATCCGTAAAGGAGATGTGGTTTTGTTTTACACAGGATGGACAAAATTAATGGGTAAAGATGACAAACGTTACCTAGCTGGCGGACCTGGAATTGGTACTGAAGCTGCACATTACTTAGGTAAAAAAGGAATTGTAGCAGCAGGTGCAGATAATTGGTCTTTTGAAGCTGTACCACACGAAAATAGCGAACTGTCTTTCCCAGTAAATCAAATGATGGCAACCGAATATGGTGTACAAGTATTGGAAAACATTCTTGTAGATGAGTTGGTAGAAGATAAAGCTTGGGAATTCCTTTTTGTATTAGGTCACCCATTATACGAAGGGTCTACACAAGTACAAATTAATCCAGTAGCTATTAAATAAGAATAACAAAAAACGATTAGAAATCATGGAAACATCAACTATAAATAAAGACACAACGGTAGTTAAAAAGAAGGGACTACCAGCCGCATTATGGGCATTGACCATAAGTGCATTTGCCATAGGAACAACAGAATTTGTAATTGTAGGTCTACTATCTACCGTTGCAAACGATTTAGGGACATCATTAACATCAGCAGGATTATTAGTAAGCCTGTACGCCATTGGTGTTGCCATTGGAGCACCCATACTAACTGCCTTAACAGGTAAAATTCCTAGAAAACAATTATTAATGGGTATTATGGTGCTTTTCATTGTTGGTAACGGATTAGCAGCTATCTCACCAAGTTTTGAGTTGTTGCTATTATCAAGAGTGGTAACAGGTTTTGCGCACGGTGTATTTTTCTCTATCGGGTCTACCATTGCAGCTAGTTTAGTGCCAAAAGATAAAAGGGCAACTGCCATTTCTATAATGTTTGCTGGTCTTACAGTAGCTATTGTAACCGGTGTACCTTTAGGAACATATATCGGTCAGAATTTTGGATGGAGAGCTACTTTTATAGGTGTTGCCCTTTTAGGATTAGTAGGTGCTATAGCTAGTTTAGCTTTGGTGCCTAAAAACATCAAACAATCAGCGCCATTACGTCTTATTGACCAATTAAAAGTGATTAAGAATCCGTCTATTTTATTGGTGTTAGCCATTACTGCATTTGGTTATGGTGGTACGTTTGTAACTTTTACTTATCTAACACCGTTATTAGAAGAGGTTACTGGTTTTTCTTCAGATATGACTAGTATATTTCTATTAATTTATGGTATCGCCATCGCGATTGGGAATATCATAGGTGGTAAAGTCTCTAACAACAAACCAGGAAAAGCCTTATTAGTAATGTTTGCGTTACAAGCTATAGTATTGTTTGTTTTATACTTCGCAGCTTCTAGCCAAATTTTTGCAATAATAACCTTATTTTTTATGGGAATACTTGCTTTTTCAAACGTGCCAGCATTACAACTATATGTAGTGAAAATGGCCGAAAAATATCTTCCTGGAACAGAAGACGTAGCATCTGCATTAAACATTGCAGCTTTTAACGTCGGTATTGCTATTGGTGCTTATGTAGGCGGAATGGTTGTGGAATCTGATTTAGGTATTGAAGCAACACCTTGGGTAGGTGGTATTCTAGTAATTGTAGGGTTCTTGTTGACCCTCGTTTTGTTCAAAAAAGAAAAAATATAAATAATATAATGATGACTACATTAAAATTTAGAAATAACGACGAAATGCCAATTTTAGGCTTAGGAACATTTAGATCTGAACCTAATGAAGTGTACAATGCTGTTCTTTCGGCTATAAAAATTGGATACAGACATATTGATTGTGCTGCGGCATACGGTAACGAAAAAGAAGTTGGTAATGCTATTGCCGAAGCCATAAAACAAGGTTTAGTTACCCGTAACGATTTATGGGTGACTTCTAAATTATGGAATGCTTCCCACGGAGCGGAAAATGTGATTCCTGCACTGAACCAGACTTTAGAAGATTTACAACTAGAGTATCTAGACCTGTATCTTATCCACTGGCCTGTCGCTCTTAAAAAAGGAACGGAAATGCCAGAAAAAGCATCCGATTTTATTCCATTATCAGAGGTGCCATTAACCAATACTTGGAAAGGGATGGAAGCTGCTTTAGAGCAAGGACTTGCAAAGCATATTGGCGTGAGTAATTTCAATGAAAATCAGTTGAAAGAAATAATGACGAGTGCAGTGCATCAACCAGAAATGAATCAAGTAGAAATGCATCCGTTTTTGCAGCAGAAAGCATTACAATCATTTTGCGTACAAAACGATATTCTGCTAACTGCATACGCACCATTAGGTTCGCTTGTAGATGACAACAGCACGCTACATTTGTTGGAAAATGACACCATAAAAAACATTGCCAACGCAAGACATATGTCGCCTGCACAAGTAGCATTGGCATATACAATGCAACGAGGCATTGCAGTAATTCCTAAATCTACAAATGAAGTACGATTACTTCAGAACCTAGAGACATTAAACCAAACACTTACAGAAGAAGATATGGCTTTGCTGAAGGATTTAGATAAAGGACACCGTTTCATAGATGGCAAATTTTGGGAAGTTGAAAACGGACCCTACACTGCAGATAGTATCTGGAATGCTTAATCACATTGTTCATCAGGTGTCTTAACGGATACCTGATGAATTTAAAAACACACACACTATGAATCCATTTGATAAACTATACAAGCCAGGTAAAATGACACTTGGTATAGAGTTTCCTTTAGATAACGATTGGTCAACCGAAGGCAATAGCAAACGTTTGGAAGACAACAGATCTTTTGGAGTACCCGATATTTCCAATCATTTAGCATTGGCACAACAAATTGATGAAGCAGGATTCGCAGCTTTATGGATGCGAGATGTTCCGGTGTACGACCCTAACTTTGGCGATGGTGCTCAATTGTTTGATACCTTACCGTACTTGGGGTATTTATCTGCCGCTACCAAAAACATTTTGTTAGGTACGGCTGCCATAGTATTGCCCTTACAACAGCCAATAAAGTTAGCCAAAGCTGCTGCTACCATAGAAAATTTAAGTGATGGTAGACTTTTGTTAGGTTTAGGTTTGGGCGATAGGCCTGTGGAGTTCCCAATGTACAATATCGACTATAAAAAAAGACCTGAAATCTTTAGAAAAAATCTTGATATCATCAAAGAAGCTTGGAAAACGAACAGTAATTTAAAATCTAAATACGATTTTTTAACTAACGGTATAGAAGTCTATCCTAAACCGAAAAAAGACATTCCGCTTGTAGTCGCTGGTCATTCCGGACAAAGCATTAATTGGATTGCCAAAAACGCTCAAGCTTGGTTTAATTATCCAAGACCGGTAGCGGAAACTTTAGAAAACAGAAAATACTGGTGTAATGCTTTGTATGATGAAAACCAAGCAGCCAAACCTTATATTTCTGCTATACATTTAAACTTAGATTCAAATGATAATGCTACTTTTAAACCACAGCGTTTTGGTGGTACGGTAGGCATCAACCATCTTACCGAATATTTAAAGTCCTATGAAAATGTAGGAGTCAACCATATGGCTATCAACCTCAGAAAATCTGAAACGCCAGTTAATGAAGCAATAAATAAAATTAAAGAAATTGTTCTGCCAGAGTTTGATGCTAACTAGTTATTTCATTACTATTCTTTAAATGATTGATAAAAAAATTAAATAATAATAATTTCCTAAATTAAAAACGCGTGGTAACAATGTATATAAGTAATTACTTAACCACATAACATCCTAGAGCAGCGAACAGACGAAAAAAATCACATAAGCGCTAAGCAATAATAAAAAAAATAATGCTTCTTAATTCAGTATTAGAACACAATAAGCAAAACCATTAGTATCACCAATTAGCCCCTGTGTTCTTCTAAAAAAAGCAAATACAAAAATACAGGTTATAGCATGGTTATAGCGTGCTTATAATATGGTTATGACAATCTTATAGCATGATAAATTTAGTTGAAAACAAAAGTAAAATATCCGTATACACTAAGAAAAGAAAAGACTGAACTTCATTTTACCATACCAAACAAAAAAAACTGAGTTTAAAAAGCTTTAACAAGCTAATTTTAAACTCAGTTTTTAATTAAAGCAATAATATATACTAACTTAAAAGCTCCACAATCTCATCAAATTGTTTATCTCTCGCATAGTCTAAAGCCGTTTTACCATCCTTGTCTTTAATGCTAGTATCTGCTTTATAGTCTATAAGCAATTTTACAATAGCAACCTTGTTATATTGCGTAGCAAATATCAAAGCTGTGATACCATTAGTATTCACCGCATTAATATCGGCTCCATGTTCTAATAAGGTGGTTGCCAAGGCAACATTCCCTTTAAAACTAACACCAATCAATGCCGTATTTCCTGAAGCATCTTTAGCATTAAGATCCGCCTTATGATTAATAAGTATCTGCGTGGCCAGATCATTATCAAAGTAGGTCGCTAAAATAAGTGGAGTAAATCCACGAGCATCTTTTTCGTTAATTAATTTAGGGTTTATATGTATTAAGGCTTCTAATCTATCTTTATCTCCAGATCTAATCGCCTCAAAAAACACATCGATATCTCTCATGATCTTTCTTTTTTAAAATAAAAAGGAATAAGTTTTTAAGCTCACTCCTCTTTATATATTATATGAATTCCTTTAATTATTTTAAGTCAAAACGGTCTAAATTCATCACTTTAGTCCAAGCCGCAACAAAATCTTTAACAAAGCGTTCTTGACCATCGTTAGCTCCGTACACTTCTGCAATTGCTCTTAATTCGGTATTCGATCCAAAAATTAAATCGGCTCGCGTCCCTTTAAAGGTCACGTCTCCTGTTTTACGGTTACGGCCTTCAAAATAACGATCGTCTTCTGAAGTAGCTTTCCATGTGTAGGTAAAATCAAGTATGTTTTTAAAGAAGTCGTTAGTTAAACTGCCAACAGTATCTGTAAACACACCGTAATGAGAACCATCATAATTAGCCCCTAACACACGTAAACCACCAACTAAAACGGTTAATTCGGGTACAGAAAGTGTTAATAAATTTGCTTTATCTACTAATAAATCTTCTGCTGCAATTTTTAAGTCGCCTTTTATGTAATTTCTAAAGCCATCTGCTAATGGCTCTAAATAGCCAAACTGTTCTACATCTGTTTGCTCTTGTGTGGCATCTCCTCTACCTTGTGTAAAAGCAACAGTATGATTATAACCTGCATTTTTCAATCCTTTTTCTACACCAACATTTCCAGCTAAAACAATAAGGTCTGCCATAGAAACGTCTCCGCTAAATGCATTCTGAATACCTTCTAAAACAGCTAATACTTTATGTAATTCTGCTGGATTATTTACTTCCCAACTGCGTTGTGGTTCTAATCGAATACGAGAACCATTAGCACCACCTCTATTATCTGAACCTCTAAAAGTTGAGGCAGAAGCCCAAGCAGTAGTAACAAGTTGAGCAATAGTTAATCCTGAATCTGAAACCATACCTTTTAGTGTTTCAATATCGGTATCACTTAGCGTATAGTTTACTGTAGGAATGGGGTCTTGCCATAATAGTTCTTCTTTGGGCACTTCAGGCCCCAAATAACGTGATGTTGGTCCTAAATCACGGTGTGTTAATTTGTACCAAGCACGGGCAAAGGCATCTTCAAAGGCTTTATGATCGGTATGAAAACGTTTAGAAATCTCTAAATAAATAGGGTCGACTTTTAGTGCAATATCTGCTGTAGTCATCATTAAATTTTGTCTACCATTGGCATCACCTGCTTTTGGTGCCATTCGCGCATTAGACGCTGCTGTTGGTTTCCATTGGTGAGCGCCTGCCGGACTCTGAGTTAATTCCCAATCATAATTTAATAAGACATCAAAATACTCATTATCCCAACGCGTCGGATTTGGTGTCCATGCTCCTTCTATACCACTTGTAATGGTATCATCTAAAACACCTGTACCAAATGAATTTTTCCACCCTGTACTCATCTCTTCAATTGGTGCACCATGTGGTTCTTTTCCAACGTATGTATTAGTATCTGCTGCACCATGTGCTTTTCCAAAGGTATGTCCACCAGCAACAAGCGCTACAGTTTCCTCATCATTCATAGCCATTCTACCAAAAGTTTCTCTTACATCGCGTGCAGAGCCCATAGGATCCGGATGTCCATTAGGCCCTTCTGGGTTTACATAAATCCATCCCATCATTACCGCTGCTAACGGATCTTCTAAATCTCCTTCTTTATATCTATCCTCGTTTGCTCCCCATTCGGTTTCACTTCCCCAATAAATATCCTGTTCTGGTTCCCAGACATCTTCTCGCCCACCTGCATAACCAAAGGTTGGGAACCCCATAGATTCTAAAGCACAGTTTCCTGCAAGAATCATTAAATCTGCCCAAGAAATCTTATTCCCATATTTTTGTTTAATAGGCCATAATAACAAACGGGCCTTATCTAAGTTTCCATTATCTGGCCAACTATTTATAGGAGCAAAACGTTGGTTTCCGGATCCTGCACCTCCACGACCATCACCTACTCTGTAGGTTCCTGCACTATGCCAAGCCATACGTATCATTAAGCCTCCATAATGACCATAATCTGCAGGCCACCAATCTTGTGAATCGGTCATTAAATCAGTAACATCTTTTTTAAGCGCGTCAAAATCTAAACTATTAAACGCTTCAGCATAATCAAAATCCTCTCCCATAGGATTAGACTTCGTTGCATGTTGACGTAAAATATTAAGTTTTAATTCGTTTGGCCACCAGTCTCGGTTTTTAACTCCACCTCCACCTGTGTGTTTTACTGTACCGCTTAAATAAGGACATTTAGCAGCGCTTTCATTAATATCAAAATTCTTCCCTTGAGGAGCATCGTTTTCGTGAGGATTCTTTTCCATGTATTACAATTTTTATGTGTTTAATTTTTTATAAAGTTATGCATTAATGCGCTTTAGGCTTAAGTTACGCATTTTTTTAATTAATTTTTCAATAGCTAAAAACTATTCAAAAACAAAATATTATAGTCAACACAAATAAAATTATGATTTATTTAGTAAATAATCTCAAAAAAAAATCGTAACTTTTCTATATGAATTAATACCTATAATTATGAGCACTACAGAATATACAAAAGTTTACTACGGTAATTTTATTTTAGTTACACGAGTTAAAGACGAATTGGAAGCCTCTGGCATAATACCAATCATAAAAGATGAAGGAGAATCGCAACGTTTAGCAGGTTATGCATCAATGAATCAAGGCTTTCAAGAAGTTTTTGTCCATAATGATGAATTAGATAAAGCTATGGCGATTATTAATAGAGTAAAAGCAGAAATGGAAGCTGCTTCATAATGATAAGAAACGCTCTCCCATGAATAGAATGTACAACCTAAAATACTTAGTCTGGTTTTTAAAACCTTGACTTAGTATGAATAGATACTTCGAGTTAAAACAAAAAAAATGCTGATATTAAAAAATATCAGCATTTTTATTTTAAAGGAATAAGATGCTATTAAGCCGTTACATTATACATCTTTTCGCGTTGTTCTTTTATCTTTTTATCACTCATGTACTCATCAAACGTCATATAACGATCAATAACTCCACTTGGTGTTAATTCTATAATTCTATTACCAACGGTTTGCGCAAACTCGTGATCATGTGTTGTTAATAAAATGGTGCCTTTAAAGTTTTTTAACGAATTGTTAAACGCTGTAATACTCTCTAAATCTAAGTGGTTGGTTGGCTCGTCTAACATTAATACATTAGCTCTCATCATCATCATACGGCTAAGCATACAACGTACTTTTTCACCTCCAGACAAAACATCTGATGTTTTTAGAGCTTCTTCACCACTAAAAATCATTTTCCCAAGGAATCCTCTAATATTCACTTCCTCTCGCTCCTCTTCTGTTTGTGCCCACTGACGTAACCAATCGACCAAAGTCAATTTATTATTAAAAAATTCGCTATTATCTAATGGCAAATACGATTGTGTGGTAGTAACTCCCCAATCAAATTTTCCAGAATCCGCTTGTTCATTACCATTAAGTATTTGATAAAAAGCTGTTGTTGCTCTAGAATCTTTAGAATACACAACAACTTTATCTCCTTTATTTAAGTTGATATCAATATTATTAAATAAAACCTCATTTTCTATACTAGCAGATAAGCCTTGAACATTCAAAATCTGATCTCCAGCTTCACGATCGCGTTCAAAAATGATAGCAGGATAACGACGACTAGAACGTTTAATTTCTGATATATTTAATTTATCAATCATTTTCTTTCTACTCGTTGCTTGCTTAGATTTAGCTACGTTAGCAGAGAAACGACGAATAAAATCTTCTAATTCTTTCTTCTTTTCTTCAGCCTTTTTATTTTGCTGTGCATGTTGTCTTGCTGCTAATTGAGACGACTCGTACCAAAACGTATAGTTACCAGAGAAATGGTTAATCTTCCCAAAATCGATATCCGAAATATGTGTACAAACAGAATCTAAAAAGTGTCTATCGTGAGAAACCACAATCACACAGTTATCATAATTAGCCAAGAAATTCTCTAACCACGAAATTGTTTCATAATCCAAATCGTTGGTAGGCTCATCCATAATTAACAAATCTGGATTACCAAACAAAGCTTGTGCTAATAATACACGTACTTTTTGCTTTCCATCTAAATCTTTCATTAAGGTATAATGGTATTCTTCCTTAATTCCTAAATTAGACAACATAGCTGCAGCATCACTGTCTGCATTCCAACCATTCATTTCTTCAAACTGCACTTGAAGCTCACCTATTTTTTCAGCATTTTCATCCGTATAATCAGCATAAAGAGCATCTAGCTGAGATTTCAATTCATATAAAGGTTTGTTTCCCTTTAAGATGGTTTCTAAAACCGTGTCTTCATCATGCTTATTGTGATTCTGCTCTAAAACAGACATACGCTTACCTGGCTCTAAATGAACACTTCCTGAAGTCGGATCCATTTTTCCTGCTATAATCTTTAAAAAAGTAGATTTTCCGGCGCCATTGGCACCAATAATACCATAGCAATTACCATTATTAAATGTGGTGCTTACTTCATCAAAAAGTACGCGTTTTCCGAATTGAACTGATAGATTAGAAACTGATAACATATTTTAAAACTTTATTGTATTTGCCTTAAGCTTAACTAAGACCAAATTTTGAGAGTGCAAAAGTAGAAAATTTAAGCCAAACTCAACCATATAACTATATTATCAATTTTAAAAAATCATAAAATTTTATATTTTTAAACACTTCCAAATCTTTTTTCCTATCCAAAACAAAAAAATAAAAACCTAATATGACTTATAACTCTATAGAAGGAACAATAATTATTAATAAAAGCATTATTTTATCACCTGTAAACGAAATAAATACACACTTAACAATATTTAACGAGGTCTTAACAAGAGTTCAGTAATGCATCACATACTTTTGTTATACTAATCTTTTATAAAAAAATCTTATGCTAATCCGACGTATAGTTATTGCTATTACTTTGTTATCTACTGTTTTTGGATGTCATTTCAAAGGAAATAACACGAGCGATTATGCATACCTAGGTGGAGAAATTATTAATCCAAAGAACAATAGTGTCACCTTATACAATACAGAGGGTAAAATATTAGACTCTATCACTTTAGACACCAATAATAGATTTATTTACAAGGTAGATAATCTAGAACCAGGATTGTATTCTATTACACATGGTGGAGAATATCAAATGTTATTGTTAGAGTCTAATGATAGTATTATGTTTCGACTAAATACATATGATTTTGATGAATCTTTAGTATTTACAGGAAAAGGAGCTAAAAAGAACAACTATCTTATTAAAACTTACTTATCTAACGAAAAAGAAGCTAAACAGTTAGTTAAGTACTCTAAAATGGAACCCGAAGCTTTTAATGATTTTGTTGAAAAAAGACGTAACTCTCAACTCGATGAATTTCATCAATTCTTAATGCAAAACGAAGAATCTGAGTTCTTTAAGTCCATTATTGAAGCTAATATTAATTATAATGCTTATGCAGATAAAGAGATTTACCCTTTTGCATACTTTGGCAATAATAAGTTAATTCATATTAAAGACTTACCTAAAGACTTTTTTGAACACAGAAACCATATCGATTATAACGCTAGCCACTTAAGCCGTTTCTTTGCCTATAACCGTTTTTTATCTTCACATATAGAAAATTTAGCTACACACACCTATTACAAACACAATGCTTTTCACAGCAAATTTAATAGGCATACTATGGACTATAATATGTCTAAACTCGATTTAATTGATAGTATTATTACTAATGAAACGATTAAGAACAATCTTTTAAAGTATAAAGCTATAGATTATATCAGTCATAATCATACTGAAATTGAAGCGAATAAATTTTTAGATTATTATTTAACAAAAAGTACTAATGATGAAGATCAACGTTACATGAAAGACTTGGTATCATCATTAAAGCGCTTACGTCAAGGTAATCCTCTACCAAATATAGCACTTGTTAATTATAACGATACAGAACATTTAATTACTTCTATAATAAACAAACCAACCATTATTTATTTTTGGACTTCTAACTCTAAATCACAATATAGAAATAGTCATTTTATGGTAGATAAGTTAAAATCTAATTTTCCACAAATGGATTTTATTTCTATTAATGTCAATGATAATGACGATAAATTCTGGAAAAAAATCATTAATAACTATAGCTTCCCTACAATAAATGAGTTTAAGTTTAAAAATTCTAAACTAGCACGTAAAACTCTAGCAGTAAACTACTTAAATAAGGCTATCATTGTAGATGAGAACGCCATGATTTTACATCCAAATGCCAATATTTTTAGCTCTGATTTTAAAGAAACACTTGAAGAATTATTACAAAAAAAGCATCTTATTGTTAAACAAGATGCTCTTTAATATGGGGTAAAATTAATTTTAATTTCCTTTCTTATAATCTGCTAAGAACTTTTCTAAACCGATGTCTGTTAAAGGGTGTTTTAATAATCCAGTAATAGAACTTAAAGGTCCTGTCATAACATCTGCACCTAATTTAGCACAATCTATCACATGCATTGTATGACGTACAGAAGCAGCTAATATTTGCGTTTCAAAACTGTAGTTATCGTAGATATGACGAATTTCAGCAATAAGATTTAAACCATCTGTAGAAATATCATCTAAACGGCCAATAAACGGAGACACATAAGTTGCTCCTGCTTTTGCTGCCAATAATGCCTGACCTGGTGAAAATACCAAAGTAACATTAGTTTTAATTCCTCTATCAGAAAAATATTTACAAGCCTTAATACCATCTTTAATCATTGGTAACTTAATAACAATCTGATCGTGTAATTCTGCTAAAGCTTCACCTTCTCTAACCATACCATCAAAATCTGTAGAAATAACTTCTGCAGAAACATCTCCATCTACAATATTACAGATGTCAACATAATGTTTTAAAATATTGTTTGTCCCTGTAATGCCTTCTTTAGCCATTAGTGATGGGTTTGTGGTAACACCATCTAAAATTCCCATATCTTGAGCTTCTTTAATCTGCTCTAAGTTTGCTGTATCAATAAAAAATTTCATAAAAACTTGTTTTGAATTGTTGTGTTTTTGATTGTCGCGAATTTACGACTTTAAGCCTCATTTAAAGAAATGATTTTATAGAATATATTAACAATAGCCATTACCAACTGCGGTCTACAATTTATAATGATTCATCAATAACTTTTCATAAACTTTATCTGGAAGTATTCGTTTTAAAACAATAGAAAATTTCTGCATAAAAGCACCAACCTTATAATGGATTTTTGGATGTTTAGTTTCAATGATTTTATAAATAGCTTCTGCCATTTGCTTAGGGTCACTTCCACTATCTACATGGTCATCCATCATACGCAACGTATCTCCATACGTGGCTTTATAAGGTGAATTTTCTAAAACAGGAGCATGATAACGACCTGCAGCTATATTAGTTGCAAAATCTCCAGGCGCCACATTAGTCATATTAATATTAAAACCTTTTAGTTCCATTCTAAAAGCTTCAGTAATTAATTCGAGAGCCCCTTTGCTTGCACTATATACACCTCTATATGGTAACCCCATATAACCAGCAATAGATGTTACATTAATTATTAAACCAGAATTATGCTGGCGCATGGTAGGTAAAACCGCTTTAATGACATTAATTGGACCAAATAAATTGGTTTCAAAATTGCGCTTAATTTCTGCATCAGGAATTTCTTCAATAGGTCCTGTAATTCCCGCTCCTGCATTATTTAAAAGCACATCTATTTTAGATTCTTGCTTTAAAACCTCAGTAATACATTTAGAAATTGTTTCGGCTTTAGTAACATCTAAAGCTACAATTGGAAATTTACTATTAGGATACCTATTAGGATTCCTACTTGTACCATAAACTTTAAACCCTTTGGCTTGAAGAAATTCACCAACAGATTTTCCTATTCCAGAAGAACCACCTGTTATTAATACAACTTTAGACATACTGTTTTATATATTATAATATCGAAAATACAAATTATGAAATTAGTAGCGCTTTTAATAAGACACTAACCTCGATTAGAACCTCTATAAACTGAAAAAATCTCGATTCGCCAAGGCGTTCAAGATTTGAGTTTAGGGTACAAAAAAAGGCAAGCTACCTACATCACACCGCTACGACCATTTACCTTTGCTGCGTTCCCGCCCTGGAGGGTTCAACAGGAGCTGGTTGTGTAGGACTTGCCAGGTGCAAAGATACAATCTTTAATTACTTTCGCAATGATTTTTAAACTGAATTTTATTTAATAACTTGCTAAAAAATTAAACAGACCTTATGCAACTTTATAAATATTTCATTCTCTTATATTTAAGTCTAATAGTAACTAATTGTGGTAACACAAACACAGCAAAACAATCTAGCTTATCTATTAATACGACCGTAAAATCTTTAATGCTTGGCGATACGTTAAAATTATCCATAAATAATCCAAAACAATTAGAAATCAGCAATATTAGCTATAAAATTAACGGAAAGGCTGTTGATAATAATTCGGTTTTAAATAAAATTACGCTCGGCGAAAAAATTATAACTGCAACAGTAACTGTTGGTGAAAAGACTGAAACTCTTAAAAAATCTATTAAAGTCTTTAATAATATTATACCAACCATTTATACTTATGAAATTGTAAACACCTACCCTCACGATATAACATCTTATACTCAAGGTTTAGAGTTTTACAATGGCGAATTGTATGAAAGCACAGGTCAGAAAAGAAAATCTAAACTTAGAAAAGTAAATTTTGAAACTGGTGAAGTTCTAAAAAACATCAATTTAGAAGATCAATATTTTGGAGAAGGTTTAACCATTCTTAACGATAAAATCTATCAGCTTACTTGGCAAGCCAAAAGAGGCTTTGTTTACGATGTAAATACCTTTGAAAAATTAAAAACTTTTAATTACGGAACGAGTAAAGAAGGTTGGGGAATTTGTAACGACGGAAAAACATTATTTAAATCTGATGGTACAGAGAAAATTTACTTTTTAAATCCTGATAACTTAACTGAGGAAGGTCATCTTGAAGTTTATACCGAAAAAGGAAAAATTCCAAGTTTAAACGAACTCGAATGGATTAATGGCAAAATATATGCAAATATTTACCAACGTAATGGTGTGGTAATTATCAATCCTAACACAGGAGGTGTTGAAGGAGTTATAGATTTTAAACCTTTAAGAAAACTCGTAACTCAACATCCTGAATTAGACGTTCTAAACGGTATTGCTTACCACCCAGAACGTGAAACCATTTTTGTGACAGGGAAAAATTGGGACAAACTTTTTGAGGTTAAAATAAAAAAACAATAAGCTTTACTCACTGAAAAGTATAAGTCACTCATTCATCTTTTTATTAAACCTATAACTTTTGGTTCTTTGATATAACAATCAAACTAACCATGAGAAAAGTTATAACCATCAACATTCCAAAACCTTGCCATAAAGATTGGAATAAAATGACTCCAACACACCAAGGGCGTCATTGCTCTGCTTGCCAAAAAACAGTTATAGATTTCACAAAACAAACCGACGAACAAATTATTAAAACTTTAGAATCTCATGGCCATCTTTGTGGTCGCTTTAAAACTCAACAAATCAATAGAGACCTTGTTATAGCTCGAAAAGACAAAAACAATTATAGATCTTGGTTTGCCTCTGGCCTATTTGCTTTTTTTGCATTTGGAACTCAAGAGATTTACACTCAAATTGCTTCAAAAACCATTCAAACAGATAGCATACTAAAACCCATCGTAAAAGGAAAAGTAGCAACTTCTATTTTAAATGAGCATATATATACGGGTTCGGTTACAACAGCTATAGACGGTTTGCCGCTTCCTGGTGCCACTGTAATTCTAAAAAGAACGAAACATCAAGTTTATACCAATTTTGACGGCATTTTTTCATTGAAGGCAAAGCCAGGCGACACACTTGAATTTAAGTATTTTGGTATGTTTACTCAAAACCTTATTTTAAGTACTAAAAATAACATTACAATAGCATTGAAAGACGATGAGTGTAATAAAAATTATGTAATAGCTGGTTATGTCTCTTATAATTATAAAAGCAATACCAAGTGTAAAAGACAAAAGAGAAAACTAAAACGTCTAGCTAAGCAAGAAGCCATAAAAAATGGTGAACAAAAAAGAACTGCTGTAGGTAAATTATTTTACGGAATTAAAAGGTTATTTATTAAGAAATAATATCTTTAAGCATCAAAAATTGAAGATGCAAATATTTGAAAAAACCATAACCGTTTCAGAAGAAGATATCGACGATCTTAACCACGTAAATAACGTGCGTTATGTACAATGGGTTCAAGATATTGCTAAAGAACATTGGCTTGCCTATGCTACAAAAGATATACTAGAGGCGTATTCTTGGTTTTTAGTTAATCATTATATAGAGTATAAAAGTCCGGCACTATTAGGAGATCAACTTTTACTAAAAACATACGTTTCAGAAGTTGCAGGTGTTAGTACCATAAGACATGTAGAAATCATCAATATTAACACAAAAAAACTCATTGTAAAATCCAAAGCAAAATGGTGTTTAATGGATTCTAAAACACAACGTCCTACACGTTTACCACAAGAAATTGCCGAGCTTTTTGATTAATATTTAGGTTAAAGTTTTTTTAAAACACAGATTTCTTTCAACTTAATCACTTTTCTTTAACGCATCAATCAACTCAACCATGCGTCATCTTAGTATTTTAATCCTATTGCTATGCTTACCATTAGCTCTAAAAGCTCAAGTTTTAAGAGGAAAAGTCTATAACAGTAAAAACACAATTGAAAACATTAAAGTCTTTAACGACACCCAAAACCGTTTAACAGCAACAGATAAAAATGGAGATTTTACTATTAACGCCAAAGTAAATGATACCATTTTGTTTGAATCTCTATTCTACCATCCAAAAGTTGTTATACTTAAAGACATTCACTTTGAAGACATTGCCGTTTTTGAGCTCAAAGAAACACTAACTGAACTGGACGAAGTAGAGATTAAAGCAGAACCTGAGCAACCCGTTTTTAAAGAAGAAACCTACAATACAGACCTTCAAAACATCATTAAAGAAGACATTAAAAACAATCCTCATCTTTACGCCCCTTCAGGAGCAAATTATGGTGTAGATTTTGTTTATCTCATTAAAACAGTAGCAAAACTCTTCAAAAAAAACAAAGGAAAAGATCCTACTTACCAACCTATTACATATACGCAAATGGACTCTTTATTTGAAAAAAGTTCATTCTTCAATAAGCGTTTAATAACAGAAAATTTAAAAATTCCTGAAGACAAAGTTTATCTATTTTATGATTTTTGTGAAGCAAAATATATCAGTTCCGAATTACTAAAAGAAGAAAATAAGATGCAATTATTAGAAGAATTGGTTTTAAATAGTCAGCTCTTTTTAATATTATTAGAACAGTATGGACAAGAGAATCTAACTAAAGATTAAATGAAACAATTATAATTCTACAATTTCATAATAAATCCTAACTTCAAAAGTTATATTTTTAAGCCTTAATTATATTTATTACTTATGAAGCGATTGCTATCATTTTTTCTCTGTTTCGGAATTTTAATTTTTTGGAGTTCTTGTCGTAACGATTTTGAATTTACTCCAAGCAAAGGACAACTAGAGTTTGCAAAAGACACCATTTATTTAGATACTGTTTTTACAAATATAGGTTCTAGCACTTATAATTTAAAAGTATATAATCGTAGTGATGAAGATATCGTAATTCCAACGATACAACTTGAGAATGGCGAAAATTCATTATACAGAATGAATGTCGATGGTTCTACGGGCTTACAAAATGATACACAAATTGGTAAATTCTTTGAAAATGTTGAATTATTAGCCAACGATAGTTTATATATTTTTATTGAAACAACTATAGATATTGCAAATCCAGACCTAGGAGCTTTAGAAAACCAATTTTTATACACAGACCGTATTCTATTTGATTCTGGTAGTAATCAACAAGATATAGATGTTGTTACTTTAGTTAAAGATGCCGTTTTTATTTATCCTAATAGAACACCAATTGATGATGATGACAATTATATTATTGAAACCCTAACCTTTGATGTCGATGGAGATGGTACACCAGACGAAACCACACTACAAGGTCGCTTTTTAGAAGATAGCGAGCTCACCTTTACTAATGAAAAACCTTACGTTGTTTATGGCTATGCAGGTGTTGGCGCTGGTAAAACCTTAACTATGGAAGCTGGTGCACGCGTTCACTTTCATGCCGATTCTGGAATTATTATCACCAACGAAGGCACTTTAAATATAAATGGAGCACTTAGCACAGATCAAGATCTTTTAGAAAACGAAGTAATTTTAGAAGGTGATCGTTTAGAACCACTTTACGAAGATATTCCCGGACAATGGGGAACTATTTGGTTGTACAACGGCAGTAAAAATAATACCATTAACTACGCAACCATTAAAAACGCAACTATTGGGATTATAGCCGATGGTAACCAAGACGCACCAAACGATAAATTAACCATTACTAATTCACAAATATATAATGTTAGCAGTTTTGGAATTAGAGGAACAGCAACGTCTATAACTGCAGAAAACCTAGTGATTAATAATAGCGGACAATCCGCTTTTGCTGGTACCTATGGCGGAAAATATAACTTTACACATTGCACTATTGCTAATTATTGGGATACCAGTTACAGAGAATTTCCAGCGCTACTTTTAAATGATTTTATTGTAGATGAAAACAATACCTTATTTATTAACGATTTAACAGAAGCTAACTTTAACAACTGTATTATCTACGGAAATGATAATCCTGAATTTTTATTAGAAAATGAGGGCAGCGTATTTAATTACAAATTCACAAACTGTTTACTAAGATTTGACAACGATAATCTTGAAGGCACAGGAAATTACAACTTTAATAACACTTTATTTTATGTAGACAATGTCTTTAACCAAGATCCTGATTTTAAAGATCCTTTTGAAAACAGGATGCAAATTGGTTCAGATTCAAAAGCTAAAGGAATTGGTAGTTCTGATTTTTCTGTATCAAATGATATTCTTGGATCACCAAGATCTGGAGCAATAGATGCTGGTGCTTATAATTTTTCAACTTTTGAAGATTAAATCACTATTGATTTTATTGAAGTCTAATAAATTATTGAAAGCTTAAAACCTCCTTGAGGGGACTTTGGGGCTATAAACATAAATGGTGCGTACAATTTTTATTGTAAACTGTATTATCGTTTTTAACTTATTTCTGTTACTTTAAAAACAATTAGTTTTTAGTTTAAAAAAGTTAGCTTTGGAATCATTTTTGATGCATTTAATACGTAAAATATTAAATCTCAAAAGTCATGATTTCAAAAAAATCACACTCCCTTTTAATTCTTTTCCTTTTAGTAATTAGTTCACCTAATTTAAAAGCTCAAAATTCAGAACTTATCAATACAAGTCTTCAGTTATTGAATAGTGTTAATAGCAATTGTAACTGTGACTGCATACATACCCTAGATATTAATCACCCTTTCTTTGAAGGTAAAATCACCTTAAAGGATAGTACTGTTTTGGTAGGAAAAATAAGCGTTAATCAATATTATCAAAATAGATTAATTACGATTTTCAATAATAATGATCAGTATGAACCAATTGACAACGAAATAATTAAAGACGTAAATTTACGTCACGATGAAAATAAAATAACTAAAGAAACAAAATTTCAAAATATAAGTGAAGACAATAGACTATATAGATTAGTTCATCAAAAAGATTCTAAAATCAGTGTCTATGACTCTTCTGATAATCCGCAAGAGAATTCTTTAGTTGGAAAAGTTTATGTTAAAGAAAATAACAGTATAACTGATACTTGGAACTTCTGGACTTCAGGGCCAAAAAAGGATTTAATAAATTATCTGAACGATAGAGATGGAACAAATTATAAGCGACGAGATTTTAAAGCATTAGATGATTTATTTGCAATGCTATAAGTTTTACATTTTACTCAATTTAACAAAAAAGCCTTTCAAACTAAATTGAAAGGCTTTTTAAATATAAATTTCAACCTGAACGGTTTTTAATTTTTAAGCATTAAATAACGCACGTCCGCCCATTAATGCATTTACTTTTTCAGCAACACCTGCTAAAATCGTTTCATTATCGTGATTAGTTAACACTTCATCAATTAAATCAACAACATAAGCCATATCCGTTTCTTTTAATCCTCGTGTTGTAATTGCTGGTGTTCCTACTCTAATACCAGAGGTAACAAAAGGAGATTCTGTATCAAAAGGCACCATGTTTTTATTCACTGTAATATCTGCTTTTACTAAAGCATTTTCAGCATCTTTACCCGTAATATTTTTATTTCTAAGATCTATTAACATCATGTGGTTATCTGTTCCTCCTGAAATTAAATTGTAATCTTTAGCAACAAATGCTTTAGCCATAGCATCGGCATTATGTTTAACTTGTAACATATAATGCATAAACTCATCAGTTAATGCTTCACCAAAAGCAATCGCTTTAGCTGCTATAATGTGCTCTAATGGTCCACCTTGGTTTCCTGGAAACACACCAGAATCTAATAAGCCTGACATTTTACGAAGTTTACCACTCTTTAAGGTAATACCAAATGGGTTATCAATATTTTCACCCATCATAATCATTCCCCCTCTTGGGCCTCTCAGTGTTTTATGTGTTGTAGTTGTTACCACGTGACAATGCGGCATTGGGTCGTTAAGAATACCTTTAGCAATTAAACCTGCAGGATGTGAAATATCGGCTAATAAAACAGCACCAACACTATCGGCAACTTCTCTAAACTTCGCAAAGTCAATATCACGAGAATACGCAGAAGCACCAGCTATGATTAATTTTGGCTGTTCTTTTTGGGCCTGGTCTGCCAACATATCATAATCTATACGACCTGTATCTTTCTTTACACCATAAAATGTAGGGCGGTATAATTTTCCTGAAAAGTTCACAGGCGAACCATGTGTTAAATGGCCTCCATGAGATAAATCAAAACCTAAAATTGTATCACCTGGTTTTAAACAAGCATGAAAAACAGCTGTGTTTGCCTGACTTCCAGAATGCGGCTGTACATTAGCATAAGCAGCACCAAACAATGTTTTTGCTCTGTCTATTGCTATAGTTTCAACCTCATCAACCACCTCGCAACCACCATAATAGCGTTTACCAGGATAACCTTCAGCATATTTATTAGTTAACACAGAACCAGCAGCTTCCATTACTTGGTCACTGACAAAATTCTCTGATGCTATTAATTCAATACCATCGAGTTGGCGTTCTTTTTCGGCTTTAATGAGTTCAAAAATTTGTTCGTCGCGTTGCATATATAATGAGTTTGTTAAATCGATACAAAAATAGTGAATACATTAGTTTAAATATCAAAAATTATGTAGGTTTGAATGAAATTAATGAACATTTAATCAACAATTATACTATGCCATTATCAGCCAATAATCCAGATCGCACCTCATGGTTACATGTCGGTAAAAACTCAGATTTTCCAATTCAGAATATTCCTTTTGGTGTTTTCTTAACTAGAGACGACATTATAACTATAGGAACACGTATTGGAGATACAGCTATTGATCTTGGCGCTTTACATCAACTAGGTTATTTTGAAGGCATTCCATTAACCGATGATATTTTTCTTCAAGATACGTTAAATGACTTTATAGCAGATGGTAGAAAAACTTGGCGTTTGGTTAGAAATAGAATCGCTGAGATTTTTGATGCTGAAAATGATACTTTAAAAAACAACGTACCTCATAAAGAAACTATTTTATTTCGTTTAGATGAAATTGAAATGCAACTACCTATACAAGTAGGTGATTTTACAGATTTTTATGCTAGTAAAGAACACGCTACTAATGTAGGCACAATGTTTAGAGGCGAAGAAAATGCTTTAATGCCTAATTGGCTACACTTACCTGTAGGTTATCACGGTAGAAGTTCTTCTATTATTCCATCAGGAATTCCTATTCACCGTCCGCAAGGACAAACACTACCTGCTGGCTCTGACACTCCTGTTTTTGGACCGAGTAAATTGGTAGACTTTGAATTAGAAATGGCCTTTATTACTACAGATGCAAACGATTTAGGAGAACCTATTCCTATTGATGAAGCTGAAGAATATATTTTTGGATTGGTTTTATTGAATGATTGGTCTGCTCGTGATATTCAAAAATGGGAATATGTACCTTTAGGCCCATTTTTAGCTAAAAACTTTGCTTCCTCTATTTCACCTTGGATTGTAACATTGGATGCTTTAGAACCTTTTAGAGTAGAAAGCCCAAAACCTGTAAAACCACAATTACCTTATTTACAATATAAAGGTAAAAAGAGTTACGATATTAATTTAGAAATGTCAATTCAGCCTAAAGGCTCTAAGGAAACTACAGTTTGTAAATCTAATTTTAAATATATGTATTGGAATATGGTACAACAATTAGCACATCATACTGTTAATGGCTGTCCTGTAAATTCTGGCGATATGATGGGAAGTGGAACCATTTCTGGTCCAACACCAGATTCTTACGGTTCTATGTTAGAGCTTACTTGGAGAGGTGAAAAACCATTAAAAATGAAAGATGGCACTGAACGTAAATTTATTAATGATAACGATACTGTTATAATGAGAGGTTATTGTGAAAATGATGACATCCGTATTGGTTTTGGACAAGTAAAAACACAATTATTACCTGTATTTAATCCTAAGAAAAAGAAATAAGCGAAACGCTCATAAATAGAAAAAGAAGACTAAAGTTAATTACTTTGGTCTTTTTTTTGTTTTAAAGTTAAAGACTAAAACAACACAATTAAACCTCTTCTCAAGACTAAAAAGGAGCTTTACAAGTAAAACTAACCCACGCTTTCTTTACAGGATGCTCAAAACTTAACGTTTCTGCATGAAGGTGTAGACGGTCTGAAATAGTGCCATATAAATCATCGCCAACAATTGGCGTATTTAAGCCTTTATGATGTGCTGCATGTACTCTTAATTGATGCGTTCTTCCTGAGATTGGGTAAAAATGAATTCTAGTTTTATTTTCCTCAATAGCAATAACCTCATAATTTGTAATTGCTTTTTTTCCATGTTCATAGCAAACCAATTGCCTTGGTCTATTATTTAAATCTACACGAAGAGGTATATTAATAGTACCTTTAGTTGCTTCAAGAACTCCATCTAATAAAGCAACATAACGTTTTTTCACTTTACGCTCAATAAATTGCTTTTGAAGTTTTTTGTGAGTTCTTTCATTTTTTGCCACCAATAACAATCCGGACGTTGACATATCTAAACGATGTAATAATAATGGTCCTGTTGCTTTTGGTAAATATGTTTGCATTCTAGTTAAAACAGAATCTTTAATCGTTTTTCCTGGCACTGATAAAAACTCGTGAGGTTTGTTAAGGACTAAAAGAAAAACATCCTCATAAATAATTTCTAATTCCCCTTTAAAAACACCAGCTAAAGCTATAGGATTGGGTTCTACATCTAGACCTTGCATCATATGACCTAAAATAGGCTCACACCTCCCACGACAAGAGGGATAAAACTGACCATGTTTCCGAACCTCTGCTGTTGGAGATATTCCCCAATAAAATTCGGCCATAGCAATTGGTTTCAAATCATTCTGATAAGCATACTGAAATAATTTAGGAGCTGCACATTCTCCTGCTGCAGCTGGCGGTTTTCCTAAATCTGTTTTTTTAAAAATATCAATTAAGTTTTGGGTTTCTCCATTGGCGTTTAAAAATTGATAGTGCTCATGGATTTGCTTTTGCAAGCTTGCTGATAATGTTTTTCTTTCAAGTTTTAAACGTTCAATAGGTTGAATTAATTCTGCCAATAAATCTTCAGCTTTTTTAAGTTCAGCTTCAAGATTTAACTTTATATATTTTAAATCAATATTACTTTGAATACTTTGCTGCTTTAAGCGTTCTAAAAATACACTTTTCTCTAAGTCATTAAGAGTTTGCTCTGCTTCTACTCTAAGCTGTTTGCGTTTTTGTTTTTCAGCTTTAGCATTCCTTTTAAAGTCTTCAAGCTTTTGGATATTTTTTAGCTTAGTTTGTTTTAAGTTTTTTTCGGCTTTTTCTAATTCCGGATTTTGTTGTAATGCTTCAATCTTAGCCGTTAAAAGATTCAAATAAGCCTCATTTTGTTTATAAAATCCGTCTTTATTTAATGTATCATAAATTGGAGGTACAAATCCTTTCAAATAATTGCTTTCTGCTAATTTTCCTGAAAATGCCGTGATGTAACCTAATTGTCCGTCTTTCGTTTCAACAATCATTACACCAAACATTTTTCCAATTTTTAGACCTTTTTTCGTCTCATCTAATCCAAAGTTATGTTCAAAATCTGACTGAGAAGACAAATACGTTTTTACCTCATCTGCAGCTTTAATAGAAAGAGCATGTGGTGTATAATAAAACGGAAAAGTAAACTGTTTTGGCAATATTTCCGAATATGATTTTAGAGGATGAAAACAACCGTTTTCCGTATAAAACATAAGACTTTCAATTAATTTACAAAGAAACGAAAATATAAGTAATCAACATACCCAAAAAAGTTTGGCATCATAATTGGATTTACAATTATATAACCAATAAAATACAAGATTATGAAACGATTTTTACTTTTAACAGTCCTTGTTTCGGTACTAGCATCTTGTAGTGCCAAAAAACAAATTGAAAGCGCAATTAGCAACGGAAATTACGACGAAGCAATCTCTGAAGCTTTAAGAAAACTTGAAAACAACAAAGATAAAAACCGTAAGCAAGACTATATTGTAATGCTTGAAGAGGCATACTATAAAGTTTTAGATGAAGATTTAAATGACTTGGCTCACTTAAAGAAAGACGGTAATCCAGAACAATTTAAAACCATCTACAATATCTATTTAGATTTAGAGGAAAGACAAAATGCGATTAAACGTGTATTACCTTTAAAAATAAACGGCAAAACATTAGACTTAGATTTTAACGACTACAGTTCTGAAATTGTAGATTACAGATTTAAAACTTCGGATTATTTATTAAGTCAAGGAATTACGTTACTGGATTCTGGCGATAAGTTTAATGCGAGAAAAGCATATAGTATATTTAGTTATATAGAAGAAATAAATCCAAATTTTGAAGACACAAGAAATCTAATTAATGAAGCACACTTAAAAGGAATGGATTATGTACATGTGTCTATCCAAAATCAAACACATCAAATAATTCCACAACAATTAGAAGCCGAATTACTTGATTTTAACACATATGGACTGAATCAATTTTGGACAACTTATCACGCAAATGCTAATAATTCTATAGATTATGATTTTGCGATGCAATTACAATTAAAGCAAATTAATGTTTCACCAGAGCGTATTAGTGAGCGTCAAATATTAAGACAAAAACAAATCGTTGATGGTTGGGAATACCAATTAGACAGAAACGGAAATGTAAAAAAAGATAGTCTTGGTAATGACATTAAGATTGATAAAATCATAACTGTAAAAGCTAGGTTTACTGAAGTTTTACAAACTAAATCTACACAAGTAATTGCCGATGTTGTTTATACAGATTTAAAACAAAATCAAACAATTGATACCTTTTCTATAGATAGCGGATTTATATTTGAAAATATTTTTGGAATATATAAAGGAGACAAAAGAGCTTTAGTTAAAGACGACCTAAATCTTTTAAACCAAAGACAACTTCATTTTCCAAGTGATGAACAAATGGTTTTTGATTCGGGTGAAGATTTAAAACTTAAACTAAAAGAGATAATAGGCTCATATCACATTAGAAGAAGTTAAAGCCATAGCATTTATAATTATAAAAACTCTTACTTAGGTAGGAGTTTTTTCTTTATAACTGTTTTAGTAATAGAATCAATTTTACCAATAAATTGAGATAAAGATCTTAACGTAACGCAACCGTTGTAAAAATCTACATCTTGTAAAAACAAAACCTATCTACTATGAAAAAAATTACACTTCTTATTTTGCTCACTTTTTATTCCATGTTTTGTTTTTCACAAGATCCAACAGTGTACGTTACCAATAATGGTCAATTTAATTATTCTGTAATTGAAGGTAATGTATACACATTTACAGTAAGCATGTATAGTGCCGCTACTACTGATGTCATTGTAGATGTTAGCACCATCAACAACTCTGCTGATGGTACTGATTTTGTTGCTCTGTCTACAACAGTAACTATACCTGCAGGACAATTAAGTAGCAACACATTAATTATTCCAACAACAAATGATTTTGATATTGAAGGTGATGAATATTTTACTCTTCAAGCTTCAGTCACCTCAGGAAATACAGCTAATTCTAATGTATCCAGAACCATACGCATTTGGGATAATGATATAATCCCAACTGTAATTGCACATACAACTCCAAGAAAAATTGAAGGTCAAACAGCAAATTATAATATTAGTCTGAGTAATTATTTTCATTCAAGCGTAACCATAGATTTTGCTACTATAGCCGGAACAGCAGATGCTTCAGACTACAATCCTACAACAGGAACAGTTACTATTGATGTAGGCCAACGCTATAGTTCCTTTGTAATTAGCACACAACAAGATGCCATTGCAGAACCAGATGAAACCTACAATATTACAGCAACAATCACTTCTGGAAACACTACAAATAGTAGTATTGACATGTTGGTTACAATAATAGACGACGACACTGAGCCTACATTAAACCTAAGTTCATATAACACCAATGAAGGTAATACAGCGTATATATATGCTAATTTAGATAGAGCTTTTAACTCAGATATAGAAATACAAGTTACAACGTCTAATGGAACTGCTGATAATTCTGATTATACAAACTTATCACAAACCAAAACTATTGAAGCTGGAAATTACGGTACAAGCTTCCTCGTTTATACAACTGACGACACACTAGACGAACCTGTAGAATCTGTAAATTATACTGCAACAGTAATTTCTGGCAACACAACAAATACTTCCGAAACAGGAACTTTTAATATTATAGATAACGATGGCTTACCCGATTTTAGCCTACAAGCTGTATATAATGATAACGAACCAGGCAATCAATCAGGAGATAACTTAGTAGCCGAAGAAGGTTTTGATCTTAAATTTACACCACGATTAACTTATCCTAGCGCTGTTGATACAGAGATTGAAATCACAACAACCAATGGAACTGCCGATAGTTCTGATTATACAACCGCTACTATACTCGTTACTATTCCTGCTGGTCAATATTATAATTATAACGAAACCTACAGTTACCCAACCATTTTAGACCAACTGGATGAAGACGATGAAAATATTTTTATCAACGCCCTTGTCACTTCAGGAAACACCTATAATTCTAATTATACTTTAGAAGGTTTTATCTTAGACAATTACCATCTAAATGCTCAACACGACGAAATAACTTCTGTGCTCGAAGTTGGCACAACTTTTCAAGTCTTAGATAACGATACATTTGAAGGTTTACCTGTTGTTCCAGAAAACTTAAATGTCTCTTTACTCGATACGAATTCATTAGGCATTACACTTAGTGCCTCAGGTGTTTTAACAATTCCTGCTAATGTACCAATGGGATATTACTCTATGGATTATGAAATATGCGACTCTGCAAATCCAAGCAATTGTGATACTGCAAACATCATCGTTAGAGTAGAATCTCCTTTAGAAGTAACATACATAGCTCAGTATGTTGATTTTAATGGTGATGGTTTTATAAGTGTCGGTGACACGGTTGAATATGAATTTACTGTAACCAATAATGGAAATGCTCCAATTACAGATATTGATGCCGAAGTGCAATTTCAAGATTTAGACATCGTAGGTGGACCATTAGCCTCCTTAGATGCAGGATTAACAGATAGTGCAACCTTTACAGCCTTATATATTATAACACAAAATGATATTAATTTTGGATATTACGCAGGTGATTTAGAAGGAGCTTATTTTTATGGTACTTACTACGGAATTGAACATCAAACATATTTGTATGACCAAAACCAAATGTTTAGTTTACAACAATCCGATGGCATAAAACTAAATGCCTTTGTAGATACTAACGGTAACGGCACTCAAGAAACAGGAGAAGTTAACTTTCCTTTAGGTCAGTTTAATTATGAAATAAATAATGATGGAGTCATCAACAACCTATATGTATCTCCTCATTATTTATATGAATCTAACCCAACAACAACTTATGAACTCTCATATACAGTAGATCCTAATTACGCTACTAATAATACAACAGCAACAACTTACTCTATCGTCACAGTTCCTGTAGGTTCAGGTATCACAACTTACGATTTCCCAATTTCAGTAACAACCTATGATGATTTGTCTGCTAATGTTTCAGCGTCTTGGAGACCACCAATGCCTGGTTTTACATATTGGAATTACATCAGTTACACCAACAATTCTAACGAAACTGTAACTTCTGGTACTATAGACTTTACTATGGATGATGCCTTAAATTTACTTAATGTATACGAAGCACCACAATATTGGAACGCAGGAAATAATATCGCTTCATTTGCAACTACAGCTACAGGCTTCACTTACGTTTTTAACAACTTAGAACCTTACCAAACCAAACACTTATGGGTAAAAATGCAAGTACCAACATTACCAACAGTAAGCCTAGGACAATTAGTAACAAATACAGTAGATATTGAATTACTCGCTGGAGATGTTCTACCTCTAAACAACACCTCTAGCTTAACACAAACTATTGTAGGTTCTTACGATCCTAATGATGTTACAGAAAAACATGGTGAAGACATTGTACATTCTACATTTACAACAGATGACTATTTAACCTATACCATTCGTTTTGAAAATACAGGAACGGCAAATGCTATTAACATAAGAGTTGAAGACATTTTAGATGAAAAATTAGACGAATCTACATTGAAAATGGTAGATGCTAGCCATACCTACTCCTTAGAGCGTGTTGGTAAAAATTTAGAATGGAATTTCTTTGCTATAGACTTACCTCCTTCTGAAGATGTTGAAGATTCACCAATTGGTCATGGTTTTATAACGTTTAAAATAAAACCGTTACCAGATTATGCCATTGGTGATATAATACCAAATACAGCAGAAATTTATTTCGATTTTAATCCTGCTATAATAACCAACACTTGGGAAACAGAATTCGTTGAGTCTTTAGGAGTTGAAGAATCTGAGTATAACAATTTAACGGTTTATCCTAACCCAGTAAAAGATATACTTCAAATTAGTAATACCTCTATGATTACTACTATTGAAATTAGTTCAATCTTAGGCAAACAAATCTTATCAAAATCTGTGGACGCCTTAGCTACTAAAATTGATTTAAGTGAATTTTCTAATGGTGTTTATTTTTTAAAAATAATGAGTGATAATGGAGAAAAAATCGTGAAGATTCTAAAAGAATAATAGGTACTCTTACATATAAAAAAACCTCTCCTATTGAGAGGTTTTTTTATATTAAATTTATTCGTTAATAATTATGGTAACGTTCTAAAAACAAACCTACACTTCAAACATTTTCGCATTCTGTTATTCTCATTTAAAGACAACAACAATAGTAAGACTCCGCTTTTAAGTGATGATAAGTAGAAATTCAACACATAGAACTGCCTAGATTTACAGAAACCTTTCCAAATCTAGCTCGTTAATACCACCATGACTAGCATGTGCCACCGCTACTCCATTCTTAATGACTAAAAGCTGAGGAGATTGATGCATAACTTGAAACTTATATCCCACTTCATTAGACACATCTCTATAACTCAACAAATCCAAATAATACAAATCGGCATTCATCTCTAAATCATAAGCAGACACAAACTGTTTCATTACCATACTGCTAATGCCACAACGTGTAGAGTGTTTAAATATAAACTGCGTTTTAGTATTGGATTTACTAGCAATAGTACTTAATTGAGACACATCGCTTAGCGGTTGCCATGGCAACACCTTCTTTTCTTTTGGCTCTGAGGAACCGAATAATTTTTTAAACATATTATTTTTTTAAATTGTCTACCAACAGTTTTAGTGATTTGGATAAAGTTGAAATAAAACCCTAAACTGACCAAAGTCATTACTTAAGTCGAAACTAATTCGTAATCTTACATAGCGACAAAACGTCACCATTAAAAAACACAAAAACAGACATTTTGTCGTTTATTTCTTACATTTCTAAAATGGTAAGATAATTGTCTAAAGATAGTCAAACACAATAACACAACAATAAAACAAGGTGGATTTGAAAACTGTAAAGATTTCAAATTAACTATAAAACAATAAAAGATGAATTTTAATAACTATACCATTAAATCGCAAGAAGCCATTCAACAAGCGCAGCAACTTGCCCAAGGTTTTGGTCATCAGCAAATAGAAAATGAGCACATTTTTAAAGCGCTCTTTAATGTTGATGAAAACGTATTACCATTTTTACTTAAAAAGTTAAATGTTAATATTCCAATGCTTCAACAAATACTAGACAAAGACCTCGAAAGTTTTCCGAAAGTTTCAGGAGGAGATATTATGCTCTCTCGTGAAGCAAGCAAAGCTTTAAACGAAGCATCTATCATTGCTAAAAAGATGAATGATGATTATGTGTCTATTGAACATTTAGTTTTAGCTATTTTTAAATCTAAAAGTAAAATTGCCCAAATTTTAAAAGACCAAGGCGTTACTGAAAAAGGCTTAAATGCAGCTATTGAAGAACTAAGAAAAGGAGACAGAGTAACATCTCAAAGTCAAGAAGAAACGTATAATTCACTTAGTAAATATGCTAAAAACTTAAATCAATTAGCACGAGATGGTAAATTAGACCCTGTAATTGGTCGTGATGAAGAAATTAGAAGAATTCTACAAATTTTATCACGTAGAACAAAAAACAACCCCATTTTAGTTGGTGAACCAGGAACAGGTAAAACCGCTATTGCCGAAGGTTTAGCTCATAGAATTATAGATGGTGATATTCCTGAGAACTTAAAAGACAAGCAAATTTTTGCTTTAGATATGGGGTCTTTAATTGCAGGTGCAAAATTTAAAGGTGAATTTGAAGAGCGACTTAAAGCCGTAATAAAAGAAGTAACTGAAAGCGATGGTGATATCGTATTATTTATTGACGAGATTCATACACTTGTAGGTGCTGGTGGTGGACAAGGTGCTATGGATGCCGCTAACATTTTAAAACCTGCTTTAGCACGTGGCGAATTGAGAGCTATTGGAGCAACGACTTTAGATGAGTATCAAAAATACTTTGAACAAGACAAAGCTTTAGAGCGTCGTTTTCAGATGGTAAAGGTAGATGAGCCAGATACAGAAAGTGCAATCTCTATTCTTCGTGGAATTAAAGAAAAATACGAAACACATCACAAAGTAAGAATTAAAGATGAAGCCATTATTGGTGCTGTAGAATTATCACAACGTTATATTACTAATCGTTTCCTTCCGGACAAAGCGATTGACTTAATGGATGAAGCTGCTTCAAAATTACGAATGGAGATTAATTCTAAACCAGAAGAATTAGATGTTTTAGACCGTAAAATCATGCAGCTTGAAATTGAACATGAAGCCATTAAACGTGAAAAAGATGAAACTAAATTAAAAAGCCTAAAAGCTGATTTAGCTAATCTCAAAGAGGAACGAAATGAGCTGAATGCCAAATGGATATCTGAAAAAGAAGTGGTAGAAAACGTTCAGAATATAAAGGAAGAGATTGAAAACTTTAAACTAGAAGCCGAACGTGCCGAACGTGATGGCGATTATGGTAAAGTAGCCGAAATTAGATACGGAAAAATTAAAGATGCTACTGAACAGTTAGAAAAATTCCAAAAAGAATTGGCTGAACAGAACGAAACATCTTTAATTAAAGAAGAAGTAACCTATGAAGATATTGCAGATGTCGTTGCAAAATGGACAGGCATACCTGTAACTAAAATGCTTCAAAGTGATCGTGAAAAATTACTTAAACTTGAAAACGAATTACACAAACGTGTTATCGGACAAGAAGAAGCAATTGAAGCGGTTAGTGATGCAGTACGTCGTTCTAGAGCTGGACTTCAAAACCCTCAAAAACCAATAGGAACCTTCTTGTTTTTAGGAACAACAGGTGTTGGTAAGACGGAATTAGCTAAAGCTTTAGCAGAGTATCTCTTTGATGACGAAAATGCAATGACACGTATAGATATGAGTGAATATCAAGAACGCCATGCTGTTAGCCGTTTGGTAGGTGCACCTCCAGGATACGTTGGATACGATGAAGGTGGTCAGTTAACAGAAGCTGTACGAAGAAAACCCTATTCTGTAGTATTGCTAGATGAAATTGAAAAAGCACATCCTGATACGTTTAATATCTTATTACAAGTCTTAGATGAAGGTCGTTTAACGGATAACAAAGGACGTGTTGCAGATTTTAAAAACACAATAATAATTATGACCTCTAATATGGGAAGTCATATTATACAAGAACGTTTTGAAGCAACTAAAGATATCCCTTCGGCTATGGAAGCTGCTAAAATTGATGTTTTAGCCTTATTAAAACAAACGGTAAGACCTGAGTTTTTAAACCGAATTGATGACACCATAATGTTTACTCCTTTATCTAAAGAAAACATTGTTGACATTGTAGGCTTACAGCTTAAAGGTATCACTAAAATGATAGCCAAACAAGGTATTACGTTTGATGCAACACCTGAAGCAGTAAACTATTTAGCTGAAAAAGGGTATAATCCAGAATACGGAGCAAGACCTGTAAAACGAGTGATACAAAAAGATGTTTTAAACCAGCTAAGTAAAGAAATATTAGCAGGAAAAGTAACTACAGATAGTATCATTTTACTTGATGAATTCGATGGACAACTCGTCTTTAGAAATCAGGGAGACTTAGTTACGGAAGAATTGTAAAATACAATTCAAATAAATTTTGAAATTAACCGTAACATTTTTGGACAGAAATAGTCTATATATTGATTGGTTGGTTAAGAACAACACAAATTCCAAGCGCTTGGAAGGAGTGTTGTTCTTCCTTTTTTAAGGCATAAATCTATTCTAAAAACTAGATAAATTTTATTTTTTAGTAAAAAATACAGTTATTCTTCACAAAAATGAAACTTATATCATTCTAAAAATGAATAACTTTTATAGTTATTAACAATTATTCGATGAAATGCATAATAAAATTTCATTTTTCAATAGTCATTTTAACGGATAAATCATTAGTTTTGTCGAGCTATTAAATTCCAACACGACTTAAGACATTATTAATCTTGTTAGTAAACTCTCTAATTGTTAGAGAATTACTATAGTTAATTATTGCCTAAACCCCTAACCTTATACAATGGAATTAAATCGATACATAGACCACACCTTATTAAGTGCTTCTGCAACAGAATCAGACATCCTTAGACTTTGCGAAGAAGCTTTAAAATATAACTTTTATTCTGTTTGCGTAAATAGCTGTTATGTAGCTATTGCCAAACAAGCACTTGGCAGATCTGAAGTAAAAGTGTGTACTGTTGTAGGCTTTCCTCTTGGAGCCATGTCTACTGAAGCCAAAATATTTGAAGCCAAGAATGCTATAGAGCAAGGTGCTACTGAAATAGATATGGTAATGAATATTGGCCGTCTTAGAAGTAAAAACTATGTTGCCGTTTTAAAAGATATTGCCAATTTAAAACGCGCTATAGGCTTAACTCCTTTAAAAGTTATTCTTGAAATAAGTGAACTTTCTAAAAATGAGATTGTAAAAGCTTGTGAAATATGCGTAGATGCTAAAGCCGATTTCGTAAAAACTTCAACCGGATTTTCTAAAAGTGGAGCTACACTTACTGCCGTTAAAATAATGAGAAAAACGGTTAAAGATAAGCTTAAAATTAAAGCTTCAGGTGGTATTAGAGACACAGAAACAGCCCTTAAATATATTGAAGTTGGTGTTGATAGAATTGGCACTTCTTCAGGTGTAGCCATGATGAATAATATACCCTCAAATGCTTCATATTAATTGAAACACTTTTCTTAACTTTGCGATATGAGTGTACATATCGAAGCAAAAAAAGGAGAGATAGCAGAAACTATACTACTTCCGGGTGATCCCTTAAGAGCAAAATGGATAGCCGAAACATTTTTTGAAAACCCAACATGCTTTAACAAAGTTAGAGGTATGTTGGGTTATACAGGAACCTACAAAGGTAAGCGTATATCTACAATGGGAACAGGTATGGGAGTTCCAAGTATTTCTATTTATGCCAATGAACTTATCACAGAATACGGCGTAAAAAACCTTATCAGAGTTGGTAGCGCAGGTTCTTACCAAGAAAATGTAAAAATTAGAGATGTCGTTTTAGCCATGGCTGCTTCATCTACTTCTGGAGTTAACGAACTACGATTTGGTGGTGCAGATTATGCTCCCACAGCAGATTTTGGACTATTTATGAAAGCTGTAGAAGCTGCTCGTGCTAAAAATATTCCAATTAAAGCTGGTAATGTTTTATCTTCAGATGAATTTTACGAAGACGACAAAGAAGCCTTTAAAAAATGGTCTAAATTTGGAGTGCTTTGTGTAGAAATGGAAGCCGCAGGATTATATACCGTTGCTGCAAAACATAACGCTAACGCATTGGCTATCTTAACCATTTCAGATTCACTAGTTACAGGAGAACAAACAACGAGCAAAGATCGCGAAACAACTTTTAAAAGTATGATTGAAGTTGCTTTAGAATTGGCCTAAATTATTTTCTAGTAACTTGTAGCTAATTAAAATCTATAAACATTCCACTTATCATGAAAAAACTAATTACAATATTACTAGTTTCTTTAGTTGTATTTTCTTCTTGTAAAGAAAAAGTAGAGACAAACGAAGACATTGTTACAACTTATTATTTAATTAGACATGCAGAAAAAGATCGCTCAGATAAAACCAATAAAAACCCAGATTTAACAAAAAAAGGCTTACAACGAGCAGAAAATTGGGCAAAACATCTCAAAAATGTGAAGTTTGATGCTGTTTATTCTACAGAGTATAATAGAACTACACAAACTGCTATACCAACTGCAAAATTGAATAATATTGATATTCAATTTTATAATCCCTCTAATCTTATGACTGAAGAATTCTTAGATAAGACTAAAGGAAAAACGGTACTTATTGTTGGTCACAGTAACACCATCCCAAAGCTTGCAAACAGCTTATTAAGTAAACAAAAATACGCAGATATTGCTGATGACAACAATGCCAATTTATACAAAGTAACAATAAAAAAAGAAGAAAAAACTTCCGAATTATCAGTCGTTAATTAACTTAACCTCCACATTTTTAAGTTCAATTTTAGACAATAATTTTAGTTGATTATTCTCAAAAGCGTTTCCTAAATTCTCTAAAGGAATAGAAGTGTCTTCAGGTTTGTAATTGTTATAATCTACAAATCGTAAACTATTGACATAACGCTCATTATAAGCTTCTCTAAAACGCATTCCAATGCCTTTACCTTCATTATATGAATATGCTAGGTAATCTACCTTAAAATCCTCTACCCCAACCCAATAAACAAAAACATCCTCATAATCTTCACCACCACCTTCTTTATTAAATGTTACTTTAATTTTATAATAGTCTTTACCTTTAATCTGTTCATTTTTTAAGAGTGTTTTATTCACTGCTTTAGCATTTAAACCATAAGGTAAAACCGAAAAATAATGTACAGAATTAACTGAAGCCTCATAGTTTTGAGCTATTGAATCTTCAAGCTTTACAAAGGCTTTATTATTATAACGCTCAAAACCGACATTGCTTAACATGTCAAAAATAGAATCGTTATCTTTTACTGTAATTCGGACTAGAAGAAATTCATGATTTTTACGTAAGGCTTGATAATAAATATCACGAAACTCAAATTTAAGACTCGACTTTTCAAAATTTTCACCTCCAGAAATTTCAATCGATTTATCAATAATATCATCAGCTGTTAATACCGTTTTAACCGTTTCAATTTGAGGTTTAATATCATTTGAAGTTTCGTTTTTACAGCTAAAAAGCATAAACACAAATAAGACTATGAGATAATTTTTCATTAGAGCATCGTTTTTAAATATATAGAGTCGCAAAACCAAAGATAAGATTACAATTAAACTTCTTATATTTTCACAAAACTTTTACCGCTTTGAAACTTTCCAACTAATAACTAAAAAACTATCTTTGTCAACCATGCAAAAAACAGTTAACATATTAAATAAGAAAGCAAAATTTCAGTACGAAATATTAGATAAATATACCGCTGGAATTGTACTTACCGGAACCGAGATTAAATCTATTAGGTCTGGCAAGGCATCTATTGCTGAAAGTTTCTGTGAGTTTAATGATAGAGGCGAGCTATTTGTAATAAACATGACTGTTGAAGAATATGCTTACGGTAACCACTACAACCACAGGCCTAAAGCAGAACGTAAAATGTTACTCAACAAAAAAGAGTTAAAAAAGCTAAAAAAAGAAATGGATGTTAAAGGCATTGCTATTATTCCATTACGTCTATTTACTAACGAAAAAGGATTAGCAAAATTAGTCATTGCTATTGCAAAAGGTAAAAAACTCTACGACAAACGCGAAACGATTAAAGATCGTGATAACAAGCGCAATTTAGATCGAATTAAAAAAGATTTCCGATAATTTTTTAAGGTTCCTATAACTTTTATTAGCCTTTTTATTCTAAGTTTGAAACCACTTAGGCAACCTTTTATTATAAAATTACGTCTACAAGAATATAAAGGCATACATTTTGTAATAAAAACTCGTGTCTTAACCAAACGTCATCAATTAAAACACTATGATAAAAAAACTACTCAGTATTTTCCTTATTGCTTTTAGTACTTTTATTTCTGCTCAAATCACAGGACATATTACAGATCAAAACAACGCGCCTCTTCCATTTGTAAACATTCTTATTGAAAACACCTATAAGGGCACTACAAGCAATGACGATGGCTATTACGAGCTCAATATCTCAACACCAAAAAAGTATACTATAGTTTATAGCTATTTGGGGTATAAAACCGTAAAAAAAGACGTTACTATAGACCAATTCCCGTATAAAATAGATGTTACTTTAGAAGAAGAGTCCGTTTCGCTTACCGAAGTTGTAATTAGCGCAGAAGACAACCCTGCAAATGAAATCATGCGACAAGCGATTGCAAAGCGAGAGGAAAACTTAAAAAAAATAAACTCATTTAAAGCAGATTTTTACTCTCGTGGTTTAATTAAAATTAAAGACGCTCCCGAAAAAATATTAGGCCAAGATGTTGGAGATTTAGGTGGCGCATTAGACTCTACACGTAGTGGCATAATCTACTTATCTGAAACTATTTCTAAAATTCAGTTTTTAAATCCTGATAAATTGAAAGAAAAAATCACGGCATCAAAAGTTAGTGGAGATGATAATGGGTTTAGTTTTAATAGCGCTTTAGATGTCGATTTTAATTTCTATAATAACACCATTGAATTGGGTAACGAAATTATTTCACCTATTGCAAATAATGCTTTTAGTTATTACCGTTATAAATTAGAAGGCGTGTTTTACGATGATAGAGGTCAGCTTATCAATAAAATCAACGTAATTCCAAAACGTAAAAACGATCCCGTATTTTCTGGAGCAATTTATATTGTTGAAGATCAATGGTCTATTTACGCTACTGAATTGAGTGTTACAGGTGTGCAAGCACGAATTCCTGTGGCAGATTTAATAACATTAAAACAGAGTTTTTCTTATTCTGAAAAAGAAGATATTTGGGCCATTATTTCACAAAGTATCGATTTTAGATTTGGTATGTTTGGTATTAAAGGGGATGGACGCTTTACAGCTGTCTATAGTAATTACGAATTTAATACAGGACTAACTAGAAAAGATTTTAGCAGAGAAATTGTCGCTTTTGAAAAAGAAGCCAACAAAAAAGACTCTATCTTTTGGAATACCATTAGACCTGTACCACTAACACTCGAAGAACGTACAGATTACATTAAAAAAGACAGCATACAAACGCTTCATGAGTCTAAACCGTATTTAGATTCTTTAGATCGTGCCAACAACAAATTTAAATTGGGCAATATTTTAGGCTACACATATCAAAATTCGCATAAAGATTACCGCTTAGGTTATAATGTTCCTATTTTAGGTAGTGTACAGTTTAATACTGTTCAAGGTTACACGGCTAATGCCAATGTGTTTTACACTAAAAATTACGACGATTATAACCGCTTTTTTAGAGCTAGTGGAAATATTCAATACGGATTTTCAGACGAGCGTCTACGTGCCACAGGCGCATTAACGTATAAGTTCAACAGCATTAGTAATGCGTTTTTAACAGTATCTGGAGGAGTTACAGTAGAACAATTTAATCCTTCAAACCCTATTTCTCCATTAATTAATTCGGTAAGCACATTGTTCTTTGAAGATAATTACATGAAATTATACGACAAGAGTCATCTCTCTCTTAATTATTCCGAAGAACTATTTAATGGCTTTAGATTGTATTCAGGCTTAAGCTACGAAAGACGAAAAGCACTTTTTAACACCACAGATCAAACGTTTTTCAACGACAAAAATGATGCGTATACCAGCAACAATCCGTTAGACGAAACTGCTTTTGGTGTTGCTCCTTTTGAAACGCACCATATTATAAAAGGAAGCATTACGGCACGCATTAATTTTGGTCAAGAATATTTAAGCTATCCTGATGCCAAATACAATGTCAGTAATGACGATTATCCTACCTTATATTTAGGCTACGAAAAAGGCTTTGGTGCAACAAATAGTGATTACAATTTTGATCAAATTAAAGCAAGTCTTACGCAGTCCTTCTCTATAAAAGATAAAGGCAGACTAATGTATAACTTAAAAGCAGGAACGTTTTTTAATGCCGACGATATTGCGTTTATAGATTACCAACACTTTAATGGTAACCAAACACACGTAAACTTAGACGGTAATTATACCAACGTTTTTAACAACTTAGACTATTATTCTGCAAGCACAAACGACGCTTATTTTGAAGGCCATATAGAACACGATTTTAATGGCTTTTTACTAGGAAAAGTACCTTTACTTAATAAGCTTAATTTTAATTTAGTTGTAGGAGCACATGTATTAGCAATACCTGATTTTAAACCTTATCAAGAGTATTCTGTTGGTATAGATAATATTGGTTGGGGAAAATGGAGGTTGTTACGCGTAGATTATTTACGTTCCTATCAAAGTGGATTCCAGAGTGATGCTATTGTATTTGGCTTAAAATTCTTTTAATGATAGTAAGATGAGAAAAAAGGTTCTAGCTGGTATAGCTTTTATTGTTTGTTTTACACTTTTTAGTCAGAATATTGATGATCTAGAATTTACGCATACAAAAGACTCACTAACATCAGCCTTACTTTCTGAATTTGATTATCTCAATTCTAAAACGTTTAAAATAAAACAGAAACTCGATTCAATAAAAATAGACAAGCAGATTGAGCTCATATCACAGCTTGAAGGCAAATGGGAATTTGTAAAAGTAGTTTGTCAAGATTGTATCATATCTAAAGCAGAAGAACAAACAAAAAAATATATTGAAATCACCAAAAAACACATCATTTTCTATAAAGATGCTATTTCTGAAAAACATATCGTTTCAAAAGAAACCTTAAAATTTAGCGACTTTATAGATTCCTTTTCGGGACTTACAACTTTAGTTTATAAAGACAAACGCGCTTGGAATTATACCATTGATACCACAAAAACGTATATATCTGCAAGTTATATTGGAAATGAAAAAGAAGGCCGTATAGTAACATCTGTTAGTGGTAATTATTCTTATTTTTATAAACGAATAGAATAAATAATTTACAGAAAACCAAAATCAACAGTGATGAAAAAACAAGTTATAGCTATTATAGTTCTGTTAACTTTAAATCTTTCAGCCCAAGAGAAGAAAGACTACTCAAGTAAAGTCACTACTATAGACAGTACAATTACCACTTTATATTCCGTAATTTCTGGTGACAAAGGTGAAGCACGTAATTGGGAGCTATTTAAACACTTATTTAGAAAAGACGCTAAGCTCATTCCTATAGGCAAAAAGGACAAAAAAACGACTGTACGTTACATGTCTCCTGAAGATTATATTAAAACCTCTGGAAAATGGCTTGTAAATAACGGTTTTTATGAACTAGAAATAAAACGTGAAACTCAAGTTTTTGGAGACTTTGCTCATATTTTTAGCACATACGAATCTTACAAGAGCAAAGAAGACGAAAAACCATTAATGCGCGGCATTAACAGTATTCAATTGTTTAATGATGGTAAACGTTGGTGGATTATAAACTTATACTGGAAACAAGAATCTGAAGAAAACCCTATACCTGAAGCTTATTTACCCCAAAATTAATTGAGGCATCATTATTTTAACGCTGCGCAATTAACCTTCTATAACAGCATAACAAAAATTAACAGATCTTTTAAAAATTTTAAATTTCTATACATCATATTTGTAAGGTGAAATTTCAAAGTCAAATAAAACAACTTACCGCTCTCCTATCCGTAACAGGCTTAGTTGTGCTATTAGTTTTTTCACCTTGCAAAGTTCGCAATTCTATTCAAGAGGTTTTTGATGTTACCAAAACAGAGGTTTCAAACAAAAGCAGGTCTGCTTTAAAAAATGGGACTTGTAATGTGTATTCAGACGTTAATTCTGTAATTTCAAAAGCAAATTACAGCTTACAACTTTCGCAAGATTTAGGGATTAACACCTCTCAATTTAACACAACAACTATTGCGCTTTCAGACAGACCAATAGCAAAGTATTATAATGCTAGAGCTGAAATTCCGCCTTTAGCCCCTTACTATATTCTCTTTCAAAATAACAAAGCTTATCTATAATTAATTTTCTTCAGACTTAAATCTAGCAATCTCAGCTAGTAGAAAATTATTAATACAATTATAGATACAAAAAAAATGAATTTACATATTAAAAACGATTCGGGTTTCTTAGCCCTTGCAGTCAGAATGGTCATTGGTTGGACTTATTTTTCTGCTTTTTTTAGACGCACTATTTTAGCCGATAAATTAGATCCTGAACTTGCAGGATATATTGGAGTAAAATTTAATCACTTCCTCCCCAACGCTTTAGGTATAAAACCTATTATTCAATATTTGGTTGAAAATCCAGATATACTATGGTATAACATGGTCGCTTTCACTATTATTGAAGGTATTGTTGGCTTATTTATTATTTTCGGACTATTTACCCGACTTATGAGTATTGGGGTTTTTAGTCTAGCCATGGGAATCCTTTTAGGTTCTGGTTGGATTGGTACCACCTGCCTAGACGAATGGCAAATTGGAGTACTTGGTATTGCAACAGGATTTCTTTTGTTCTTAACAGGAAGTGGTCGATTATCCTTAGATAATTATTTAATGAAGAAAAACTTCGCTTTTACCCAAAAGAAATGGTTTGCTTGGCTAGGATCTGGTTTAATCCCTATTAAAGACCGTGTCTTTTCTAAAGTGGTAATCATAGGCTCATTTTTAATTTTAGGATTAACCTTATATACCAATCAAGTATTTCACGGGGGACTTTGGGGAACCTTACACAACAAATCTGTAAAGCCAAAACTTGAAATTACAGAAGGACAATTAAAAAATGATGAACTTTCCTTTGATATTTTTAGAGTTGAAGGAGTTGATGTTTATGGAGCATGGATTATTAGTATAGAGCTTATAGACCCACAAAACAATGTAGTGATACATTATACACAAAATGAGTTAGCAGCACTTCCTAAACATACAATAGACAATTATTATATAGCGAAAATTAAACCCGGAAAACACAGCTTAATTGTACCATTGGGTGCTAAAGCAAAACTAAAATTTAACGCTTCACAAATTAAAAATTTACCAAAAGGAAACTACACATTAAAAATAACAGACATTAGTGGAGCCAGCTGGAAACATCAAATAATCAAATAGAGGTATCACAATTCAACTCCTAAAGCTGGTCTTTAGGAGTTTCTTTTCCTTGTTAATTTCTAAAGCAAAAACGTCTATCGTTCACAAAAATAGATGTAACTTATTTGGGTTCTGATTTATTCCACCTATTTTTATCAAAACATATTACAAATTTTTTCTTTTATGACGACTTCTCCAAAATTCATTGCAACACTAATCATAGCCTTATCAATTTCAATCGCTAGTTGCGCTCAAGTCGCAAATAAAAAAGCCACACCAGTTTTTAAAGATGGAGAAGCCCAAATTGTAGAAGCTTTTAACAATCCGGAAAAATGGCTTCGTCAAGATTTATGGGTCGAAACAACGTTTGATACCGATGGTAATGGAAAGCCAGACCGTATGCATGTGTCTGTAACACGTCCTGAACAAACGGAAACTGAAGGTTTAAAACTACCAATAGTCTACGTTACAAGTCCATACTTTGCTGGTGTTGCAGCAGATTTACCCGGAGTAATGTGGGACGTTAATATAGAATTAGGGGAAACGGCAAAAGAACGTGTTCATCCCGAAGTTACACGTCGTGGAAAACGCCCAATTATTTCAAATTCACATATCAGAAAATGGGTACCAAGAGGCTATATCGTTGTACATTCCTCTTCTCCTGGAACAGGATTGTCTGATGGTGCACCAACTATTGGCGGAGAAAACGAATCTTTAGCGCCAAAAACAGTCATCGATTGGTTATGTGGCAGAGCAAAAGGGTATACAGAACGCGAAGGCAATGAAGAAGTAAAAGCGTATTGGTCTACAGGTAAAGTAGGCATGACAGGCACTTCTTACAACGGAACACTCCCTCTAGCAGCAGCAACCACTGGAGTTAAAGGCTTAGAAGCTATCATTCCTATTGCTCCAAACACGTCATACTATCATTATTACCGCTCTAATGGTTTGGTACGCTCGCCAGGTGGCTATTTAGGTGAAGATATTGATGTATTATACGATTTTGTACATAGTGGTAAAGAAGAAAATAGACCTTATAATAATGAAACTGTTAGAGATACCGAAATGAAAAATGGTATGGACAGAGCAACAGGTGATTATAATGATTTTTGGGCAGGTAGAGATTATCTCAACCAAATGGATAACATGAAAGCTGCCTTATTAATGTCTCATGGTTTTAACGATTGGAATGTAATGCCAGAACACAGCTACCGAATTTATAAAGCCGCAAAAGAAAAAGGCTTACCAGCTATGATTTACTATCATCAAAACGGACATGGAGGACCACCTCCAACTTCTATGATGAACAAATGGTTTACCAAATACCTTCATGGTATAGATAATGGTATTGAAAAAGTAGAAAACAAAGCTTATATCGTAAGAGAATACGATAATCAACAACAACAACCTACAGCTTATAAAGATTACCCAAATCCAGATGCAAAAGATGTAACCTTATATCCCTCTGTATCTGGCACTATGAGCACAAACCAGAACAAACATTTAGCTTCAGATACTTTTACTGATAATGTGAAATTCAGTGGTGCTGATTTAGCAAAATCAGAGTACAAAGATCATCGCTTGCTATACGTATCACCTATTTTAACTGAGGATCTTCATATCTCTGGAGTCCCTAAAGTAAGTATTACACTATCAAGCAGTTCGAAAGCAGCGAATCTATCGGTTTGGTTAGTATCCTTACCTTGGGATGAAGATGCTAAAAAAATCACTGAAAATATTATAACACGTGGATGGGCAGATCCAAAAAATCATAAGTCAATAACAGATGAAGAAGATTTAGAACCCGGAAAATTTTACACTGTAAATTTCGATTTACAACCCGATGACCAAATCATTAAAGCCGGGCAACAAATTGGTTTTATGATCTTTTCTAGTGATAAAGAATTTACCTTACACCCAAAAGCAGGAACTGAGCTAACTATTAAATTAGACAAAACGTCGTTAACCTTACCAATTGTTGGTGGGTCAGCATCTTATAAGAATGCCACTAATTAATAGCTTTTTTATATTTTAAGATTTTGTTTTAAGCACGTTACACTCTTTTCTTTAGGCTTAATTTTTAGAACTCATTTGCTACGCTTTCTAAACAGAAGCGTAACTTTAGAGTCTTAATTCTTATCTTCCAACATAGGAACAAACCTAAAATCACCAAATTCATGTTTTTCAAATTCCTTTGGTCCTTTTCTAATAAACATAGTCATCACTTGAACATCATCACCAACAGGAATGACCAAGCGACCTCCTATGGCTAATTGACTTAATAATGGATTTGGAACAAACGGAGCACCTGCAGTAACAATAATACCTTGAAACGGAGCTTCGTCTGGCATTCCTTTATAACCATCGCCAAATATGAGACTTTTTGCTCTGTAACCAATTTTTGGTAAAAACTTAGACGTTTTTTTAAACAATTCTTGCTGACGTTCAATACTAAAAACCTTTGCGCCTAGCTCTAAAAGCACAGCGGTTTGGTAACCACTACCTGTTCCAATTTCTAATACTTTATCGCCTGCCTTTACTTGTAATAATTCAGATTGAAAAGCCACCGTATAAGGTTGAGAAATGGTTTGATCTGCAGCAATAGGAAATGCTTTATCTTGATAAGCGTGATCTATAAAACTAGAATCCATAAAAAAATGCCTAGGAATTTTACCTATAGCTTTTAAAACAGCTTTATCTTTTATGCCTTTATTTATTAGAGTTTCAACGAGTTGTTGGCGCATCCCTTGATGCTTAAATGTATCTTTCAAAGCGTAGTTTAGTTTAAGGTAAAAATACTTCAAAACTATTCAAACTTCAAAATGAAAGTTCCTGTTTTTTTCTCCTGATTCAATTCATCTTTGAAATCTAGACACTTATTAATTTCGTAGTATTTTATATTTTCTTTTTTCAATTTCTGAACGAAAACGACTATTTTTGTTAAAAACAGAAAAACATGCTCAAAGTTGGTGTTCTTGGTGCTGGTCACCTTGGTAAAATTCATTTAAGACTACTTAATCAATCCCATAAATATGACCTTGTTGGCTTTTATGATGCAGATGCAGAAAATGCAGAACGTGTAGTTAAAGAGTTTGGCTATACCTACTTCGATTCTATTGACGAATTAATAGATGCCGTAGATGTTGTAGATATTGTAACTCCAACGCTTTCGCATTATGATTGTGCGAAACAAGCCATAAAAAAAGGAAAGCATATTTTTATAGAAAAACCAATCACCAACACTGTTGAAGAAGCCGAAACCATTAGAACTTTGGTTGCTGAACACGGAGTAAAAGGTCAGGTTGGCCATGTAGAACGCTTTAATCCTGCATTTATAGGAGTTAAAAATCAGATTGTAAATCCGATGTTTATAGAATGTCATAGACTGGCGGAATTTAATCCTCGTGGTACAGATGTACCTGTAGTTTTAGATTTAATGATTCATGATATTGACATTATTTTAAGTGTTGTTCAATCTCCTGTTAAACATATTTCTGCAAGTGGAGTTTCAGTAGTTAGTGAAACACCAGATATTGCCAATGCACGTATAGAATTTAAAAACGGTTGTGTTGCTAATTTAACCGCAAGTCGAATTTCTTTAAAGAATATGCGTAAAACCCGTTTCTTTCAAAAAGACGCTTACATTTCTGTAGACTTTCTTGAAAAGAAGTGTGAAGTGGTTAAAATGAAAGATGCACCAGAAAATCCAGGTGATTTTGATATGATACTACAAAATGCAGAAGGCATTAAAAAACAAATCTATTTTGATAATCCAGATATAGCAAACAATAATGCTATTCTAGACGAACTAGAAACATTTGCAGATGCCATAAATAACAATACAAAGCCAATTGTAACTTTACATGATGGTACTGAAGCTTTAAGAGTTGCCAATATGATTATTAATCAGTTCTAGCACTCTTTAAAGCAAAAATCTTATCAAATCAGATAAATATTAGATTAACAGATTCCTGTTTTTACAGGAATAAAAATTAAATTTTTTAATGAAAAACATAGCAGTTATAGGCGCAGGAACTATGGGTAATGGAATTGCCCATACTTTTGCACAATCAGGATTTAACGTTCAACTTATTGATATTAGTGAAGCGTCTTTAAAACGCGGCATGGATACTATTGCCAAAAACTTAGATCGTATGGTCGCTAAAGAAAAAATTAGCGCATCAGATAAAACTGAAACTTTAGGAAAAATTACAACTTTTACAAATACAGAAGAAGGTGTAAAAAATGCCGATTTAGTTGTTGAAGCTGCAACAGAAAATATCGATTTAAAACTAAAAATCTTTAAACAACTTAGTGAGATTTGTAATGAAAATACCATTTTAGCTACAAATACATCTTCAATTTCAATAACGCAAATTGCAGCAGTTACTTCTAGACCTGACAAAGTTATTGGCATGCATTTTATGAACCCTGTACCAATTATGAAATTGGTAGAGATTATTAGAGGCTACAATACAAGTGATGACGTTACTTCTACTATTATGGAACTCTCTAAAACTTTGGGTAAAGTACCAACCGAGGTGAATGATTATCCTGGCTTTGTGGCTAACCGTATTTTAATGCCAATGATAAACGAGTCTATTGAAACGCTTTACAACGGAGTTGCAGGTGTTGAAGAAATAGATACAGTTATGAAATTAGGGATGGCACATCCAATGGGTCCTTTACAATTGGCCGATTTTATTGGTTTAGATGTCTGTTTATCCATTCTTAATGTGATGTACGATGGCTTTAAAAACCCTAAATATGCACCTTGTCCTTTATTAGTTAATATGGTAATGGCAGGAAAATTAGGTGTTAAATCTGGTGAAGGGTTTTACGATTATGCTGAAAGTCGAAAGGCTGAGAAGGTTGCTGGGCAGTTTTTGAAGTAAAAAGTGTAAAGTGTAAAGGCTGAATGAAGTTTGAAGTTTGAAGTATGATTACTCAATTAATACAGTAATTAATGAAAGTACAAGATTTATTGGCTTATAAAAAAGGTTTTAAATTAGCAATGGACATATTTCATCTTTCTAAAAAATTTCCTAAAGAAGAAACGTATTCACTTACGGGTCAAATTAGAAGGTCTTCTCGAAGTGTTTGTGCTAATTTACCTGAAGCCTATCGAAAACGACGCTATCCGAAACACTTTATTAGTAAACTTACAGATTGCGATGCTGAAAATGGAGAAACACAAACTTGGCTAGAATTTGCTTTAGCTTGTGACTATATTTCAAATGAAAGCTACAACAACTTATTGAAAGAATCACAGGACAAAGCAAATTTATTAAACTATATGATACTGAATCCTAAAAATTCGGTTCAAGCGAATCTTAATTTAAAGTGAAATTACCTAAAAAAGAACTCTCACTTTTTACTCAGCACTTTTTACTTAAAACATGCCAAAAATAGTCCCATTCAAAGCCGTAAGACCTACAAGAGCAATTGTTGGTCTTGTTGCTGCGCGCCCTTATCAAAGCTATACAGTTGATGAACGAGAATCTCGAATGTCTTATAACCCATATAGCTTTCTACATATTGTAAATCCTGGTTATAAATACGATCAAGAAGTTACAGGTGAAGAACGTTATAGGTTGGTTAAAAATAGATATTTAGAATTTAAAGAAGAGGGTGTTTTTGTTCAAGATGAAAAGCCATCATTCTATGTTTATAAAATAGTAAATCGGCATGGACAAGAATTTAGTGGCATTATTGCGGCTACTAGCGCAGAAGATTATGAAAATGACATTATAAAAAAGCATGAAGACACAATAGCCAAACGCGAAGAAACGTTTAAAAGTTATCTACAAACGGTTGGCTTTAATGCAGAACCAGTGCTACTCACCTATCCTGACAATGCGGTTATTGCACACATTATAGCAGATACTCAAAACACACTACATGCCGAGTTTGAGTTTACTATGACTTACAGAGACACGCATTATTTATGGAAAATAGATAAAAAAAAGACCATTGCTACCATTCAAAAAGAATTTGAAAAAATGGGCACAATTTATATTGCTGATGGTCACCATAGATCTGCGTCGTCATACTTATTATTTAAAGATGAAAAAGAAAAGAACACCAATCATAAAGACTGTGAGTCTTATAACTTTTTTATGTCGTATTTAATTCCAGAATCGGATTTAGTAATACACGAGTTTAATAGACTTATTAAAGATTTAAACGGTTTAACCAAGGAAGAGTTTTTAATTAAACTAGATACTTTTTATCGTATTGAAAACAGAGGACTAATGCCTTACAAACCATCCAAACCACATCATTTTAGTATGTATTTAGATGGTGAGTTTTACTCCCTTTATTTACGAAAAACAAGCTATGAATTTAAAACATCCTTAGATAAATTAGATGCACAATTGTTATACAAAACCATACTTCAACCAATTTTAGGTATTGATGATTTACGAGATGATAGTCGTATTTCATACGTTAATGGGCAACACGACATGATTACTATAAAAAGCAGTGTAGATAGTGGAAAGTTTAAGGTTGGTTTTGGTATGTGTCCGTCTAATGTAGAACAAATGAAACAAATTGCAGACGATGGTTTAACAATGCCACCTAAAAGCACTTACATTCTTCCGAAGTTGAGAAGTGGAATCACTATTTATGAATATTAAATTATGACTAAAAAATATATATTATTATTACTTTTTATAAGTATTAGCTTCGCCTGCTTTTCTCAAAACCAAGGCTCTGATACCGTTATAAAAAGTGGAGTTGGCTTAGGTAGTGTTATTGCTGTTGTAATCTCATGGGACAGAAATAAATCAATTCTATGGGCAATTTTACACGGAATATTCAGTTGGCTATATGTTATATACTATGCACTAACTAGAGATTAAATAATTATGTCTATACAAGAAAACCTATTAAAAATTAAATCAACCTTACCTGAGCACGTTACACTTGTAGCCGTTTCAAAAACGAAACCAATCAGTGATTTAATGGAAGCCTATAATACTGGACAACGCATTTTTGGAGAAAATAAAATCCAAGAAATGGCAGAAAAGCATGAACAAATGCCAAAAGATATTGAATGGCACATGATAGGACATGTTCAGCGAAATAAGGTAAAATATATGGCTGAATTTGTAAGCCTAATTCATGGTGTAGAAAGCTTCAAATTACTGAATGAAATTAATAAGCAAGCCCAAAAACACGATAGAATAATAGACTGTTTACTTCAAATTAAAATCGCTGAAGAAGACAGCAAATTTGGGATGTCTGCCGAAGATGCTTCAAACCTACTAAAATCCAATGAGTTTTCTGAATTAAAGCATATTAAAGTTGTTGGCTTAATGGGAATGGCCACATTTACTGATGACACAAATCAGATAAAAAAAGAATTTAAAAGCCTAAGTCACACATTTACAAGACTTAAACAACTACACCCTGAACTTAAAACCATTAGTATGGGAATGAGTGGAGACTATAAATTAGCTATTGATTGCGGAAGCACCATGATTCGCGTTGGAAGTAGTATATTTGGTTTTCGAAATTATAATTAACACGTTACCCGAAAAAAGTATAACAAAGCTGTCTTTAGAATTATAAAGACTGCTTAACTCTGTTCGTAAAAACGTAAAATACTTAACGCTATCTACGCAATACTAGACATAGAAACCACAGGTGGAAAGTACAATGAAGAAGGCATCACTGAAATTGCAATTTACCAATTTGATGGTCATAAAGTAACTGACCAATTTATTTCTTTGGTAAATCCCGAACGGGAAATTCAACCTTTTGTAGTTAATCTTACAGGCATAAATTCTAATATGCTTAAAAACGCACCAAAATTTTACGAAGTTGCAAAACGTATTGTTGAAATAACTGAAGATTGTATTATTGTAGCCCACAACTCTTCTTTTGATTACCGAATTCTTAAAACCGAATTTAAACGTTTAGGCTTTCCTTTTAAACGAAAAACACTTTGCACGGTTGAGCTATCTCAACAACTCATTCCTGATATGGAATCCTATAGTTTAGGCAAACTAACACGAGCATTAGGTATTCCTATGAGTGATAGACATAGAGCCAATGGAGATGCAATGGCCACTGTAAAGTTGTTTAAAATGTTATTAAACAAAGATTTAGAAAAAGTTATTATTAGAGATGCTGTTAAAATTGAACAAAAATCTAATATTCCAACCAACCTTACAACAATTATAGAAGGATTGCCTTCAGATACAGGAGTGTACTATATTCATAATACAGAAGGTGAAATTATTTATATTGGAAAAAGTAAAAATATTAGAAAACGAATTATTCAGCATTTTACAGGTAAGAACTCTAAGTCTAAAAAAATTCAAAAATTAGTTAGTACTGTTACCTACGAAAAAACAGGAAGCGAACTCGCGGCTTTATTAAAAGAAAGTGCAGAAATAAAAGCAAATAAACCCATCTTTAATAGAGCTTTAAGAAGAACCATTTTTACCCATGCCCTTTACAGCTTTACAGATAAAAATGGCTATATAAATCTTTTTATTGATAAATCTAACAGAGAAGAAATGCCTATTACAACCTTTAGTACAAGAACAAGTGGTAAACACTTTCTCTTTAAAGCTGTCGAGGAATTTAATCTATGCCAAAAACTCACCGGTTTATACAACACAAAAACAAGTTGTTTTAAATATGAAGTAAAAGAATGTTCTGGAGCATGTATTAATGAAGAGCCTGTTGATGCCTATAACAAAAGGGTAAATTCATTAATAGAAAAGTATAGTTATGCTAATAAAAACATGCTAATTATCGATAAAGGGAGAGCTATAGAAGAAAAAAGCGTGTTTTTAATAGAAAATGGTATATTTAAAGGAATGGGCTTTTTTGATTTAAACCATCAAATAAATAACAGAGCTATTTTGGACTCTCTTATAACTCCAATGGAAAACAACAGAGACACGCAGCATATTATTCAGAGTTATATGAGAAGAAATAAAAGACTTAAAGTCATACCTTTAAATAAACACTCATGAAATTAAAATTCTTAATTGTCGCCATTTCTATTTCTTGTATAGGTTTCTCTCAAGACTATTACTCTGCAATGCAGGTTTTTAAATCAGATTTAAAAAACACCTCTTATGCAAAAGACTCTACTGCAAACGCATTGGTTGTTTATGATTATGGAAACAGTTTTATAAACAAAAAAACATTTTTGCTAACTGTACAGCTAAAACAAAAAATTAAAATATTAAGACCTGAAGGAGTTGAAAGAGGTGAATTTGAAATAAAACTATATAAAAGTAAGAAATCAGAGGAAACAATTAGAAACATAGAAGGCATAACGTATAATCTTAAAAATGATGAAATTGTAAAAACAACACTTACAAAAGAGGCTATTTTTAAAGAAGAAAACGAAAAATTTACACTCGTAAAATTTGTTTTACCTAATGTAAAAGTAGGCAGTGTAATAACGGTAAGTTACGAAACGCGTTCTCCATTTATATCTAAGTTTCAACCTTGGTATTTTCAAGGTACAGATCCTATTTTATATAGCGAGTACAATACAAGTATTCCTGGTAATTATATATACCACACAAAACTCGTAGGCACATTACCATTAGACAAACACGTCATGGGTATAGATAGAAAATGCATTAGTCTAGGTGGTGATATTTTTGCAGATTGCGCCACTTCAAAATATATAATGAAAAACATACCTGCATACAAAACAGAAGCATTTACAACAACTCCTTTAAATTATACTGCAAGAATTGAATACGAATTAAGTGTTGTCAAGGGATTTGATGGTAGTGTTGACAAACGCACTAAAACGTGGAAAGCAGTAGATAAAGAGTTAAAAACAAATTCAGATTTTGGTAAACAAATTAGTAAAAAAAGTATTGTTAAAGATGTATTACCTGAATCTATCTCTTCAATAAAAGACAATTTAACTAAAGCCAATGCCATATATCAATTTGTACTAGAGAATTATAAATGGAACGGCAAATCGCAACGTTATGATGTCTCTATAAAAAATTTACTAAAAGAAAAAGTTGGTAGTGCTTTTGAAATTAATTTATTACTTGAAAATCTATTATCAAATGAAGGGATTAAAACATTTCCTATTTTATTGTCTACAAGAGAAAATGGTTTTGCAACCAAAATTCACCCAGTTCTAACAGACTTTAACTACGTTATTCTAAAATCAACAATAAATGATAAAGATTTCTTATTAGATGCTACTGATCCTTACCTATCATTTGGAGAACTTCCTTTTAAATGCTTAAACCAATATGGACGATTAATTGATTTTGAAAATGGCAGTTATTGGGAACCAATAACTATAAACAATTACTCTTCGCAAACCCATAGAATAGAGTTAACCGCATTTAAAGACGATGTATTTTTAGGTAATTTAAAGAGTGATTTTTCAAATTATCACTCACATCAACCTAAAAAACAATTTAGTGAAAATGAAGTTGTATATTTAGAGAGGAAATCAAATAATTATAAAGACATTTCAATTAGTGAGCATAGTATTATAGATTTTGATAAAACTAAGTCAAATTTTAGTGAGCATATTCAATTTTCTATTGAACCTGAATTTATTGGTAATAAAATATATTTAAATCCATTTATAATAAAATTCTTCGAAGAAAATCCATTTAAGCTACAAGAAAGAACATACCCTATAGATTTTGGCTACAAAGATATCTACACTTTTATTATAAAAATTGAACTTAATGATTCTATAAAAATTGTGGATACTCCTTTACCAATACAGTATGCTTTGCCTCAAAATTTAGGTAGTGTAGTATATAATGTTAACACTAACGATAAAGAGGTATTGGTGTATTTTAAAGTAAAATTCAATGGCAATATATATCCACCTGAATATTACGAACATTTAAAAACATTTATGGACAAGGTTGTTGAAGCTCAAAATAACTCGGTAATAGTATTTGAAAAGATATAATTTAACTTTTCGTACATTTAGAATATGATATCGAATCAAAAACATAATTGGAAAAATAGAATACATGAAGTTATCTATGAAGCTGATACTCCTTCTGGAAAGCTTTTTGATATACTGTTGTTAATATTCATATTGGTTAGTATTGTACTGGTTATGCTAGAAAGTGTCGTTAGCATAGATAAAAAGTACCACGAACTCTTATATATTGGTGAGTGGGTTGTAACCATATTATTTTCTATTGAATATATTTTAAGAATAATTTCAGTAAAAAAACCATTCAAATATATATTTAGTTCATTTGGAATCATCGATTTCTTATCAACCATACCAATGTATTTATCTTTCTTTTTTGTTGGTTCCCAAGCTTTAGTCACCTTAAGGGCATTACGGTTACTAAGGGTCTTTAGAATTTTAAAATTGGCTAGATATCTAGGAGCATCAAATCACCTAAAAGCATCGTTAGTTGCAAGTCGTGTAAAAATTATGGTTTTCTTATTTGCTGTAATGATTACTTCGGTCATTTTTGGAACTATTATGTATTTAGTAGAAGGAGAAGCCAATGGTTTTGACAACATACCAAAAAGTATTTATTGGTGTGTAGTAACATTAACTACTGTTGGATTTGGAGATATCGCCCCACAAACACCTCTAGGACAATTTATTACAACTTTTATCATGATTTTAGGTTACGGTATTATTGCAGTACCTACAGGGATTGTTTCTGCAGAATATGTTAGAAGTGGTCAAAAAGAAGATGCCGAAAATGAAGCATTAAAAACTAATGGAAATAATCCATCTGACAATATTACTATTCACCTCAATTCGCAACATTGCTCAAATTGTCATGCATCAGACCACAAAGATAATTCAGATTATTGCTATAATTGTGGAAATGAACTCAATCCTTTATTGTAGATTAAATAATGCCTAAAATATATCCCAAAATTGTCATTTCCGTTGTTGGTCCAACTGCGATTGGAAAAACAGCATTAAGTATTAAACTTGCCCAACATTTTAAAGCTAAAATTATTTCTGCAGACTCTCGACAATTTTACAAAGAAATGTCTATTGGAACTGCTGTACCTTCCGTAGAAGAACTAAATGCTGCACCACATCATTTTATTCAGCATAAATCTATAGATGAAAATTATAATGTTGGTGATTTTGAACGCGATGCCATTTCTAAAATAAAAGAATTACATAAAGACAACCCTATTGTAATCATGGTTGGAGGTTCTGGATTATATGTAAAAGCTGTAACAAAAGGCTTAGACTATTTTCCTGAAGTTGATTCTAATATTAGAGAAAACCTTAATCTTCAACTAGAAAAAGAGGGTTTAAATACTTTACAAGAACAACTCAACGTTTTAGATCCAGAGGCTTTTAAAACTATAGCAGTAGACAATCCACAACGTGTTATTAGAGCTCTAGAAATTTGTATTGGTACAGGAAAACCATATACCTCTTTTCTTACCAATCCTGAAAAAAATCGAGACTTTAAGACCATTAGTATTGGCTTAAATGCTGAACGTTCTGTTATTTATGATAGAATTAACCAACGTGTAGATCTAATGATTGAAAACGGATTATTAGAAGAAGCAAAAGCTCTATTACCAAAAAAGCATCTTAATGCACTAAATACTGTTGGTTACAAAGAGTTATTTGAATACTTTGAAGGTAATGACTCTCTAGATTTTGCTGTCTCTGAAATTAAAAAGAATACCAGACGTTTTGCCAAACGACAACTCACATGGTTTAGAAAAGATGACGCAATTAAATGGTTTGATTATAAAACTGACGCTAACGCTATTATACAATATATTACATCTAATCACCAAAAGTAATCATTACCATTTAGTTAGTAAGAATGAGTAATTACATAATATCCATCACAAAAAAATCCAGCGTAATAAACTGGATTTTTTTCGAGGTATAAAAAAGGATATAAAACTTATTTGTTGTTAATAACCAACCTAAAGCCTTCTCCGTGAATATTTAAAATTTCTACGTTAGGATCTGGTTTTAAATATTTACGCAATTTAGCAATATACACATCCATACTACGAGAGGTAAAATAATTATCATCTCTCCATATTTTAGTCAGTGCTAATTCTCTAGGCATTAAATCATTTTCATGCAATGCCAATAAACGTAACAACTCGTTTTCTTTTGGCGATAATTTTGAAGGTTCACCTCCATCGAACTTTAAGAAACGAAGTTTTGAATTGAGATCAAAACGTCCAATTTTAAATTCAAATTGTTTGCTATCTGCAACCGTATCTGTTGCCTTACGCTGAATTATAGCTTTAATTTTCATTAATAAAACCTCACTATCAAAAGGTTTATTAAGGTAATCGTCTGCTCCTACTTTATAACCTTTTAATACATCTTCTTTCATCGCTTTAGCGGTTAAGAAAATAATAGGAACGTCTGTGTTTTTTTCGCGAATTTCTTTAGCTAATGTAAAGCCATCCTTATAAGGCATCATCACATCTAATATACAAAGATCGTAATCGTCTTTTTTGAACTTTTCAAAACCTTCCATTCCATTTTTGGCATGGACAACGTCGTAATCGTTCATCATTAAATAATCTTTTAAAACGGTTCCAAAATTTGGATCGTCTTCTACCAAAAGAATTTTCTTGTTTTGTTCTTCCATAATTCGTTTTTAAGATATTAACGGCATTTTTATAATAAAAGTACTGCCTTTTCCTTTTTCACTTTCTACTGATATATGACCTTGATGGTCTTCTACTATTCTTTTTACATAGGCTAAACCTAAGCCATGTCCTTTTACATTGTGCACATTACCTGTGTGTTCTCTATAAAATTTTTCAAACACACGTTTGGCAACAGCTTTTGACATTCCATTACCTTGATCTGCTATTTTTACAATAATATTATTTCCTACGTTTTCAGTATACACATCTATTTTTGGTGCATCATCTGAATACTTAATAGCATTATCTAATATATTAACAATCACATTTGTAAAATGTGTCTCGTTTGCTAAAACTGATGACTCAGCAGCGTTTAAATGCATTTTCACATAGCCTTTACGATCTTCAACTATTAATTCTACATGTGTAATAGCATCTTCTACTAAGTCGTGTAATTCTATATGTTCCTTACTAATATTAAGTTCGTTTTTTTCTAATTTAGAAATACGCAATACATTTTCTACTTGAGCATGCATACGCTTATTTTCTTCTTTTATCATTCCTAAATAACGTTTCACCTTTTCTTGGTCATTAATTATTTTAGGGTTTTTTATAGAGTCTAATGCTAAATTGATAGTTGCAATTGGCGTTTTAAACTCATGTGTCATATTATTAATAAAGTCTGTTTTTATCTGTGATATTTGTCGTTGCTTTATTAATTGATAAATCGCACTAGCATAAGCTATGATAATAATACTTGTAAATAGTATAGACAAAAATCCCATCTTTAGTACAGAGGATATTAAATACTTTTTTCTATCCGGAAAATCGACCCAAAGATTATAATTACTCTCTTTATTATTGTCTAAAAACACAGGAATACCATAAGCCTTTTCTTTTTCAAAATTTTGGGTTTGCACCTTTGTTGCTAAATCATCATCATAAATAGCAAACTCAAAATTTAAATCTATGCCTTCATCCTTCAGTTCTCTTTTTAAGAAAGCTTCAACTTGTTTAGTCGTAACACGTTTATAAATTGGAATATCTTTTAAATACTCCTTTATAACATCTTCATACATTTGCTTTTCAATAATTGGCATAGATGAAATCTCGACCAATCGTTGCATAGGTTTTATAGAGGTATTACCATCTAAACTGGAATTACTATAAACTTCTTTAACACGCTCATTAGTTAATTTACTAATGTTAAAACTGTCTGCATCAATTTCAAAGAACAACGAAGGGACTTTAAGACGCTCTTCTAAAACCGTATTACGATTTATTATAGTGAGGTCATTTAAATCATCTTCTGATGTAATAAAAAGCTGTCTTATTTTTACCGAATCTACTTTAGTGTCTTTATTTAAGTGAGGTTGAAGCTTTGAAAATGCATCTCTTAACTCCATTTCTTCAATTGAATTAGACACAAAACTTAAAGCTCGTTTTACACTTAGTGTAAAATTTTTGTCCTCATTTTCTAAACTATTATTAATAAAAAATGATTGCACAAAAATTATTCCAATGAGAGATAAACTCATTAAGACTATCAATAAGACAAATAATTTTTTACCCATCAGTCAAATTTAACATTTTAACATTTAGTACAAATTAGGTTTAACCTTACATTAACAAAAGAAATTCTTTTATTTTTTGTTAATATCTTGAAGTATTTGCTGATGAATTTCTAAAGCTTGCTTTTTTGCTGATTCCAAATCATTATTTGTAATTACAAAATCTGACTTTTCAATTTTCTCTTTATCAGACAATTGATTCTTAATAATTGATTTCACCTTTTCTTCTGAAGTATTATCTCGCCTCATTACACGTTGTATTCGTAGATCTTCATCTGCAACTACTGTGATAATGTAATTGTATTGATTTTCAAGGTGGTTTTCAAAAATAATAGCGGCTTCTTTTATAACATAATGTGAATCCTGCTTTTTTAGCCAACGTTTAAAATGCGATGCAACTTTTGGATGTACAATCGCATTCATTTTAGAGAGTAAGGTCTTGTCGTTAAAAATTTTTGAAGATAAATACGGTCTATTTAATGTATCATCTACATAAGCAGCGTCACCAAACAACTGAATAAGTTTTCTTTTAATAATTTTAGAACGATTCATTAAAGCTTTGGCTTCGACATCTGCAATATAAACTGGTACTCCAAACGATTGAAAACACTTTAAAACCGTTGTTTTCCCACTTCCTATTCCACCTGTTAATCCTACTACTATCATCTTATAACTTTATAAAATCTATTCGTTTCTGTTTTATATTAACATGTTTTACAGACGCTGGCTTCTTTACTATTTTAGGTACTAAATACGTTTGGTTTGCATTTAAGTCTGTATAATCACATTCTAATTTAAAATTTGAAGCTTTGATAGCGTTATAGCTTTCTAAATCTACATAATAAGAAACACTAACTGTTTTTGGAAAATAATTAATTGTAACATCCTTGGGCTGATTGGTTATAGTAACAGGAACTTCTACAATGCCTTCTGTAAATCTAGCAACCTCTCCTGATACGGAAATTGACTTTGGAAATATTTCAATATTTTCAAAACCTGAAATATCTAAATTTACGTTTTTTTCAATATTGTTTTTAACATTATTAAGGGTTAAATTCTCAGTATTAATATGAGTAATTTTGTCGACCTCAGAAGTTGAACCTACGATTTTTACACTGTCTTTATCAAATTTAAGTTCCCCTTTTAAATCATAACCTACAGCATAATTAATAGTCTGTTTTAAAGTTATAGGAACCATTTTTGAAGCTCTCTTAGAAAATGAAATTAAAAGTGTATCTGGTAAAACAGAAAGTAATTTATAGGAATGACCTAATTGATCTTCTATTAAATATTTATGCTTTTGTACATCGAACAAAAAATGATTGGATTTTACAGTCACATCTTTTTTTGCGTTTAAAACAAGCCCTCTATAACTATTAAACATTAGCGGCACTAATGAAAAGCCTTTAGCCTCTACATACGCATTAATATAATTAATCGAGTCATTTTCTAACAAAATTTCATCTTCAAAATCGACTAAATTCACTTTTAGTTGTATTGTCTGTTTATAATCGTTAGATAACTTAGAAATAATTAAAAACACAAATGCAATGGCAAAGAACAGACTAAAACGCTTAACGCTTTTCTTTTTTAAATAGTCTAATATGTTTATTTTTTTCTTAGAATTCATTTATACTTTAAAAAAAAGTTGTGGAAATGCCTCTTCTGGGTGCTTACCCAAAACAACTAGGTTAAATGTAGACTTTAAAAAACCATAACCATAGCCTACAAACTGAATAATTATAGCAAATAAAGCCTGAAACGCTACACTGATGCTTCGGGTTGAAATTAAAGCCATTACAAAAGCTAAAGTAAAATATAAACCATAAAGATATAATGGCAAATTTATATGTAATAATGCCAATATAATTGAAACAATTATCCCTAAACTAAATAAAGTAGGAAACCAATACACTAAACTTTTAGATTTAGGATGCCATTGATTAAGAATTGGTCTTACCATACCAAATTTGTAAACTTGAGTATAAAACTTAGACCAAGAGACCCGGCGTTTATGATAAACAAAAGCCGTTTCAATTAGCGCAGTTTTAAAGCCTAATTGGTGTAAACGTAATGACAAATCGGGATCCTCACCTGGATGAATTTTTCCAAAACCACCAGAAGCTAAAAATGCTTTTTTAGACAATCCCATATTAAAACTTCTTGGCTGAAAATCTTCAAGCTTTTGTTTTCCGCCTCTAATACCGCCTGTTGTTATAAACGAAGTCATAGCAAAATTAATGGCTTTTTGCAGATTAGTAAACGACGAATGCGCCGCGTCTGGCCCACCAAAGCAATCGTAATAAGATGCATTTAAAAACGTTTCAACTTCTATTAAATAATTTGACGGCAACAAAACATCTGAATCTAAAATAATATAATAGCTTCCTTTTGCTTTTGTCATACCAAAGTTTCTAGAGTCACCTGGACCTGAATTTGGTTTAAAATAGTATGAAATATTTAGATGATTACTAAATTGCTCAACTATGTTTTCTGAAGTTTCTGTAGACCCATCTTCTACAATGACAATTTCATAACTACGATGACCTTTAAAATTTAAAAAACTCTCTAGGAGTTCTTTAATTTCATCTGGTCTATTATAAACTGGAATAATAAAGGAAAAATCAATGTCATTCATAGGTAACAAAGATAAATAAACCAAGCGCAACTTTTAATAGTTACATGAGCTTTAAATGCATAGACCACCATTTAATAAAAATGACGCATTGAAGACTTGGTTTTAAATAAAAAAAGCCGCTAAAATAGCGGCTTTTCTGTAATTATATGTTGATTAAACTTATTGCTTAATCACTCTTATTGTTTCTGTAACGTTTGCAATAGTTACTTTAACAAAATAAGTACCTGTTTGTAAGCTAGACATATCTAAATCACTATCTACTGAGTTAGGAGTCGCTCTTAATACTTCTTGTCCTAGCATATTATACATTGCCACTTGCTCTATGGTATTTTTAGCATTTAATGTTAATGTATTTTTAACTGGGTTTGGAAAATAAGAGAATGCTGCTTCAGTTTCAAAATTGTTTACACTTAACGCTTCATCTGGAGACCATAAGGCTATTGTGAAATTTGGTGTAGACGTTGGGCCTGCACTATAATAAAATACTCTTACAAAGTAAGTTTCACCTACCACAAAATCAGTACGACTAATTCTTGGGTTAGCATATGTAGAATCATAATCATCACATTCAATTGAGACTAAACTACCACAAGCGCCACTAAATAATTCAACTACCCCATCAAAATCATCAGTTACATCAATATTAGCAGCTGTTGAAGTTGCTACAAAACTATACCAAACATCATCATTTGCATTACTACCTGCACAAGCTGCAATACCTGAGTCGGTTGCACTAGCAATAGTTCCTGATATTTGTGTTGCAGAAGCTAAATCAGTAATTTCATTTTCAACAGTTAATACTACTGCACCTTCGCAATCATCATTAGCTGGTGGTGGTGGTGGTGTTCCAATACAAATATCAAAAGTTGTCGTTGGATTAGCTGCTGTACCATATGAATTTACTCTTAATAAATAAGTTTCACCTACCGTTAATCCTGTTACAGTACTGTTATTATTATCACTACAGTTTACGTTTGTAAGTGTCCCACAAGATCCTGACCAAACAGAATGGTATAAATCAGTTGGAGTACCTGTTACATTTAATAAACTAATTTTATGAGATTCTGCTGTTGCCACAAAAGAAAACCATACATCATCATTTTCAGTACCATTACATGTCGCTTCATCTTCACCTGATGCGGTAGCAAATTGAATTGTACCAGCCGTAGTTACTGCACAATCAAAATCTTCATTTACAGTTAATGCAATTGCTCCTGCACAATCATCATTAGCTACCGGATCTACAACAAGCTCGATACTTACATTGTTAGTCCCATCCCAAGTGCCATTGAAACCTCCATAAGTATAAGCTGCGTTATTTAAACGCCATCTTGCTGCTACATAGTTTGTACCAGGTTGAGTATCCGAAGTCGTATATTCATATTCATCATCATTACCTGAATCGCTGCTATATGTAGCAACTTTCCATAGTGCGTTGTCCCACGTTGCAGGGTCAGTATTCTCGTTATTAATTGCAATCCAACATTCAACACCTGCACCTGCACCTGCTGCATCTGTAACACCAGCTTCGTAGCCTTTAGCATATACTGTTACGGCTGTACCAGCGTTAACAGATAAAGATGTATCACTACCATTAGTACCATCAGTTACCCACTGTACATTGTTAAAGTCCATTGCATCGGTAGGCGCAGCTATAATAGATAATTTATAATCTTCTACCTCACCTCTTCCAGAACCAAAGGCACAGGCATCATCATTAGGGTTACTATCATTATAATCTACCATCGTTCTAAGTCTATAGTCACCCATAGCTGTTCCACTTGGCACGGCTATTGTAGCTTCAAATGGACCATTATCATAACTTGTTGTATTGTAAACGGTTTCTGTGTCAGCATCGAATATAAAATCATTATTCCAATCTACCCAAACAGCATAACCAGCTGTTCCACCTACAATTTCTGCAGAAAAATCAAACGCACCTCCTTCGAAGCTTTCAATTGTATTTGTATCATAATAATCTGCGTATCCAGTGCCTGTATAACCTGTTTCACTTGTTGAAGTATCCATTAAAGCACCCGTTACAGTAAATGAATCTGTATAGGTACCAGGATTTGTAGATTCAGGAACACAATATCCTGTGTAAAAATATTCAGGTCCAACCCATGCACTTACATCACCACCTGTACAATCTGCTTGCACATAAAATTCATATGCTGTATCTGCAGTTAAACCAGTTTTAGTAAATGAGTTTGCAACACCAGTATCAGTTGCACTACCAGTTGGAGCGTCTCCAGCTAATACAACTTCAACGTTATATAAAGATGCAGAACCATTTTCTACCCAAGATAAAACTGCTTGCGTTGATTCTAAGTTAGAAACTGTTAAATCAGAAGGTTGAGGACAGCTAATAGCCTGAGTAACATAAATATTATCTAAGTAAAAATAACTATCACCAGATACCCACTCACCTCTTACTCTAAATTTAAAATCTGATCCGCTTGGCAGACTAGCCGCAGGTATTACTTCAGAGTATTGCGTACAAGCTGTTGTTTCTGTAACCGCAAAAGAAGAAATTAAATTCCAGTCTGTACCATCATTAGTTGAATACTCTACATAAATAATATAATCTACTGCATTAGTAGAATATGGTCTAGCATTCCATTGAAATTCAACTGTTGTATCTGTCCCATTTGAGATACCTGAATAATTAGGAGAAGTTAAATCGCCATCGTAAGCCTCTTCAGACCAAGTGTTATAATATAAGTTATTATACAAATTCCCTGTACCTTCACATAAGTAATCTGCAGTTGTACTTGAGTAATAATAAGTGTTAGTCCAATCAGCAGGAACCCCTGAATCTAAAGATTCATCAATAAATATTTGCGACTGTCCTTGCCAAGAAAAGGCAAAGCAACACAGTGCAAATAAGCAAAACGTAATTTTTTTCATAAAATTGTATTTTAAAGTTAGTAATTCTTTAAAAATATGTTAATTATTTAGAATAACTTTTAGTTTAACTTTCAAATCGTTGAAATGTCGAAAATACCGACAAAAAACATTTAGGCTATATTTTAAAATAATTGACTCTTTTACTTCAATTAGACTGTCAAAATTCATGAATTTTAAAAGCAATAAAAAAGCCGCTATGTAATTAACATAACGGCTAAAAATATATTGTTTATTAAGTTGTTTATTGTTTATCTACAAAGGTCTCCATAACAGCATCACTGACCCCCATATTACTAAATCCTCCATCGTTATATAAATTCTGAAGCGTTACTCGTTTTGTTAAATCACTAAATAGTGTCACAGTATAATTTGCACAATCCATTGCAGTTGCATTACCTAAAGGCGACATTTTTTCTGCATAAGCTATAAATCCATCAAAACCTTTTACACCTGAACCTGCTGTAGTTGGTGTTGGTGATTGCGAAATGGTATTAACTCGTACTTTTTTATCTCTACCAAAGAAATAGCCAAAGCTACGTGCAATACTTTCTAAATATGCCTTATTATCTGCCATATCGTTATAATCAGGAAATACACGTTGTGCAGCCATATACGTTAAAGCTACAATACTTCCCCATTCATTCATGGCATCAGCTTTGTAAAGTGTTTGCATAACTTTATGAAAAGACATTGCTGACACATCTGTTCCTTTTTGTGTCCATGCATAATTTTGATCTGTATAGTGTTTTCCTTTTCTAACATTAATAGACATACCTATTGAATGTAAAACAAAATCAATTTTACCTCCTAAAATCTCCATAGATTGTTCTACTAAATTTTGTAAATCTGCTTCCGAAGTTGCATCTGCAGGAATAATTTGAGAACCTGTTTTTTTTGCCAATTCATCTATCTGTCCCATTCTCATAGCAACAGGTGCATTGGTTAATACAAACGCACCACCTTCTTCATGTACACGTTCAGCAGTTTTCCAAGCAATAGAGTTTTCGTCTAAAGCTCCAAATATGATTCCTTTTTTTCCTTTTAGTAAATTGTATGACATATGGTTATTGTTTTAGTTGTTTGTTTTTTAAAGTCTAAAAATTGCGACTGTAAGCTTATAAATTGATTTTAGGTTATAATTCTTCAATAATATTATTCCATTTATCTGTCCATTGGCCGTCTTTATATATAATGAGACCAAATTTTTTATGATAATATTTATCACCATTTTGTAATACGACGCTATTATCTGGAAAAATATAGTCAGGAACACATTCTCCATTTATAATTACATGATTAACCTCACAAGGATCATCTTTATCACAAGCAAGACACACAAGGCCTCCTGCAAATAATAGAATTATAAAATACCGTTTCATCTTTTAAAATTAATTAATTTAACAATTGCTTTGCATGTGCCATTGCTGAATCTGTAATATTTAATCCACCAAGCATCTGAGCAATCTCTACGATACGTTCGTCTTCATTTAATTTTTTAAGCTGTGTATGTGTTACTTCTTCGATATCTGTTTTAAACACTTTAAAATGCGAGTTGCCTTTGGCTGCAATTTGAGGCAAATGTGTAATAGTAAATACTTGCATTTGACTACTCATTTGCTTCATTATCTCTCCCATTTTGTTTGAAATCTCACCTGAAACACCCGTATCAATTTCATCGAACATTATAGATGGCAACTGAATATATTCAGCCAATATAGATTTTATAGCCAACATTATACGTGACAGTTCTCCACCTGAGGCTGATTTTTTAAGCTCGTTAAAACTAGACCCTTTATTAGCCATAAATAAAAATTGTAAGTTGTCTTTTCCATTTTTAAGAAAATGACGAGTAGTTTCTAATTCTACTTTAAACTTTGCATTTGGCATGCCTAAATCTGAAAGTATAGCCTCTAATTTTGAAACAAAAACTGGAATAATTTTCTTTCTTTTATTATGGATTTTTAAAGCCACTTGATTAAGCTTCTCTTCTAATTTTAAAATCTGCTCTTCTTTAAGGCGTATGGTATCGTCTAAAATTTCGGTATTGTCAATTTTAGATTTTAAATCATTTTTAATAGTGATTAATTCCTCAATTTCTGAGACCGAATGTTTTTGAAATAGATTGTTTATAATTTGAAGTTTACTACCAATTTGTTCTAATTCTTGCGGATCTGTAGATAAATTTTCTTCTAAATTATCTAACTCAACTAAAATATCTTCGAGTTCAATTCCAACACTATCAATACGAGCTTTTAAGCTTTCATATAATTTACCAAAACCAGCAATTTTAGACAATTCTTGCTTTACAGCTTTTAATTGATCTATGGCACCAAGGTCTTCGGTATTTAATATGACTTTAGAACTACTTAACTTCTCTCCTATGGTTTCTACATTATTGAGCTCTTCATATTGATTTTCTAAATCTTCAAGATCAATTTTCTCTAAATTTATTTCCTTTAACTCGTTAGATAAAAACAGATTATAATCGTATTCTTTTATCAATTCAGCCTTAGAAAGCTTTAATTCTTCTAAATCTTTTTGAAGTGACTTATACGCTACTAAGCCTTTTGAAAATGTTTCCAAATTAGACTTATTTTCAGCTAAAGCATCTATAACTTTAAACTGATAATCGTCTTGGGTTAATTGTTGTGTTTGATGCTGCGAATGAATATCTATTAAGTAGCTACTCAAAGCGACTAAACTTTCTAAGGTTACAGGTGTATCATTAATAAAGGCTCTTGATTTTCCTGAAGGTAAAATTTCGCGTCTAATAATAGTTTGCACATCATAATCTAAATCTAAAACCTTAAATAGTTCTTTTAAATCATAATTGGCGATGTCAAATACGGCTTCTATAATGCATTTTTCTTCTGCATTTTTCACCTGACTTAAATCTGCACGTTTGCCTAAAACTAAAGATAGACCACCTAATAAGATAGATTTTCCGGCACCTGTCTCTCCTGTAATGATAGTTAAACCATTATTAAAAGCAACATTTAACTCATCTATGAGTGCGTAATTTTTTATGTAAAGTGATGTGAGCAAGACTTTATAATTTGTTATACAAATTTAAGCGTTTACTTATTCATATTTTGAAATAGGTAAAAAAATATTCGAGTTTACTATACTCTTATATGTTCTGGTAAAAATATAAAGGATTCTGAAATACTGCAATAACTTAAAACGGAAGATTCTACATAGGCAATAACAGTGTAGACTATTTGAATAGCATATTAATACTTAATATTTCGCCACTTTTGTGAATGCATTGGCGCTATTCTGTTTAAGATATCCATTGCTTTTGTAATGTTAACACTTGGTCCTCCAGAAAGAATATCCATAATTTCATCTGCTTTAGCATCAAAAAACACACGCATTAGAAATGAATTTGGTCGTATACTATGTACTTTCTGTAATTCATCTAATGCAGAAATAATTTGTGCCTTTCCGTCTTTTGCTCCTTCATTCATAATATCTAAGCCTTCAATATGATATTTATACATTGTAGATCTCATGGCTTTATATGATGGTGATAATAAATTATCTATTAACGCAAAACGCGACTGCAAACCATCTTCTAGTTTCCAACCTTGCCCACTTAGCTGCTGCGAATAATTTGCAATTGTTTGGGCTTGTTTAAAATAGTTATCTCCTCCATTAAGCTCAAACGTATCTGCATCCATTCCTAAAATCATATACACATGAAATGATAATACTGAAATTAAGTTAGATTCAAACTGGCTCTCATTAAACACTAAATTTTGGAATTCTAAATACTGAAAATTAAAATCTCTATCATTATAATTATAAACAGGTGAACTGTAAGTTGAATTAAAAACTGGTCGAGATGATGATACTTGAAGTGAAGCCGAAAACGAATCGTTATTATAGTCTTTAACATTAATTACCATACTACAATTAATACGCTCTTGTGCACCAAATTTTTCTCCTGTCCATTTGGTATTATTAATGAACTCTGTGAGTTGTTTTTCTAATGTTCTGAAAACAACATTATTTTCATTTCCTGTTTGTTGAGCTATAACACTAACCGTACAATTTAATTCTTGAGAGAATGTTACTGTTGTACATAAAAAAGCAAATAAAAAAAGTAGGTTACGCATGTGTTTGTTTTAATATAAGTTGCATTAAATCTTCAGCCACTTCGGTCTTAGATTTTAATTCATTTTCAATAATACTGTTAGAAGATGTTATAAATGTAACTTTATTTGTTGACACCCCAAAACCTGCTCCTTTATCTTGTAATGAGTTTAGTACAATAAGATCTAAATTCTTAGACTTTAATTTACCTTTGGCATGTTCTAATTCATTATTTGTTTCTAAAGCAAAACCGACTAAAAATTGGTCTTTTTTTATCTCTCCAAGAGATTTTAAAATATCTTTTGTCTTTTCTAACTCAATAGTAAACGTTGTTTCTTTCTTTTTTATTTTCTGAGTTGCAACATTCTTTGGTCTATAGTCTGCAACAGCTGCTGAAAGAATAGCAATATCTGAAGTATTAAAATGCTTATGAACTTCAGTATACATGTCTTCTGCACTAACTACAGGTTTTACTGTTACAAAGTTATCTGCTAATTTTTGATGTGTTGGACCAGTAACTAAAATTACCTGAGCACCTAATTTTGATGCTGCTTTTGCAATTTCAAATCCCATTTTTCCGCTAGAATGATTACCAATAAATCTAACAGGATCTATGGCTTCATAAGTAGGTCCAGCTGTTATTAAAACACGCTTTCCTCTTAAAGGTAATTGCTCTAGAATATCTTTTTCAATAAAACTAACAATATCTTCTGGTTCTGCCATACGACCTTCTCCAACCAAACCACTAGCAAGCTCACCAGTACCTGCAGGAATGAGTTGATTTCCGTATGATGTTAGCTTGTCAAAAGATGTTTTGGTAGAATGATGCTTATACATATCTAAATCCATAGCAGGAGCAAAATAGACAGGGCATTTTGCAGAAAGATAAGTTGCTAATAAAATATTATCACAAACACCATTTGCCATTTTAGCCATAGTATTTGCTGTAGCAGGTGCTATAACAAACAAATCAGCCCAAAGGGCTAAATCGACATGATTGTTCCAGACTTGGTTATTATCTTCTTCATCTGTAAAAGATGAATACACCGGATTTTTAGATAATGTAGAAAGGGTAAGTGGAGTTACAAACTCTTTAGAAGCAGGCGTCATAACGACTTTTACGTTAGCGCCTGCTTTAATAAATAATCTGACTAAACTAGCAGATTTATATGCGGCAATACCAGCAGTAATGCCCAATAAAATATTTTTATCCTTTAGAATAGACATCTAAGGTTTTTATTTATGGCTGAGGGTCATCAGTATTTCTGTGATAAATCTTATCATCTAACCACTCTTTAACAGCTAAAGAATGTGGCTTTGGTAATTTTTCATAAAACTTAGACACTTCTATTTGTTCTTTGTTTTCAAAAATTTCTTCAAGACTATCATTGTAAGTTGCAAACTCTTCTAGCTTGTCAATTAACTCACGTCTAATATCTGTATTAATTTGCTCAGCACGTCTAGAAATTACAGAAATAGCTTCATAGATATTATCTGTTGCTGCATCAATTTCGTTTCTGTCGTAAGTAATAGTACTTACAGGTGCATCTGTCTTTTTTAAATCCATCGTTATAATGTTTAACTTTTAGTAGTAAACGTATTTAATTCTTGTTCTAATTCTTGTTTTTGTATCCTCGCGTCTTCCATATGTTCTGAATTTGGATACGCTTTTTCTAATGCGTTGTAATAGGCTAAAGCGTCTTTTAAACGTTTTTCCTTCAAATAATCTACACTTAATATCGCTAATTTATAAGCAGAATCAAATCTGTAATAAAAAACTTCGCTTCTTAAAGTAGATCCAGGAAATTCAAGCAACATATTATTAAATGATTTAATAGCCGCACCATAATCGCCACTATAACCACCTATTAAATTGTATTGCATAGCTATTTCAAAAGCTTTTTTCTCTAATTTGAAATCTAACTCTTTGATTAATGCATTTGCTTCTGCTAAATATTTAGAATTAGGATAAACATTTACAAATAATTGTAATTTTTCAATAGCTTCTACCGTTTCTTTCTGTTCTTTAGAATAAACAGGCGAATTAAAGTAATAGCCTTTAGCAGATAAGAAAGCAGCTTCTTCTGCTTTTTCACTCTGCGGGTAAATATCTGTAAACTTATCTAAATGATAACTTGCAATGTAATAATCTCCTAAGTGATAAGAGCACATTGCATGCATGTAGGTTAATTTTTCAGCTTGTGGTTTCCCTCTATACTTCTGAAGAATTTGTTCACATAATCTAAAAGATTTGCTCCATTTTCCAGCATCGTATAGCTCAGTTGCCATTTCAAACTTTGCGGCAGTATCTTCAGATTTTAATGTTTTCTGAAAATCACTACACGAAATAAGTAGTACACTAACAAGTAGTATGTAAAGTCCTCTCTTCATAAATTTTAAACAGAATGCAAAAGTAAGCATTATTAACGGATTTAAAAAAAATTATTATATGCTAAAGTAAGTGATGTTATTATGCTAAAAACCTATTTATATAAAGTTTAACTTTTTCCTAATGACTTCAACTCTTTTTTAATCATTTCTTTGAGCTGATCTGTAGCTTCTACAAGTGGTAAACGCACATGTGATTTTGAGATATTTAACGCTTCTAAAACTGCTTTTATACCTGAAGGGTTATTTTCAGAAAATATTAACCCTGTAATAGGCATTAATTTAAAATGAATATCATAAGCTTCCTTTGCTTTACGAGCAATACCTAAGCGTATCATTTCAGAAAACTCTTTTGGCAATGCTTGTCCTATAACAGAGATAACACCTGAACCACCAGCTAAAGCAACACCCAATGCTAAATCGTCATCACCAGATAACACTAAAAAGTCTTTTGGTTTACTTCGTAATAATTCTAAATATTGGTGTACATTATTACCCGCTTCTTTAATAGCAACTATATTATCAAAATCTTTTGCCAATCTAAAAGTAGTTTCTGGCAACATGTTAGATGACGTTCTTCCTGGTACGTTATATAAAATTATTGGTTTTGGAGACACTTCTGCAATAGCTTTGAAATGCTGATAAATACCTTCTTGAGTTGGTTTACTATAATAAGGAGAAACCGATAGAATTCCGTCAATAGCAGAAAAATCTGTAGCTTTTATTTCAGCTATAACTTCTGCTGTATTATTTCCTCCAATACCTAAAACTAATGGTAATCTTCCATTATTTACCTTAGCTATAAATACTATTAATTGTTTTTTCTCTTCAGCGGTAACAGTTACACTTTCTCCTGTGGTTCCGCTTATCACTAAATAATCTGTACCGTTGGCAATGTTGTATTCTACCAAACGCTCTAAAGCATCAAAATCAATACTTAAATCAGCGTTAAAAGGTGTGATTAATGCTACACCAGTTCCTATAAATTTGGTCATTATATTTTTTTTAAAATGTTTAAGTATTTTTTTAATTCTTGTTTAAAAATGTTGATATCCTTTAACTCTACGTCAATTATTAAATCGTACAAGCGCTCATCTTCATTAGAAATTCCTACTTTTAAATTGGCTTTAGAAGCTGCAGTTATAAGGTTTAATTGCAATACAGGATTTTTATAAAAGCAAAGCAACATATCATAAGGCTCATTAATAAAATCTTCTAAGTCGATATTTTTTATTTTTCCTTTCCACCCAAAATCTTTTGGACTAAAATGTGCGTTCCATTGGTTGTACTCTAACTTATCATCCATAGTAAAGGCTACAATTTTATGCTTTGGAGACGTTAATCCCAATTCTTTAAAATAAACCCTAAACACTTCAAATTCATGAAATTCGCTAGCATTAAGTAATACTGCAATTGTCTTTATTTTATTGTTGTTTACCGTAGGTTTACGTTCTGTCAACAATTTGTTCACATATTTTCGATTTGATTTTTCTTTAAATGCTTTTAAAATCATTTATCTTTAGCCTTTGTGCAAATTTAAGAAAAGCACTCACATTTTATTACAAACTCCTTATAAGTTATTCAATGACTATTAAACATATTTTAAAACTCGGTATTCTGCTGCTCATATTTTCTTGTGCATCAACAAAAATTTCAAAGATTGAAGGTAAGCGTCTTGAAATTGACGACACGCTTAAACCTAATCTGGTCATTGAAAATTTTATTAAACCTTATCGTGAACACGTTAATAAAAATATGGATAGTGTTATTTCTTATGCTAAAGAAACCTATACCAAAACTGATGGTGATTACAATACTGCAATTGGAAATTTAATGGCTGACGCCGTTTATACTGAAAGCAATCTTGTATTTAATAAGAGAACAGGAAAGGACATAGATTTTGTTTTACTTAATCACGGAGGTATACGTTCTATCATTTCTAAAGGAAATATAACAATACGAACAGCATACGAAATTATGCCTTTTGAAAACTCTGTAATCGTAACCGCTATAAAAGGCAAACAAGTTAATGAAATGATGACATATCTTTCTAAATCCAAACGCGCGCACCCTGTTTCTAATCAACTACAGTTAGTATTAGATAAAAACGGCGCTATTAGTTCTGCTACAGTTCACGGAGAACCGATAGACGAATCAAAAACCTATTATGTAGCTACTAATGACTACCTCTATAATGGTGGAGATGGCATGATATTTTTTAAGCCTAATGAAAACACTTATGTCTTAAATTATAAAATTAGAGATGTCTTAATTGACAATTTTAAGAAGAAAGACACATTAAACCCAAAACGCGACCAACGCTTTATACAATTAAAGGATTAAGACACCAACTGCACACAAAAAGCTATCACCTTTGAAATAGGCAGTAGAAAAGTGCAAGTGAATGTTAAAAACCAATAAACACAAGACACGTGAAAAGAAGACAATTTATACAAAAATCTACAGCAGCAACAGCTCTAGCAAGTATTGGAGGCTTAAGCTTACAATCCTTTAGTCCTTCCAAAACAAAAAAAATAACAATACTACATACCAACGATGTGCATAGTCATATTGACCCTTTTGGACCAGACGATGGCAGAAATGCCAATAAAGGAGGTGTTGCTAGACGTGCCACTTTAGTCGACTCTATAAGACAAGACAATCCTAACACCTTACTATTAGATGCAGGTGATATTTTTCAAGGAACACCTTACTTTAATTACTATGGAGGCGAATTAGAATTTAAACTAATGAGCATGCTAAAATATGATTTAGCAACTATTGGTAATCATGATTTTGACAATGGCATCGACGGCCTTTATGCTCAAATTCCTCATGCAAAGTTTGATTTTGTCTCAGCCAACTACGATTTTTCAAATACAGTAATGGACACACATGTTAAACCTTATAAAATCTTTATAAAAGATGGGATTAAGATTGGCGTTTTTGGACTTGGAATTAAACTTGACGGCTTAGTAGATAAGAACATGTATAAAGAAACCGTTTATCATCATCCCATTGAAATTGCTCAAGATATGTCTCGTATTTTAAAAGAAGAACAAGGGTGTGATTTGGTGATATGTTTATCTCATATTGGCTATTACTACAAAAATGCTCCAGATAAAGTTAGCGATATTACCTTGGCAAGAGCCACAAAAGATATTGATCTTATTATTGGAGGACATACACACACCTTTTTACCAAAACCAACCATTGAAAAAAACAGCATAGGAAAAAATGTGCTTGTTAATCAAGTTGGAGCTTATGGCTTATATCTCGGTAAAATTGACTTTTATTTTGAACCAGGTAAAAAAGTTACATCTGAAGGAGCTTCAATTATAGTATAACATTTTAAAAGCTACACCTCTATGCGATCATCTGAATATGCTGGAGTTGGATCAGTAACTATATGTTGAGATTGCATATAGTAAAAGACAAATGCAACTACTAAGAAAAAGGAATAAACATAACCTAAACTATTATCATCACTCAAAATATAGAAATAGGCCAATTGCATAATTTCTGAAAAGACAATAAATATAGAGCCTATTAAAAACAGCATTGATTTATTATTATTCCTATACATGTAATTAATTAAGGCCATAGATAAAAGCGCCATTATCACAGAGTTATACGTAAACTCTAGAGCATACTCATAATAGTTAAAAGAACTTTCTGTTGTACTTGATATTAATGACACACAAAAAACATCTAAAACAACCAATACTATTACCGGAATAGCTAATTCTGAAAAAACTGTTTTGAGATTCAATTGAAGTAACATTTTAATTATAAGTAAACCATAAGAAGCAATGCTTAGAATATTAGATATGTAATACAAATAATCTGTCTGTCCTTCCTTGAGCTCTGGTCTATACCAAGCAATATAACCTAATATTTGCGCAATGGTAAAAACCACTAAAAACAATAAAAACAGTTTTGACTTATGTTTTGTCCATCCTACATAAAGCCATGTAAGTAATATAAAAGATATCGCACCAACAGTATCTCCTTCTACTTCTAAAGCAAAACCTTGAAGTAAAACGTAGATGCCACCTAAGAGCAATAATACTACCTTTATAATTTTTTTTATTAACATTAATTAATCCCTTATTAACGGTAGCAAATATAAACATTTTTTTTACACTTTAACGCATTAAATAAGCATTTCATCGAATAAATAGCCTTTTTTGTGTAAGAATTTACTTCAATTTAGCTAAAAAGGCTTTTTCTGTCAATATAGAAATACCTAAATTTTCTGCTTTAATAAGCTTACTTGGTCCCATTTTATCACCAGCTACTAAATAACTCGTTTTAGATGAGATAGATGAAGATACTTTACCTCCATTATCTTCTATTAGTTTTTTAAGGTCATTACGAGAGATCGTTTCAAAAACACCAGAAACAACTATAGAGAGTCCTTTTAATTTATCTGTTTGATTAGCTAGTTTTTCTGCCGAGATTTCTAATTGTACTCCAAAAGATCTTAAACGCTCTACAATTTGTCTGTTTTCTTCTGAGCTAAAAAACTCAACAACACTTTCAGCAATACGCTCACCTATTTCATCAACCGTCACTAAATCTAATGTTGTAGCAAACATTAAAGCGTCTATAGATTTATAATGTTTGGCTAATTTCTTAGCAACTGTTTCACCAACATAACGAATACCTAACGCAAACAACACCCGTTCAAATGGAATTTGTTTAGACAGCTCAATCCCTTTTACCAAATTCTCTGCGCTTTTTTGTGCCATACGTTCAAGCGGAATCACTTGTTCTACAGTTAATTCGTATAAATCAGAATAATTATGAATCAAACCCTCTTTAACTAATAAAGCAACCGTTTCACCTCCCAAACCATCAATATCCATTGCTTTTCTAGAAATGTAATGCTGAATTCGTCCGATGACTTGAGGAGGACAAGCTTTATAATTAGGACAATAATGTTTAGCCTCACCTTCTAGTCTAACAAGTTCCGTGTCACATTCTGGACATTTTGAAATATAAGTTGTAGGTACCGAATTAGCTGGGCGCATAGATAAATCTACAGCAATAATCTTTGGAATAATTTCTCCCCCTTTTTCAACAAACACTTCATCACCTTCTCTTATATCTAACTTTTCAATTTGATCGGCATTATGAAGAGAAGCCCGCTTTACAATCGTACCTGCTAATTGTACAGGTTCTAAATTGGCCACAGGTGTAATAGCTCCGGTACGACCAACCTGATAAGTAATTTCGTTGAGTCGTGTAGACACTTGTTCGGCTTTAAATTTATAAGCCATTGCCCAACGTGGTGCTTTGGACGTAAAGCCTAATTCGTCTTGTTGGTATAAATTATTCACCTTAACCACTACTCCATCAATCTCATACGGTAAATTGTGTCTGTTTTCATCCCAATAATTAATGTACTCTAAAACGTCATCTATAGAACTTACCAATTTAGCTTCTTGTGGTACTTTAAAACCCCATGATCTCGCTTTTTCTAGGCCTTCAAATTGCGACGTAATATTGAGATTATTCCCTACAATACTATATAACAAACATTCTAACGGACGTTTTGCCACTTCAGCACTGTCTTGCAGCTTTAAACTTCCCGACGCTGTATTTCTTGGGTTTTTGTATGGTTCCTCATCATTTTCAATGCGTTCTTCATTCATTTTTAGGAATCCTTCAATCGGTAAAACTATTTCACCTCTTATATCAAAACGCTCGGGATAATCGCCTTTTAATTGAAGTGGAACCGTATGTATTGTTTTTACATTTGCAGTCACTTCGTCTCCTTGTACTCCATCTCCACGAGTTACAGCTCTTAATAATTTACCATTTTCGTAAGTTAAACTTATAGAGGCACCATCGTATTTTAACTCACAAGTATAATTTACCTCACCATCGACCATCTTTTTTACTCGGGTTTCCCAATCCAACAAATCTTCTTTGGAATACGAATTATCTAACGAATACATTCTAGAATCATGAACCGTAGTTTTAAAATTCTTAGTTACAGCTCCTCCAACCCGTTGCGTTGGCGAATTGGCATCAAAAAACTCAGGATTTGCTTCTTCTAACGCCTGAAGCTCTTTGAGTTTAATGTCGAATTCATAATCACTAATGGTGGCATCATCTAAGATATAGTAATTGTAATTATGCTGACGTAGCTCTTCTCTAAGGGATTCTATTTTTTGTTTTGTATTCATTTCTAGGGAATGTAAATTATTCGCTTTATGTTTAATTCTTCATCAATAAAAAAAGTGACATTGTAGCCTAAATAGCCATCACTATTTCCCATTGTTATAATAATTTCTTTATCGTAATAATATGCCTCAGTTAAATCAAAATTTGGTTCGTATAGGTCTTCAAAATAACGTTTATCAATTTCAACATGGTTATTACTTAAATCTAAATACATTTTTGAAATATAGCTATTCGGAATACCCTCTGCCCCTATAACATCATGATTATCAATTTGAGTAATATTTAAGCTATCACTATCGTAAGTAAGTTTAGCTTTGTTTTTTTCGAACTTAGATTTATGAAAAACAATTTCTATATTTTTAGTATATAAACGAATAGAATCAGAATATAATCTTTTAATAAATGGCTCATAATCGAAAGTGTAATCTACATTAGTATCACTTTCCAAAAAATCGAAACCTACAATTGTATCTCTTGATTTTTCATCATCATAAAGTTTTACATGATAAAATCGCTCTTTTAATTCTTGGAGTTTTATTTTTTGTTTTTCGTCTTCTTTATTTAAAGTTTGATGCGTATCTGTTACAATTTTATTTTCTATACCAATAATCTCTTCTTTTTTCTCTTTACAAGAAAAGCAAACTATAAAAACGATTAAGGACACTAAAACTCTCATATTATCCTTTCTCAGCTTTCAACATTCTATCATTCCCATTCAAATCTTTGAGCAATTCAATCGCTTCAAAATTGGCATCTATTAATAACTGCTGCGTTTCTTCTCCAAGATATTGGTTAATTTCAAAATATAAGCTCCCTTTATCTTTTAACTTTTTAATCGCAAAATTGGTAATCGCTTTGTAAAATAACAACGGATTATCATCTTCTACAAACAGAGCCAAATGCGGTTCATTATCTAAAACGTTAGGCTTAATTTCTTCTTTTTCTAAGTTTCTTACATATGGAGGATTGGAAACAATGATATCAAAATTAGATTCCGCTTCAAATACTAAATGACAAGTATCATCTAAAATACTAGCCTCAATAAAATTGATATCAACCTTATTGTTTTCTGCATTTTGTTTGGCAACCTTTAATGCTTCTTTACTCACATCCAAAGCATAAACTTTGGCATTAAGCAAGTTTTTAGCTAGAGCAATCGCTATACATCCCGATCCGGTTCCAATATCTAGGATTTTCACAGGCTTATCAACTTCAAGCGACGTCACAGAACGACTAATTAGATCCACTAACTCTTCTGTTTCTGGTCTCGGAATCAATACATTTTTATTCACCTTAAATGGTAATCCGAAGAATTCAGTTTCACCTAAGATATACTGAATAGGTTTTTGCTGTTTTAAATCCTCTAAAACTTTAAAAAACGTATCCGTTTCTGATTTAGTGATTGCTAATCCTGGTTCTAAAGTCAACTGTATTCTTGGCACATTCAAATAATGTTCTGTGCATAAATAGAAAAAACTATCGACTTCATGCTTACCGTAAATAGCATCTAATTCAATATGAAATATATGTTGAAGCTCTTTTAAAACCATTATTTACAAATCTTTAAGCATCCAAACGGTACATGAGTAATGCCCTGTATTTCCCATTGGTTTATCAATAGATTTAAACCCCACTTTTTTATATAATTTACGTGCATCCTCCATATATGGTAAGGTTTCTAAATAGCATTGTTCAAAACCAGATTGCTTAGCAAAATCTAAACATGTATTCATCATTTCGCTTCCTAAACCTTTGCCTCTGGCTTCTTGCATAAAATACATCTTTTGTAATTCGCACACATTACCTTCGTAATGATCTAAAGGCGAAATTCCTGCACCTCCAATGATGTCGTTACCACGTTCAACTACAAAATACGCTTTCTTAGGCTGACTGTACGTTTCTGTCATACAATCTAAGGCCGCATCTTCATAAGCTGTACCTACTTTTGGAACACCCATTTCTATTAAAACACTCCGAATTGCTCTAGCAATTTTAGGATTGTCCTTGGCTTCAATTTCTCGAATAACAATAGTATCTTTACGCACTAAATTCTCTTTTTTAGACAAAACCAAAAATACATATAAAAACAATTTTATGTTTAAAAGACTCTTAATGTTTTCCTTAATTTTTACATTACTTTTCAACTGCTCTTTTACAAAAAAACCAGAGTTTGTTAGACTAGAGGATTTTGAGGTTGTCGATTCCAATTCTAAAAACATAACGATTAGAGCGGAAGCTTTGTTTCTAAATAAAAATGATGTTGGAGGAACTTTAAAAACAGACGATCTAAAAGTCTATATTAACGAATTAGAATTAGCATCAGTAGTTTCAGAAGAATTTGATGTCCCTAAACGAGAGAAATTTACCATTCCGTTGACTATTAAGGTTGAAACCGATAGTTTTACAAATGACAAAAATCTCGGAAGCCTATTAGGCAGTTTAATTTTACAAAAGTTAAAAGTGCATATTAAAGGCGAAATTAAATATAAGATTATGGGCTATTCGTCAACATACTCTATAGATGAAATCCAAGATGTAAAAATAAAATTGTAATTGAAACCACACGAAATCTACATAAAACGCTGTTTACAAATTGCTAAAAACGGATTAGGAACCACCAGACCAAACCCGATGGTTGGCGCTGTTATTGTTTATAATGACCATATCATTGGAGAAGGCTTTACAAGCGAATACGGCTGTAATCATGCAGAGGTTAACGCCATAAACTCGGTAAAAGATAAAACGCTTTTATCAAAAAGCACTATCTACGTTACGCTAGAACCTTGCAGTCATTATGGAAAAACACCTCCTTGTAGCGACTTAATTATATCGCATCATATCCCTAATGTAGTCATTGGATGTATTGATGACAACCCCGAAGTTGCAGGAAAAGGTATAGCCAAATTAAAAGCTTCTGGCTGTAATGTTACTGTTGGTGTTTTAGAAAATGAATGTAAAATTCATCACAAGCGATTTTTTACATTTCACAACAAAAAGCGTCCTTATATTATATTGAAATGGGCCGAAACTGCCGATGGTTTTATTGCACCACTTAAAAAGAACGACAAAAAACCGGTATGGATTACAAACACATACTCCCGTCAACTCGTACATAAATGGAGAGCAGAAGAACAAGCTATTTTAGTAGGAACCAATACAGTAATAGAAGACAATCCGAGTTTAACGGTTAGAGATTGGTCTGGCGAAAATCCAATTAGAGTGGTTTTGGACAAAACTTCAAAATTAAGCTCAGACTACAACATTTTTAATGAAGACGCTAAAACCATAAGACTTACCAATAAAATTATTGATTTTGATAAACCGATAGCCACTCAAATTGCAAAATTGTTACATCAGCAAAATATTAGCTCTGTTATTATTGAAGGGGGAGCAACAACACTACAAACATTTATAGATGAACACCTTTGGGATGAAGCTCGCGTTTTTATAGGAAACGCAAGTTTTAAAACAGGAATTAAAGCACCAGAATTAATTGGGAATTTAATTTCTGAGTCTCAAATCAAAAATGATTTATTAAAAATATATGCAAAAGATTAAAACACTAATTTTCGATTTTGGTGATGTATTTATCAATTTAGACAAGCCAGGTGCTATGCAACATGCTTTAGATTTATTTAATTTAAAGACGTTTGATACAGATATGATTGAAACCAATATGCTTTATGAAGTAGGAAAAATTTCAACTTCTGAATTTATTGCGTTTTATAAATCAAAATTTCCCAATGTTAGTGAAACCGAACTTATTAATGCATGGAATTGTCTCATAAAGGATTTTCCTGAACACAGATTAGAGTTCATTAAAAATTTAGCAAATCAAAAAGAATACAAACTTATATTGTTGAGCAATACCAACGATATGCATATTGATTTCATAAAAAAGAATGTTTCATTTTATGAAGAGTTTAAAGCTTGTTTTGATGTCTTTTACTTGTCTCAAGAGATTCATTATAGAAAACCAAATACAGCTATTTTTGAATTCGTATTAAAAGAAAATAATATTAATGCTAATGAATGCCTTTTTGTCGATGACACCAAAGACAATACAGATACTGCAGCTGGTATGGGTTTCCACACATGGAATATAGACGAAACTAAAGAAGATGTGGTAACACTTTTTAAAACTAAAAAAGAGCTCTTTTGATATATCTACTCATCAGTATCCTTTCTTCTACCGCTATTTTTGTAGTATTTAAACTCTTCAAAAAATATGAAGTTAATACCCTACAAGGTATTGTTGTTAATTATTTTACAGCATTCCTCTTAGGCTTTTTACTTTATAAGGGACGAATTGTACCTTCAGAAATCATTCAAACGGATTGGTTTATCGCTGCTATCATGCTCGGATTCTTATTTATTGCCATATTTAATGTTATGGCCTTAACCGCTCAGAAAAACGGTCTCTCCGTCGCTTCTGTTGCTAGTAAAATGAGCGTTATCATTCCTGTAGTCTTTGGTATTGTGGTGTTTAAGGAAAGTGTTGGTACTCAAAAAATATTAGGCATCATATTAGCTTTAGTTGCTGTTTATTTAACCTCTGTAAAACAAAAAGGAAATATTGTACTAACGCAATCTATATATTTACCTGTTATCTTGTTTTTAGGATCTGGAATTATAGATACGTCAATAAATTATTTTGCTCCAGACGATAATATTCCTTTATTCTCTGCAACTATTTTTGCTATGGCAGCCCTCATTGGTGTTATCCTATTACTCGTAAGCCTTGCTCAATCTAAAAACAAACTTAAACTAATAAGTATTCCCTTTGGTATTGCCCTTGGTCTTGTTAATTACTGTTCTATTCACTTTTTACTTTTAGCATTAAGAGTAGAAAACACAGAAAGTTCAACCCTATTCACCATTAATCATATTGCAATTTTAGCACTCTCAACATTAATAGGACTAGTCTTATTTAAAGAAGATATTTCGAAGAAAAACTGGATTGGTATTATTTTAGCCTTAATTTCAATAGCATTAGTCACTTTAGCATAATGGAAAACGATTTATACAAAACAATAACAACTCCTGCTCAAGGCGAATTATTTAAAGACAAGAATAGTAAATTCTATGGTTTTGCTTTTCCTGTTACCACAGAAGAACAAGTAAAACAACATCTTGAAGACATAAAAAAAGAGCATTATGCCGCCAGACATTGGTGTTACGCATACCAAATAGGAACAGAAGCTATTCAATACAGAGCTAATGACGACGGAGAACCTAACAATTCTGCAGGAATGCCAATTTACGGTCAAATACAATCTTTTGAAGTTACCAACATCCTAATTATAGTAGTGAGATACTATGGAGGTGTAAAACTTGGAGTTGGTGGTCTTATTAATGCTTACCGAACAGGTGCGCAATTAGCATTAGAAGCTTCAAAAATTGTAGAAAAAACAATTAATAAAAAATTTCAGCTCAAATTCGAATATAAAAACATGAGCAAAGTGATGCGAATTTTAAAAGAGAATGATGTTGAAATTACAAATCAGACCTTAGAATTAAATTGTTTGTTAGAAATATCTGTCAGAAAAAGTCACAGTTCTAAACTATTTGAACTGTTCAATCAATTTTTCGGTGTAACTATCGATGAATTATAACGAATAATTTTGCAGTTTGTCTAAAAGATATTTTGGACATCGTGTAGGCCTATTCTTCTTCGTGTCAATAAATGCTAAAATTGTACTTCCGGTAGCCAATAAAACATCAGATTGGTTTCGCAATTCATATTCAAATTCTATGGTTGCCGTTGGCATCTTTTTAAGTGTTGTTTTTACTTTAAGCACATCATCATAACGTGCTGAATTTTTGTAATTTATAGACAATGAAACCACTGGCAACATAATCCCATCAGCCTCCATTCCGCTATAACTAAGTCCAAACTCACGTAACCACTCGGTTCTACCTACCTCAAAATATATAGCATAGTTCCCATGGTACACAACGCCCATCTGGTCTGTCTCGCCGTAGCGTACTCTTATTTTAGTTTCATTATAATTCATATATAAATCTTAGATTAAGAAAAAATATTGTAATTTTAAAAATCGTTTTAAACATGAGGAAAAAATTCTAAATATTCAAAACTATTTAATTTTTTTATTAAGAATTTTGTTCACATATTTGTCCTGTTGAAAACTACTAGAGAATCCTATTTTCTCTTTTTTTTTGCTAATATAACTAACAACGAAAAATTTAACTTAACGCATGGAGAACACAGCGCAATCTGTATGGAGTAATTGTCTTGCTTTTATAAAAGATAATATCCAACCACAAGCCTATAAGACTTGGTTTGAACCTATAGATGCAGTGAAGCTTTCTGGTAACGCATTGAGCATTCAAGTTCCTAGCAAATTTTTCTACGAATGGTTAGAAGAACATTATGTAAAAATCTTAAAGGTTTCTCTAACTAAAGAGCTAGGTGAAGATGCCAAATTGGTTTACGTTATTAAAATGGAAAACACCTATGGCAATAAACAACCTTTCACTGAAAAGATTCCAAGTTCAAATAGGTCTGCTGTAAAATCGCAAGATGTAGATGTACCTTTTAATAATAAAAGTCCTGAATTAAGAAATCCGTTTATAATTCCTGGTATTAGAAATGTAAAGATCGAATCGCAACTTAATCCAAGTTACAGTTTTGAAAATTTCTTAGAAGGTGACTCTAACCGTTTAGCTAGAAACGCAGGTATTGCAGTTGCTAACAAACCAGGTGGCACCTCTTTTAACCCATTATTAATTTTTGGCGGTGTTGGTTTAGGAAAAACACACTTAGCACATGCTATAGGTGTTGATATTAAAGATAAATATCCTGAAAAAACAGTTTTATATATTTCTGCTGAAAAATTCACGCAACAATACATAGATTCTGTAAAAAAGAATAATAGAAATGATTTTATTCACTTCTATCAAATTATAGATGTTTTAATTATTGACGACGTACAATTCCTTTCCGGAAAAACAGGTACGCAAGACGTCTTCTTCCATATTTTCAATCATTTACATCAAAACGGTAAGCAAGTTATTTTAACAAGTGATAAAGCTCCCGTAGATATGCAAGATATTGAACAACGCTTATTATCGCGTTTTAAATGGGGACTTTCAGCCGAGTTACAAACACCTGATTTTGAAACTAGAGTTTCAATTTTAAAGAATAAACTCTACAGAGATGGTGTTGAAATGCCAGAAGACATTATAGAATATGTTGCCAAACATATTAAAACTAATGTTAGAGAACTAGAAGGTGCCATTATTTCATTAATCGCTCAGTCTTCTTTCAACAAAAAAGAAATTACAATCAATCTTGCAAAAGATATTGTAGAGAAATTTGTTAAGAATACTAAACGAGAAGTATCTATTGATTACATTCAGAAAGTAGTTTCTGATTATTTCCAAATGGATGTTAATACACTTCAATCTAAAACACGTAAACGTCATATTGTACAAGCGCGTCAGTTAGCTATGTTCTTTGCTAAAAAATACACCAAAGCTTCATTAGCTAGTATTGGCTCTCAAATAGGACAGCGTGACCACGCTACCGTACTACATGCCTGTAAAACTGTTGATAATTTATCGTCAACAGATAAGCAATTCAGAAAGTATGTTGAAGATTTATCTAAAAAATTAGCGCTTTAATTCGCTTTTAATATGACTAGTATCTTAATGGTATGCTTGGGGAATATTTGCCGTTCTCCATTAGCTCATGGTATTCTGCAATCTAAACTTCCAACAGACCTTTTTTATGTTGATTCTGCAGGTACTGCTGCCTACCACATAGGAAATACTCCTGACACACGCTCTATTGCTGTTGCAAAACAAAACGGCATAGACATTAGCACACAAAGCGCTAGACAGTTTAAAGTTTCCGACTTTGACCTGTTTGATTATATCTACGCCATGGATCAATCTAACTATACTGATATTATTAGCTTAGCGAGAAATGATATTGATATCAAAAAAGTAAAGCTCTTTCTCAATGCTAATGCTGCTATTAAAGATAAGAATATGCCAGACCCTTATTATGGAGATAAAAGTGATTTTGAATACGTTTTTAAGCTCGCTAATGAGACTTGTGACATAATTGCAAAGACTTTAAAACACTAATACACACAATATTCCTTATTGCAAAAGTCTTTTTTTGTAAATTAGTACCTAATCCCATTAACAAATTAAGATGAAATCATTAATAGTTCTAGTTTTCTTAGTATTTACAACTACTCCTTTTTCCAATGCTCAAGAACTAAATTTAGAACTCTTTACTTCAAATTTAGACCGCCCTATTAGCATCAAACATGCAGGCGACAACAAACTATATGTTGTAGAACAAGATGGTTATATAAAAATAATTAATGCCGATGGTACAATTCAAAGTGCTCCGTTTTTAGATATTGATAGTATTGTCATAAACACAGGAAACGAAAGAGGTCTCTTAGGCTTAGCCTTTCATCCAGACTACGCTACTAACGGTTACTTTTTTGTTAACTATATTAACAACTCAGGGAATACTGTAATTTCAAGATTTTCAAGAGACGCTACAACCCCCTTATTAGCAGATGCTTCTTCAGAGTTTATTATTCTAACTTACGATCAACCTTATAGCAATCATAATGGAGGAGATATGGCTTTTGCTAGTGATGGTTTTTTATATATTGCTTCAGGTGATGGAGGCCTATACGATGACCCACAAAACAACTCACAAAACACATTAACCTTACTAGGTAATATTTTAAGACTAGATATTAATTCTATCACAGCAACACAAAATTATAGCATTCCATCAAGTAACCCTTTTATAGGAGATCCTGATGTTAGGGATGAAATTTTTGCTTATGGTCTAAGAAATCCATGGAAATTTTCTTTTGATCGTCAAACCAATGATTTATGGATTGCTGATGTTGGACAAAGTGGTTATGAAGAAATTAATATGGTTTCTGCAGCAGAAGCTGCAACAGGCCTTAATTACGGCTGGAGATGCTATGAAGGCAATGGCCCATACATTACAGATGATTGCTCAGATTCAAGTGCATACACCTTTCCTATAGAAGGCTATAGCCATTCTGGTGATGGCCTTTTTAAATGTTCTATTACTGGAGGTTATAGGTACAGAGGCACCAATTACCCTAACTTTAATGGTTTGTACTTCTTTGCCGATTATTGTAGTCAAGAAATTGGCTACTTATATTACAATGAAACAACAGAGGCTTGGGACAAAAACCTAAGTCTATTTAATGGTAATTGGTCTACTTTTGGAGAAGATATTAACGGAGAACTTTATATTGCTGATATATCAAGTGGTAATATCTACAAACTAATTGATACGAGCTTAAGTATTAATGACAATATATCTTCTAATATTTCTATTTACCCTAATCCAACAAAAGGCATATTTAACATCAATTTTGGCCCAAATAACAATACAGACATTTCAAATCAAATTACGATTTATAATTTACAAGGTAAAGAAGTAAAAGTAATTCAAAGAAATACGGAAACGATTCAAACAATAAATACATCTCAACTCTCTAGTGGTATTTATGTTTTAAAAATTAAGAATCAAAAAGGAAATCAAAGCACACATAAACTGGTTATACACTAATGAACAATCCCAAAGGAAAATTATACCTTATACCTACACGACTAGGTGATAATCCGCCACTCGAAGTTTTACCCATCTCTATTAAAAAAATAATAGAGCACCTCGATTATTATATTGTTGAAAATGAAAAAACAGCTCGTCGTTTTATAAAGCGTGTCTCGCCTAGTAAATCGCAACCTTCACTAAAGCTTCAAGTATTAAATAAATACACAACTGAGGCCGAACGTAATACATATTTAAACGCATGTCTAGAAGGAAACTCTATTGGTTTGATATCTGAAGCAGGCTGTCCTGCTATTGCAGACCCAGGAGCTGACATTGTAAGTTTAGCACATCAAATGGATATAACAGTTGTTCCTCTTGTTGGACCATCTTCTATTCTACTCGCTTTAATGGGCTCTGGAATGAACGGCCAAAGTTTTACTTTTAACGGTTATTTACCCATTGACAAAAGCGAACGAAAAGCGAAATTAAAAACTTTAGAGCGTTTATCTTCAGAACACAATCAAGCTCAAATCTTTATTGAAACTCCTTATAGAAATATGAAAATGCTTGAAGATTTAGCTAATACGCTACATCCAAATACAAGAATTTGTGTGGCATGCGATTTAACCTTACCAACTGAGTTTATCAAAACAAAAACAGCAAAAGACTGGAAACATAATAAAGAGGATTTACATAAGAGACCAGCAATCTTTATTATTCAGAAAGACTAAGAGCTTACTATTAATAAAAAAAACTATAAGGTAACCTTAGCTTTCTTATCAGGCTTAATCATAGACGTATCATAACCCGAAAACTTTTTCATATAATACCTAACAGAAGAGCCATAAGCATCCGAAAGATTATTACCTCCATGACTACGCAAAAACTTTTTTACATTTCCAGGACCAGCTAAATGTGCCGCTGCTAAAATTCCAGACTCGGTTACTTTTATTCCCGAAATATGCTGCCCTTCAAAACGTTTAATGTCTTTTCTAAGCACCCATTTATTACGCTCTGCATTGGCAACAAATGCTTTTTCTTGCAATTCTGGATTATATAAAAATTGATTTGGAGTATAAATTCCTATCAATTTTAAAGTCTCAGATCCAAACTGATATTTACCCAAATACCCTAAAGTATTCACCGTAAAATAGTTTCCTCGAGACTCTTTAAATGCCAAAGCCTCTTTAAATCCTTCAAAAGATTTTCCTAAATGTGGAGTAAAGATGCTATGTTCAATAAATTGGTCTTGATTAGCCATAGCTAATTCTTCAGAAATATTATAATTAAGCTCTAATCCTTCTGTAGAATATATTTCAGGATCAAGAGATGAATCAGGATATAATGCTAACGCACTAAATACACAGATTGTAAATGGTATTACAAAATTCTTAACGCTATTTTTAGTCATAACAGCTAAATTTTTACTGTAAAAAAGTTTCCCCAAACCGTCTTACAAAATTCGCGTGCAAATATACAACAATTTTACAACAACTGAAAATCAACCGATTAAGTGCAAAAAACTCACTTTAAAAGTATATATAATGCCATTTTACACCTCTTTTATCATTGAGTTCTAAAGTAGGAAACGGGACTTTTATAACGTTAAAAACGTCGAAAATGGTTTTTAAAAAGTTAGAATTTGTCTTAATTCTAGTTAAATCCACATCTAAACTAAGGTAATATTGACGCGTTCTATTCTGATCTGTGAACAAAGCATCATTTGCTTCTCCTGTTAACATACCTTCTGCCCCATACCCAAAAGCCAAATTCAACCAATCAGGAATAGTTTCTGTTTTTAAAAACGAATTAAGATTAACACTTAGCCAATAGGTTTGACCATTGTAATCTTTTAGAAACTCTTCAGAAAGTCCACTACCTAACTTACTTGGACGTTGTTTTGCAAACTTAGTTCTATGAAAGGAGTATTTTAATACTATACGTTGTTCTGCCCAAAGTAATTCTTGCCCCACATGTAATCCGGTTCCCGCTGCATTAGCGGCCATATCGGTCCACGAAAAGCCCCATTCTTTTGAAAAACCATCCATTACTTCTATTGCTGTTAAAAACCCTAAACCTAAGGTTGACCCATAAAGCATCCGATCTTTTTTACCAACTCCAGCCCAGTCTAATGTATTAAATCCAAATCTTCCTAATTGATAGGATGAAAACACATGGCCCATTTTATCCATCTGTAACCACTCTCCACTATCATTTAAAGTCTTAAAATTAGAACGCGGATAATCTGCATACCACAATTGATTAAGCCCAATTAATGTCGCTGAAGCCAATGCCGTTTGTGTTATAACAACGGTATTGCGTCGTAATACATTAAGCGAATCACTAGGCTTTAAAAAAGTATTAAATTTAGATTGAGAAAAAAGCGAGTTACCTAATAATAAAAAAACTATGATATAAACATAAACGTGCTTCACCTTATTTATTAATACCTTGAGAGGATAAATACTGATGATATGCTCTTGCATTATTGTTGTGCTGCCCTAAAGTTTTAGCAAACTTATGATATCCCAAACGTTTGGCATCTGCAGCAAAATACAAATAATTATGCTTTTCCGGATTTAATACAGCTTTTATAGCTGATAAATCTGGCATAGCAATTAATCCTGGTGGTAAACCTGTATTTTTATAAGTATTATAAGGCGAAACAATATCTTTATGCACATTTAAAACACGTCTAATGATTGTATTTTTATACTGAGGCAATTGATAAGCTGCAAATTTTAAAGTAGGATCGGCCTGTAAAGGCATACCTATTCGTAATCTATTGAGATACACTCCTGCAACTCTAGGCTGTTCATCGGCTTGTTTTGATTCTTCATGAACAATAGACGCTAAGGTTATAACTTCATTAGGAGTTAAATTTAATTTTTTAGCTTGTGCTTTTCTGGTATCTGTCCAAAATCGGTTGTACTCCGTTAACATTCTATCTCTAAAAGTTTCTGCAGATGTATTCCAGAAAAATTCATAACTATTAGGCAAATACATACCTAAGGCTGTTGCCTTATTAAAACCATTCTCAGCTAAAAAAGTATCGTCTGACATTGCTTTTAATAACGACAAACTATCTGCTTCAATTTGTTTACTTACTCTACTTGCTAAATCTGCTAAACTATGCTGATTATTAAACGCAATTTTAATTGGTAGGTTCTTACTTCGTATAGAATTAATAATATCATTATTATTCATTCCCTTAGAAATAGCAAAACGACCAGCTTTAATATTTGTAGTGTATTTTTTCTGCTTTGCTAAAGCGTCAAACGTATTTATATTATCTAAAAGTGGTTCTAATTGAGAACGTACTTCGGCATATGTTGAATTCGTAGGCACATAAATATATGCGGTTTCATTTTCAAACTTTGTGTTAGACGAAAACATCGCGCTATAAAAATAATAGGCAACTGCTCCACAAATTACTAAACCGATAAGCGCAACAGCCCAAAGTATTTTTTTAATGTACATAGTTAATCTTTAATTCGTTGTAATATATATTCGTTTGTGTAGGTTTCGCCATCAAAACTCCAATCTTTTTTTAATCCTATTATTTCAAAGCCATTACCTTTAAACAACTTTAAACTGGCAGAATTACTTTCGGAAATATTAGCATAAACCTGATGCAAATGTAATGTCTGAAAACAATAATTCACCAATAAACTTAGTGCTTCTTTACCATAACCAAGGTTTCGGTTTTTTTCATTTTGAATAAGAATGCCAATACCAGCACGTTTGTTTTTTATATCAAAATCAAACACATCTATTAAACCAATCGTTTTGTTTTTCGTATTGCAAATGGCTAACCTTAGTTGCTTAGCTTCAAAGATATCTTGCTGGGCATTTTCGAGATATTGTTTGATTAAAAATCTAGAGTACGGCGTTTGTGTATCGCTTAAATACCACAATGACGTATCGTTTTCAATGCTATAAACAAACTCTAAATCTTCAGGTTCTAAAGCTCTTAAATAGATATGCTCTCCTTGCAAACTTACCATTCTATCTCTCCTTTAAAAACTTGTTCAGCTGGTCCTACTAACCAAATATTCTTATAACCTTTATCGTTACTTTTAAAAGTAACGTTAAGCTCTCCTCCTTCTGTCTTTAAACTAATGTTTTCACTTTTAGTTTTACCAGATTTGTGCATTGCTAAAGCAACTGCGGTCACTCCTGTGCCACAAGATAATGTTTCATCTTCTACACCGCGTTCGTATGTTCTAACCGCAAAATTATCGTCTGATAATTGCTCTACAAAATTCACATTACTCCCCTCTTTGTTATAAGGCTCGCCATATCTAATTTTTGAACCATTCGCTTTTACTTCAAAATTGGCTAAACCTGAAACCATTTCTACATGATGCGGAGAACCTGTATCTAAAAATTGATGATTATCAAAGGATTTAATTTCAGAAACATCTTGCATTTGAAGATAAACCATTCCATTTTCAATCTTTGCCTTGTGTAATCCGTCAATAGCGACAAATGTTGTTTCGTTCTTTATGATACCTAAAAAATTTGCAAAAGCAACAATACATCGGCCACCATTACCACACATAGTACTTTCATTGCCGTCTGCATTGTAATAAACCATTTTAAAATCGGTGTTATCATCATTCTCTAAAAGAATATATCCGTCTGCTCCTATGCCAAAACGTCGATGACATAGACGTGCTATGCGTTTGGTATCATTTTTGTTTATTGTTTGTAAACGGTTATCTACGATTACAAAATCGTTTCCCGTGCCCTGATATTTATAAAATGTCATATTCATAATTAAGGGCAAATATAAGAATATTAGACGTTAAAAACAGTTGTTAAACACGCGTTAAAATTGGCGTTAAAAAGTCGTTAAATTAAAAATTGAAATCAATAATTATCTAATTTTAATCGTTAGTTAAAATGAAATAGTAATATTTAAATTTAAAAAAAATGAAGAAGATCCTAACATTAGTCTTTGTTTCTGCTCTTGGAGGTTTATTAACCTTAGGAGGATACAAATTTTTTATTGAAAACGAAACACAGCCATTAGCCGTTGAGCAGTCATCTGACCTTCCTGTCTTTGTACCTACAAATAATACTATAACGAGTAGTACTGCCACTGCTCCAGATTTTGTAAAAGCGGCAGAAAAATCATTAGATGCTGTTGTACACGTTAAGAATACTGCTATTATAAATGCACCTATCTCTATGCGCGATTTATTTTATGGTCGTAGCTCACAACGTGCGCAAGTTGGTACAGGAAGTGGTGTCATAATTTCACCAACCGGTTATATTATTACAAATAACCACGTTATAAAAAATGCCAACGAAATCAGTATTACTTTAAATGATAATAAAACTTATGATGCTGAATTGATTGGCACAGACGAATCTACTGATATTGCTTTATTAAAAATAGAAACAGAAAAAGAATTACCATTTATGGCTTTTGGAGATTCTGATAATGCCAAAATAGGAGAATGGGTGTTAGCTGTTGGAAATCCGTTTAACTTAAATTCTACAGTAACCGCAGGGATTATTAGTGCTAAATCGAGAGACTTAACAGGCCAACATCAGCAATCGTTCATACAAACCGATGCTGCTGTAAATCCTGGAAACTCTGGAGGTGCTTTAGTTAATACCAATGGAGATTTAATAGGAATTAACACTGCTATTTCTTCACAAACAGGCTCTTATATAGGATACTCTTTTGCCGTTCCTAGCAATATTGCTCGAAAAATAGTAAATGATATCATGGAATATGGAAATGTACAGAACGGTATTCTTGGCGTCTCCATACTAAACAAAAATTCTCGAGAAGCTATTGAGAACAAGTTAAATGAAATTGAAGGTGTATATATAAGTGAGGTACAAGAAGACACCGGAGCCGAAAAAGCGGGCATTAAACCTGGAGATATCATAAAGAAAATTGATAATATTTACATCCATAAATTTGCAGATTTAACAGGCTATTTAAAAACCAAAAATCCTGATGACACTGTTAATGTGACATTAATAAGAGATGGAGATGAAAAAACGCTTCCAGTAACATTACTAAAACCAACAACAACTGTCGTTGAAAAAATAGGATTTGTAAAAAATGCCTCTAAAAAAGAGTTAAAAAACTTCAACACAGAGTATGGAGTGAAAATTTCGAAATTTGCAGATGAAAACTACAAGGTTGGTTGGAATCGTGTAGGTGTTGAAGAAGGTTGTATCGTTACCAAAATTAACGGTGAAAAATTATATTCCGTTGATGATGCTCAAAACGCATTAAGAACTAGAAATCCTAGAGAACCTCTTCAAATTGAAATCATCAATAAACAAGGAGAGAAAATCATTCATAGTTTTAGATAAAATACACCTATAAATAGACTTAATTAACCCTTCAAAGTAATATTCTTTGAAGGGTTTTTATTTTCGTCAAAAAGCATTACGAAAACGTTTGAAATATGTATTTTTGCACAAAATTTAATTTTATTAAACCAAAAACAAATGGGTTTTAACGACACTTACGAAAAAGAGTTAGCATTTCAAGCAGATCGTCGCAGAGCAACGGTTGAATTTATTAAAATTGTAAGCGACTTATGGTACGACAAGTCTATTGAACTTGTGTTATTTAGAAATCAATTAATCGATAGAAATGTGAGCGAAATTTTAAACTTGCACGAATATGCAGGTGAATTTGTTCAAAAACCTATTTCTATTTTCGATTCTGTTGAAATTGCACAAGCAATTAAAACTTTAGATCTGCCACCAGCAAAGCTAGATATAGGCAAACTAACTTACGAATTTCATTTAGAAGATCAAAAATATAGTAACGCTACTGCTTTTGTCGCTTCTAAATTAGATAATGCTAAAGAAAATGAAGGCATAAAACCAAAAGATGTTGTGCTTTATGGATTTGGTAGAATTGGTCGATTAGTAGCACGTGAGTTAATGACTCGTACAGGTAAAGGTAACCAATTAAGATTAAGAGCAATTGTTACTAGAGGAGCTATAAACGAAACGGTTTTAGAAAAACGTGCATCATTATTAAGAAATGACTCTGTACATGGTGATTTTTCTGGACTAGTAAGCACCGATGTTAAAAATTCTGCCCTAATTATTAATGGCACTACTGTAAATATCATCTCAGCTAATGCACCAGAAGATATTGATTATACAACATACGGAATTGACAATGCTCTAATTATTGATAATACAGGAGCATTTAGAGATAAAGAAGCCTTAAGCAGACATTTAAAAGCAAAAGGTGTTGATAAAGTATTATTAACTGCACCAGGAAAAGGAATTCCTAACATAGTACATGGAGTTAATCATAAAGAGTACAATCCTGATGAAGTTAATATTTTCTCAGCAGCATCATGTACAACAAATGCTATTACACCAATATTAAAAGCTGTTGAAGATTCTTTTGGAGTAAAAACCGGACATTTAGAAACGATTCACGCCTATACAAACGATCAAAACTTAGTAGATAATTTCCATAGTAAATACAGACGCGGACGTGCCGCTGCTTTAAATATGGTAATTACAGAAACTGGAGCAGGAAAAGCGGTTAGTAAAGCATTACCATCCTTAGAAGGAAAACTAACCTCTAATGCTATTAGAGTCCCTGTACCAAACGGATCATTAGCTATTCTAAGTTTAGAATTAGAAAACAAAACTTCTGTTGAAAGTATGAATTCTATCATGAAGAAGTATGCACTTGAAGGTGATTTAGTTGAACAAATTAAATACGAAATGAGTGACGAGTTAGTCTCTAGCGATATCGTTGGCAGTTCTGCTCCTTCTATATATGATAGCAAAGCGACTATCGTAAGAGCTGATGGAAAAAATGCAATACTATATATATGGTACGATAACGAATATGGCTATAGCCATCAGGTAATTCGTTTAGCTAAATATATTTCTAAAGTAAGACGTTATGCTTATTATTAGACTTATTTTAAAAAATTAATAACTCATAAAATCTTGTCTTTTAGGCAAGATTTTTTGTTAGTTATTAATTTGAATAAGCCTCCTATACTAAACATCTAAAACAACGTTTTTACCGTATATAAAATGCCTTACTATATTGTGAGGCTAATTGTTTAGTAATTCTTTATGAAATCTTTATAAAATTATTATCTTGGCAATCAATTAATCTAACCAAAATTAAAATTACAACTAAGATGAAATTCTTAACCAAACTTTCTGTAATTCTATTAGTTACAATGAGTTTACAATCTGTAAACGCACAAAAGAGCAATGAAGAAGCAGAAGACAAATTGTCCTTAAATAGTGGCAATATTGACAGCCAGTTTGAATATGTATTTAAAAAATCTGGTAATTTCAAAGGTACAGATGGACAGCGCTATGAAGCTGTAAAATTTTCTTCACTTCTTACTTTAAAAAATAATGTTCTCGATTCTTTAAAAACAACCTATTCTAAATTAGAAAGTTCTGAAAAAGTTGTTGAAAACCAAGCCAAAGAAATTGAAGAACTAAAAACAAAACTTGCCAATACGCAGACTAGCCTAGAGCAAACAGACTCTGAAAAAAATAATATGGCACTATTAGGTATGCAAACTAGTAAAACCAATTACAATGTTATTATGTGGTCTATTGTTGCTGGTTTATTAGCATTTTTATTATTCTTTATCTATAAATTTAAAGGCAGTAATTCTGCAACACGTGATGCTAAACACAAATTAGACGAAGTAGAAACAGAATTTGAAGAGCATAGACGAAATGCTTTAGAGCGTGAGCAAAAAGTAAGACGTCAATTACAAGACGAATTGAATAAGCAAAAGTCTTAAATTAAAGTGCTGCAAACACTTAATTAAAAATACTTAACACCATAAAAATCCGTAATTTTAATTGCGGATTTTTTTATATCCTAAACTATAGAACTAAGCTCTGTCTTTCAATTTAAGATTATCCATATAAACTTTAATTCAATTTCTATTTAGAAACTAAAAATAGGATTAAACCCTTCTGTATCATTTTTAGAAAATCACTATTAGAAATAAAAAAAACATCGCAATTAAACATACCTTTGCAACTTATTTGAACATATTATGCGCATAGATATTATAACCGTATTACCAGAACTTTTAAAAAGTCCGTTTGAAGCCTCTATTTTAAAACGTGCCATTGAAGCCGGTTTAGTAGAAGTCCACTTTCATAATTTAAGAGATTATGCTACAGGTGGCTATAAATCTGTAGACGACACACAGTTTGGAGGAGGCGCAGGAATGGTAATGTCCATAGCACCTATTGATAAGTGTATTTCTAAATTACAGCAAGAACGTACTTACGATGAAATTATTTATATGACACCAGATGGGGAGCAGCTTAACCAAAGTATTGCTAACCAAACCTCTTTAAAAGAAAATATTATTATTTTGTGTGGACATTATAAAGGAGTGGACCAACGCGTACGTGATAAATTTATCACTCGTGAAATATCTATTGGAGATTATGTATTGTCAGGTGGCGAATTAGGTGCTGCTGTATTATGCGACGCTGTAATCCGATTAATTCCTGGAGTTTTAGGTAATGAAACCTCTGCCCTAACCGATTCTTTTCAAGATAATTTATTAGCACCACCTATTTATACTAAGCCTAGAGAATATGATGGCATGAAAGTTCCAGAAGTATTATTTAGCGGTAATTTTAAGGAAATTGAAAAATGGAGAGAGGAACAAGCTTATAAAAGAACTAAAGAAAGACGACCAGATTTACTTAAAGACTAAGCACATTACCTATGAATAGTTCTACAGAAATTCTCTTTTATACTGGTCAAATTATTAGTGCGTTATCAACTTTTATAGTATTAATTGCTAGCATAATTCTCTTTATAAAAAAGCGTACCCTAGCGACTTGGTTAATATTAATTGGTAGTGTACTAGTTATACTAACTTCTGCTGCTAGTTTGGTTATCCGTGTTTTTGCGAGTGCAGAAAGTGTAGACACCTTATTATTAACACAAGGGATTTCAATTATAATTCAAAATGTATCATATTTAATATTTTCAGTTGGTTTAATCATTTTAGTTGTATCAGAATTTTCAAAAAAATAAATTATAAAATAAGCTCAGGACAACTTCCAACGGAATGCTAAAAAATAAAATAACAAAGCATTGCAAATAAGCAAAAAAGTAGTACTTTTGCAAACCAATTTAGACCAACCTCTGGCGAGAATCGTGAATGTTGCTTTGAATCAACTATTATAAATAAAATAAAATGAGTTCTTTAGTAAAATTTGTACAAGACGAATTTGTAACCCGTAAAGACTTTCCAGAATTTAGTGCTGGTGATACCATCACAGTATACTACGAAATTAGAGAAGGTGAAAAAGTGCGTACGCAGTTTTTTAGAGGTGTTGTATTACAACGTAAAGGAAGTGGATCTTCTGAAACGTTTACCATCCGTAAAATGTCAGGAACAATTGGTGTAGAGCGTATCTTCCCAATTAACTTACCTGCTTTACAAAAAGTAGAAGTTAACAAACGTGGTAAAGTACGTAGAGCTAGAATTTTCTACTTTAGAGGTCTTACTGGTAAGAAAGCAAGAATTAAAGAAGTTAGAAGATAATTCAAACTTATATATTACAATTAAAAGCCTTCTCTTTAAGAAGGCTTTTTTGGTTATTAACATTTGTTAATAACATGAGTTCATAAACTGTTGATATCTAATACGTTAAAATCTCATAGATATCCAAAATATTTCATTAACTTAGTAAAACAATTAACGACAAAACTAAGTTTGGTTTTGAATTATGTTAATGTGTATTAAAGATTTGTTCTTTATATATTGAGGTTGTTTTTTGAGGTTGTATAGCAACTTGTGTAAAATAAGTGTTTGCAAAGCAATCAAGAAGCTTTAATAATATAACACACTATTGTAGGTTATATTGGTAAAGTGAAAAGCTCCGAAGAAGTACTGGGATCGAAAGTGAACACGAAAAGGACGAGCAATGTTTTAGTCTTAATATTTGTTAAAGTTGAAGGTATTAAGAAAACATCAAGAAAAACAAGCCTAAGAAACAAAGTAATATCAGGTCAATACATTTTGAAAGGTATGAAATGTTTCGAATTGAAACAGTAACTCTTAAACCGAAAAAGGTGGTGGCATTTGTCTATCAACTGAGTTAGCAAAAACTAAATAGGTTATGTTAGTACTGTTTCTAAGAAAGCCATGTCAGCACAGATTTCTCTGAGTGATATGGCTTTTTGTTTTTAGTAAAGTTACCCCCCTTACCTACATTTATAGAGTCCACACTAGAGTCTAATTTAATAACAAACCGCACTAGGCTGTGGCAAATACATTTCTTTTCGTATTCTTGCAACATGGACCAACCACTAACAGAAAACCACGATTTCAAAAACAAAGACTACACCACTAGCAATCTTTTTAAAACAGAATATACAGACTGTACGTTTACCAATTGTAATTTTGAAAATTCAGATCTTTCAAACATTAGCTTTTTAGAATGTGATTTTTTAGATTGTAATTTCAGCAATGCTAATGTAATGCACACATCTTTTAATGATGTTACTTTTAAAGGCTGTAAAATCTTAGGTGTTATATTTCAAAGTTGTAACCCCTTTCTATTGTCTTTCAAGTTTATAGATTGTACGCTTAATTTAAGTAGTTTTTATCAATTAAAAATCAGCAAAACCAATTTTTCAAAATGTACAATGCATCAAGTAGATTTCACAGAAGCTGAGGCCAAATATGTGGCTTTTAAAGATTGTGATTTATTAGGAGCTACCTTCGATAGAACCAACATTGAATATTCTGATTTTACTTCTGCATTTAATTTCAATATTAATCCTGCATTAAATAAAATTAAAAGTGCCTCATTTTCAAAAGAAAACATTTATGGCTTATTAGAAAGCTTTCATATTAAGATAATAGAATAAATTCAAGGTTTTAGCTATTAAATTATCAATATCACAAAATTTGATCTTGTTTAGTATAAATCATATACCTGTTAAAATCAAACGTTTTCGTATATTCGCATTTCTCAATTTCGAGGAGAAATTTATTCAATTTATTTTCAAGACTTATGACAAAAACAGCAAAGATTGTTTACACAAAAACAGATGAAGCACCAGCTTTAGCAACACGTTCATTCTTACCAATTGTTCAAGCATTTACAAAGTCTTCAGGCATAACCATAGAAACAAAAGATATATCTTTAGCCGCTAGAATATTAGCCGCTTTTCCAGATTTTTTAACTGAAGATCAAAAAGTATCTGATGCATTAGCAGAATTAGGCGAATTGGTAAAAAAACCAGAAGCTAACATTATAAAATTACCAAATATTAGTGCATCTGTACCACAACTTACTGCTGCTATTGAAGAACTTCAAAACAAAGGTTTTAAACTTCCTGATTACCCAGAAGAACCACAAAATGACGCAGAAAAAGACATCAAATTACGTTATGACAAGATAAAAGGAAGTGCCGTAAACCCAATACTTAGAGAAGGAAATTCTGATAGACGCGCACCTAAAGCGGTAAAAAACTATGCCAAGAAAAATCCGCATAGTATGGGAGCATGGTCTTCAGATTCTAAAACACATGTCGCAACAATGTCTAAAGGAGATTTTGCGCACAATGAAAAATCTGTAACACTTGCAGATGCAACTACAGTAAAAATTGTACATACAGATACAAAAGGCAACCAAACCAACCTAAAAGACAATTTAGGCTTACTAAAAGGCGAAATTATTGACGCTACAGTAATGAGCAAAAAAGCCTTAATCGAATTTTTAGAAGAGCAAGTAGAAGATGCCTTAGATAACAGTGTATTGTTTTCATTACATATGAAAGCAACAATGATGAAGGTTTCTGACCCAATCATTTTTGGTCATGCTGTACGTGTATTCTTCAAAGATTTATTTGAAAAACATGGACAAACATTTGATAAAATAGGTGTTGATGTAAATAATGGTTTTGGAAATTTACTTGAAAAATTAGGCGATCTTCCAGAAGATAAACGCGACGAAATAAGAGAAGATATTCGTTTTACTCTAGACCATAGTGCTGATTTAGCAATGGTAAATTCAGATAGAGGCATAACCAATCTTCACGTACCAAGTGATGTTATTATTGATGCTTCAATGCCAGCAATGATTAGAACTTCTGGGCAAATGTGGAATGCAGAAGGGAAACAACAAGACACAAAAGCGGTTATACCAGACAGTAGTTATGCTGGTGTTTATAGTGCAACTATTGATTTTTGCAAAAAACATGGTGCTTTTGATCCAACAACTATGGGAACAGTTCCTAATGTTGGACTTATGGCTCAAAAAGCAGAAGAGTATGGTTCTCATGATAAAACTTTCGAAATAGCATCTAAAGGAAAGGTAGAAGTTATTGATGCTAATGGCAATGTATTATTAAGTCATAAAGTTGAAGAAGGTGATATCTGGAGAATGTGCCAAGCAAAAGATGCTCCAATCCAAGATTGGGTAAAATTAGCTGTAACTAGAGCAAGAGCTTCACAAACACCTGCCGTTTTTTGGTTAGATAAGAAAAGAGCACACGATGCTGAATTAATTAAAAAAGTTAACACCTATTTAAAAGACCATGATACTGAAGGTTTAGATATTAGAATTTTATCTTTAGAAGATGCTACCAATTTTACATTAAAACGCATTAAAGAAGGAAAAGATACCATCTCAGTAACAGGAAACGTGTTAAGAGATTATTTAACAGATTTATTCCCAATTTTAGAAGTTGGAACAAGTGCAAAAATGCTATCTATTGTACCATTAATGAATGGTGGTGGTTTATTTGAAACTGGAGCTGGCGGATCTGCACCAAAGCATGTTCAGCAATTTTTAGAAGAAAACCATTTACGCTGGGATTCTTTAGGAGAATTTTTAGCATTAGCAGTTTCATTAGAGCATTTTTCAGAAGTAAATAACAACAAAAAAGCACATATTTTAGGTGAAACTTTAGATGATGCTTCAGATAAGTTATTAGAAAACAAAAAAGGACCTTCTAGGAAAGTAAATGAATTAGACAATAGAGGAAGTCATTTTTACTTGGCATTGTATTGGGCTGAGGCTTTAGCAAACCAAGATAAAGATGCCGATTTAAAAGCTGAGTTTACAACCATTTTCAATGCATTATCGTCAAATGAAGAGACTATTGTAAAAGAGCTAATCGATTGTCAAGGAGAACCTGTAAATATTGAAGGTTATTACCTTCCTAATGAAGATAAGATTTCAGATGCTATGCGTCCAAGCAAAGCACTAAATTCAATTTTAAATTCATAATCACATTAGATTAATGTTATGTTAAAAAGCTTCTTTCGAGAAGCTTTTTTTTATTCATTTAATTTACTTTTAATGTAACAACTTTAGAGGTTATTCGTTTTAATTAAAATATGTCATCAATCAAAACAACAATTAACATAAAACATGAAACTACTTCTTAGAGGGATTATACTCTCGTTATTACTAAGTGCTTTCTCACTTCAAGCACAAGAAAAATTTACCTTAAGTGGAAAAGTAACTGATGTTCTCAGTAATGAAACCCTAATTGGTGTTAACATCATAATTCCAGAGTTACAAACCGGAAGTGTTACCAATGAATATGGCTTCTACTCTATTACATTACCTGAAGGATCCTATACTATACAAATAAGTTATTTGGGATTTAAAACCATTTCAGAAACAATAACATTAACCAACAATCTTACTAAAAACTATCAACTCGAAGAGGCTGCAGAAAGTTTAGACGAAGTCATATTAACTGATGACATTGAAAGACTAAACATCAAAAAACCACAAATGAGTGTAAATTCGTTATCCATAAAAACGATTAAAAATATGCCAGTGGTTTTGGGTGAAGTAGATGTGATAAAATCGATTACACTATTGCCAGGAGTAACGAATTCTGGCGAAGGCTCTTCTGGTTTTAATGTTAGAGGTGGTGCGGCAGACCAGAATTTGATACTTTTAGATGAAGCTACTATTTTTAATTCCTCACATCTTTTTGGTTTCTTCTCTGTTTTTAATCCTGATGCCATAAAAGATCTTAAACTATATAAAGGTGGAATTCCTGCAAAATATGGAGGACGTGTTTCTTCTGTTTTAGATATTTATCAAAAAGAAGGTAATAGCAAAGAATTTCATGTTAATGGTGGTATTGGTTTAATTTCTAGTAGGCTTTTAGCAGAAGGGCCTATTAAAAAAGATAAAGGTTCTTTTTTGCTTGGTGGTCGCAGTAGTTACGCCCACTTATTTTTACCCCTTTTTGATATAGACAGTAAAGCGTATTTCTACGATTTAAACACAAAATTAAGTTACAATATAAACAACAATAACAATATTTACTTATCGGGTTATTTTGGCAGAGATGTCTTTAAAATTTCTGATACTTTTGAAAACACATTTGGAAACACAGTGCTTAATTTTAGATGGAATCATTTGTTTTCTGATAAATTATTTTCCAATCTTTCCTTAATCTATTCAGACTATTACTACGGATTAACATTAAACTTTGTAGAATTTGATTGGGAATCTGGCATTAAAAATTTCAATTTAAAATATGATTTTAAACATTATATAAGTAATGACTTTAAACTCGAGTATGGATTAAACACCATGTATTACACATTTAATCCAGGAGAAATTACTCCAACGACAGAAACTTCCGGAATTAATCCTTATAAGCTAATTGATAAATTTGCTTTTGAAAATGCCATATATATTGATGCCGAACATAAACTAAGCGACAAACTTTCGGTAAGCTACGGAGCAAGATTAAGTATGTTTCATCGCTTAGGACAAGACGAATTAAATATCTACGAAAACAATAATCCTTTAACTTTTAATGAAGATATTGGCATCTACCAAAAAACAGAGCCTATTGGAACTGAAACCTTTAATAAAAGTGATGTTATTGAATCGTTTGCAAATATAGAACCTCGAATTGCTGTCGCTTATCAGCTTAACGATAACGCTTCTGTAAAAGCAAGCTACAACAGAATGAGTCAATATTTACACTTATTATCTAATACAAGCTCACCTACTCCATTAGATATTTGGACTCCAAGTGGTAAATATGTAAAACCTCAGCTCTTAGATCAAGTTGCTATTGGTTATTTTAAAACGTTTAAAAACAACGTTTTCTCTCTAGAGGTTGAAAGTTTTTATAAAACTATTAAAAATCGCATCGATTATGTAGATGGTGCCGATTTAATAGCCAATGATGCTATTGAGCAAATCATTTTAAATGGAGAAGCAAGAGCCTATGGCTTAGAAGTCCTTTTAAGAAAAAATGAAGGTCGTTTTACAGGTTGGTTAGCTTATACACTTTCTAAATCTGAACAGAGAACTCCTGGTAAAACAGCAGCAGAAACTGGAATTAATAACGGAGAATGGTACAATACAGCTTACGATAAAACACATGACATATCTTTAACAGGAAGTTATGAACTCAATAAAAAATGGTCTTTTAGTTCTAACTTTATATTTCAAACCGGTCAGCCTACCACCTATCCAAACGGACAATATGAATATAACGGATTGGTTATTCCTAATTATGAAGCGAGAAACTCAAGCAGATTACCATCTTATCATCGCTTAGATATATCAGCTACTTACAATCCAAAACCAGAAAGTATCAAAAAATTTAAAGGCGAATGGGTTTTTGGAGTTTATAATATCTACGGCCGTAAAAATGCAGCAAGTATCTCTTTTAGAGAAAATAGAAATACAGGTGTTAATGAAGCTGTACGATTAGCCATTTTTGGTATAGTGCCTTCCGTTTCTTATAATTTTAAATTTTAAATCATGAAAAAAACAATATATATACTCTTTATTTTCTCTTTGTACTTTAGTTGCGAAGATGTTATTGATGTTAATCTTAATGAAGCGGAACCAAGATTAGTTATTGAAGCTTCAATTAATTGGTTAAAGAATACACCAGGCAACGAACAAAGCATAAAACTATCACTTTCTGCACCATTTTTTGATGAATCCGTTCCTCCTGCCAATGGAGCTACAATTCAAATAACAGATAATAACAATAATACCTTTAATTTTATTGAAGAAGGCAATACCGGAATTTATAAAAACACTAATTTTATTCCTGTTATAGATGAAGACTATTATTTAACTATTACTTATAATGGAGAAGTTTATACAGCAACAGAAACCTTGAAATCTGTAGTTCCAATAGATTATGTAGAGCAAATTAACGACGGAGGTTTTTCAGGCGAAGATATTGAGATAAAAACTTATTTTACAGATCCTGCCAATATTGATAATTATTACTTCTTTGAATATACAAGTGATATACCAGTTATTCCAACATTAGACGTGTTAGATGACGAATTTATTGATGGTAATCAAATTTTCGCCTATTATACTGAAGAAGATTTAGAGTCTGGTGATGAAGTGATAATGCGTCATTTTGGGATTTCTGAACAGTATTATGAGTTTATGGTTATTCTTTTACAACAAGGAAGTGACCAAGGCGGAGGCCCATTTGAAACACAGCCCGCAACCGTTAGAGGTAATTGTATAAATACAACTAATGCAGACAATTATCCTTTTGGTTACTTTAGATTATCTGAAGTAGAAGAGTTGATTTATATTGTAGAATAGTTCAAATTATCTGCTCTATAAGATTGAACACAAAAGTTTACACCCTATCATTAAAGAGAACCACAACTGCTTAAACATGTTGTGGTTTCTGTTTTTTGTTGATTAAAGCTTATTATCTACACATTAAAAAATAAAAAAAACATAACCTTCGTTATGCTTTATTCTTAAGACAAAATGTTTTATCATATCTTATTTTCTATCTAGCAGGTGTCTAGACTTATCTTCTTTCTTAATAATTTTAATAATATTAAATAGCTGTGTCTTAAGCGACTTATATTCATTCAAGAATTCTGAAATAGCAATAATTAAATCACGATGTTCTTTAATATAAGCCTTTTCCTCTTCTAACTCATCAATTCCATCTACCATTATTTGTAACTTATTTTCATGAATTCTAACAGCCTCTATAAGCGTGTTGTTTTGCTTTTGAGATCGGTTAATGGCATCAATAATTTCTTTACTGCTAGAAAAATTACCTAAGGCAATTAACTGAGATGTAAATTGAGTTACTAAATCTTCAAAAAAGAGATGTTCATCTTTTATAAAGTTTAATTCTGATAACCATTCTTTTGAAGCTTTATGCATTTCTTCTGCATTAAGCCATTCTACGTAACGCAAATGTGTTTGTGTGGTATTCATTTTGATTTTTTTTTAAACAACGAAACAAAACGTGATTTTAAACCACGTTTTGTTTTTTCTGTTATTATAAGACTTCAATAACTTTTTTGGCTTGCCCTTTTGCTTCTTCTTTCTTTAAAAGATTAAGTTTTAGGATACCATTTTTGTACGTTGCTTTTACATCCTGATCTGTATTTACGGTTTTAGGTAAGCTTAAAGATCTCTTAAAAGAGTTGTAGTTAAACTCTTTACGAGTATAATCTTCTTTTTTCTCTTCTTTTTCTTCCTTTTTCTCACCACATACATTCAGTACATTATCATCTATGGTGACTTCAAAGTCTTTTTTAGTAAAGCCTGGTGCTGCAAATTCAATTTCAAAATCATTGTCGTGTTCTTTAACATTCATTGCTGGCATTAATCCATCTTCATCAAAAAAATCGTTATTGAAGAAATCATCATTGCTTAAAAAATTTTTTAAGCCTTCATTATTCCAAGATGGGAATAATCTGTTTCGGTTGTTAAATTTAATGAGTGACATAATTATAAATTTTATTATTAAACTTAAATTTTACAACTCTAAATTACTTATAATAAAGCGCTTATAAAATGACAAATGTCAGTTTTAGTCATTAACTTTTAAACCAACACTTTACTTACATCGGTAAGTTTAGGAATGGTGGCATTCCAATTGTATACAGCTTTTAATTTCACTCTAAAAGCGTCCAATGATGCTGGCTCTCCATGAATTAGATATACATGTTCTGGTACATTTTTAATATCACTAACCCAGTCCAATAAATCTTTCTGATCTGCATGAGCCGATAAGCTTTCAATATTTTTTATCGTAGCTTTTACAGGATAGTATTTTCCAAAAAACCGAATTTCGTGGGCTCCTTCTTGTAGTTGTCTACCTCGAGTTCCTTCGGCCTGATAGCCAACTAATAAAACTGTTGTTGATGGCTCATCTATAAGTTGTTGTAAATAGGTTAAAACGCGTCCGCCTGTAACCATACCACTTCCTGCAATTATGATTTTAGAGCGTTTATCGTCAATGGTTTCCCAAGTTTCTTTGTATGATTGAATAATATTAACATGATTACACATGGCAGTATAATCTTCAGAAGATAGTTTATGCCATTTAGGAAAACGTTTAAAAACATCTAACACATTATTTCCCATAGGACTATCTACAAAAATTGGAATGTTAGGAATTCTGTTTTTTTGATATAATTTCCACAGAATAAACATTAATGTTTGTAAGCGTTCTACGGCAAAACTTGGTATTATAAGATTCCCTTTTTTATGAATTGTTTCTAAAATGATTTCGGTTAGTACATCTTCAATATTTTCTACAGGATGTAGTTTGTTACCATAAGTACTTTCAATAAACAACACATCTGCCCATTCTGGTTTTTTAGGATCGCTTAATAAATAATCATTTTTTCTTCCTATATCTCCAGAAAACACAAATCGCTTTTCGTTAATATCTAATTCTATAAACGTTGCTCCAATAATATGTCCATTATACTGAAAACGGAAAGCGATATGTTCTGATAATTGCACCCATTTATCTTCAAGTTCTACCTCAAATTGTTTTATGGTATTTTCGGCATCCTTAATAGTATAAAAAGGCAAGGCAGGGCTATGTTTAGTATATTTTTCCTTATTTGCTTTATTCGCTTCTTCCTCGTGTATTTTAGCACTATCTTTTAATATAATTTCTGCAATTGCCAAAGTTGGTGCTGTACCTTTAATCTTTCCTTTAAAACCTTGTTTTAACAAACGTGGAAGATAGCCAACATGGTCTAAGTGTCCATGAGTTAACAGCACTACATCAATAGAACTTACATCTATAGGAAGATCTTCCCAATTAAGTTCTCGTAGCGCTTTTAAACCTTGAAACATACCACAATCTATAAGGATATTTTTTTCTGAAGTTTCAATTAAAAATTTTGAACCCGTTACAACTCCTGCTGCACCTAAAAAATTGATTTTTACAAATTTTTCCATTTTAATATTTGATTAGCCACATAAATGTGAAATTTCATCTAGAATTTTCTTTTTTCGCGTTTCAGAAACACCAAGATGATCTAAATAAAACTTATCGTTTATTAATTCTCTACAGAGTACAACAGACCGACTTAAAAGAAACTGCTTTTCGCGTTGCGAAAGCAATGTGGATACGGTTATTGGATATAAGCCTAAACGGTCAATTCGGTCTTTTAAACCATCATTTAGAGGGTAATCCCAACTCAATAAATACAATCCACAACAATTACCATATTCTAGTGCATCTTTTGTAAACCTCGTATTTGTAACGACCCAACCTTGTGTAAGCGGGTCTTCCTTTTTCCTTAGCTTTTGCCAATTATCTTTAATATCTCGGTATCTTGAATTGATATATAAAGGAATTTTAACGTTACAATTAAGACCTTGATCACCATGAAATTTACACTCAATAATGGTGACTTCAGAATTTTTGCGCGCTATCACATCGACCTCATGTGACACACATTTACCTTGTAAAATTTTACCAATTTCGGTCTTATAGCCAGAATATTTTAAAATAGCACTTACAAAGCGCTCAAAAGGAAAACCTGTTGGCCCTAATTCGTAAATCGCCTTCTTTAGTTTATATTTTGAAGCGAAATAGCTTTTGTTTTTTTTAAGTAAGGCAAATGCTCTGTTGTATATCTCTTTGGTTGAAATGCCTTGATAGAGTTCATCACGAACTTTATCCAATACCTGATTAACAATATGTTCTTCTGCACCAGATCGCTTTAATGATGCTCGTAATTTTTCTAATGAAAATTTTACTTTTTCACCTGAGGATTTGATAATATCTATGTCTGAAATATTCATATTGATGTTTTAAAAACTGTCTAAACAAAATTAGTTTTAACCGCTTTACTTCCTAGCCACAAACAATTATATACTTCGCTAGAGATTAAATTTTAAAGCTCATAAAAATTGGTTAAAATAACTGTGTTTAGATTTCATTTATAAAGTTAAAGTGTTAACAATCTATAAACTATGATATATATCAGATAGATTTATATAAAAAAACATCTAACTAAAATAGCTAGATGTCTTTCTGATTAATAGCAAAAATCATTTTTAAATATGTATAAACATCAAATAAAAAGAATAGGTTTCTCTTTCTAATTTTTAAACTTATACAAGTACAATTCCATAGACCTCATTCAGTAAAAAAATACCAATTAAAAACAATAACGTATAAATTACTTGAACCATTTTAACATTTATGATTACCAGCCATTTAACTGTTTTCTTAGGAAACATAAATAAAGCTAATCCTAAAAACAAAGAGGTCCAACCAATGAGTGTAATAATTAAGGTGTAATTCGGCTCCCAAATGTTATGAAATATTACATTTAGTAACCCAATGATAATTGCCATAAAAGAAAAAATGATTAGAAATTTTTCATCTTTTAAATCATTAAATATTTGTTTAATACGCTTAGGGTTAAGACTTAATATTAAAAAGAAAATGATAAGATACCATCCCCAAAATTTTGCTAAAAAAACTGAACTGTCCATAATTAAAGTGATTTATTCGTGCAATACCAAAAACGGTATATCTGTATGATATGTTATTTTTTCAACTCTAGTATGAAATAGAATATTTTGAAAATAATTTAGATTCTTAGCTACCATAACAATCATATCTACTGCTCTACTTTCTACAAAGCACTGTATAGCATCTTCGACTTTTTTATTAGTAAGAAAATGGAAACTTGGATTAAATTCTTCAAAATAATCATTAAGTAATTCTTTATTATTGAGTTGTTCTGGGTTTAATGATGCTGCTTTACCTTGAATATGTATAACTCTTAGATTACTCTCTAAATTTTTTAAAATATCTGTTAAAGGTTGTAGTATGTTAATATCGTACGAGAGGTTAAAATCTGACGAAAATGCAATTTCCTTTAACGCTTTATATTTGGCGTATTCTGGAACAACTAAGGTGGTGCATTTTACTTTAGTAATAACATCTCCGGTGTTACTTCCTATGATATATTCCTTAAGTCCTGATGCGCCTTTTGTCCCCATAACAATCATATCTATTTTCTTTTCTTCGACATGTTTTCTTATCGATTCTAAAAAGAAATAATTATCTATAAGCGTGTAAAAACGGTGTTTTGGATTTTCATCGTGATTTTCGCTTATTTCTTTGAGTAGTTGTCTTAATTTATCTCTTGAAGGCTTAGTATATATTTCTTCTATAACTTCTGCTGTTGGCATGTAACTGTCTTCGCCAGCAACTATAGCCTCTATTCTGTTAACATGAAGCAGGTAAAAATTACATTCCGAAGATTTAAAAAAATCTATAGCATACGAAATGGCATTGCGTGCGTTTTCAGAAAAATCCGTTGGTAATAAAATATTCATCACTTTAAATTTCTTAGTGTAAACAAATTTAAAGCGATGTACACTTTTATAATATGATATTGGTCATGTTAGATAAACACGAAAAAAGATTAGTGGATGTCTTGCAATTTCTGAAGGTCTAAGACCTTTATGTTTCTACCTTCCATTTCTATGAGTCCTTGCTTTTTAAAATGAGACATGGTTCTTATCAAGGTCTCTGTGGCAATACCGGCAACACTTGCCAAATCGTTACGGGAAATTTTAATAGGATCTTCTGGTTTTGAATTTATCTTTTCTGCAAACCTTAAGATGGTTAAAGCCGTTTTTCTTTGTACAGAACTGTAAGCCATTTGTAATAATTGGTCTTTAACACCTGTAATGTCATCGGTTAATAACTGAATAACTTCTAAAGTTAGCTTGTGGTTTTTATCCAATACCTCTTTTAACTGGGCTTTAGAAACACCTACCATTTCTACATCTTTCAAAGCTATTGCTGTTTCTCTATAAGGAATATTATCTGTGAATGACGTATAACCAAAAAGATCGTCTTCTTTATAAAGTGCTGTAGTAAGCTCCTTTCCTTTTTCATCAAATTTATAACACCTTACAATACCTTTAGTCACTAAATAAATATAATTAGAATTATGTCCTTCTTTGTAAATGATATCATTTTTGCTGTAGTTAAAAATCTTCCCATTATCATCAAAGAAGTTTTTTAAATCATTTAAGGTTCTTAATTCATCTTCATTGGTATCACTAGTGTTATTAGCAGATTCTCGTTCATCCTTCAATATAGCAGCTTTAGCAATCCTACTCTCTATAGCACTTAAAATTTCATCTTCAGAAAAAGGTTTTGTAATATAATCATCGGCACCTAAATTCATGCCTTTTCTTACATCACCACGTTCGGTCTTAGCAGATAAAAATATAAATGGTATAAACTTGGTGTTATCATGTTTTGATAGGCCTTCTAATACACCATATCCATCGAGAATAGGCATCATTATATCACATATTATAATATCTGGGGTTTGATTTCTTGCGACTTCTAGGCCTATTTGCCCGTTGGCAGCTGTAATTACCTCATAGTTAGAAAGCTCTAATAATTCTGCTGTATTTTCTCTTAATACGGTATCGTCTTCTATTAATAATACTGTTTTCATTCTTGTGCTTTATTGGGAAGTTTTATGGTAAACGTTGAGCCTTTGTGTTCTTCGCTTTCAAATGCGATACTACCATTTAAGTTTTCTAAATGGTCTTTTACAATATTTAATCCAATACCTGTGCCTTGCATGAGTAATGCATTTTCTGCTCTAAAGTAGCGATTGAATATGTTTTTTTGATCTTTCTCAGGAATACCAATACCATTATCCGTTACTTTAAAAATGGTAGTCGTTTCATTTTGAGAAATATTGATATCAATAATGGTATTTTCAGAGGAATACTTAATAGCGTTATAAATTAAATTAGATAGAGATAGTTCTAAAATTTTTTCATCCTGATATAAAGAAATATCATCTATATTCTCTGGATAGTTAATTTTCTGACCATCTTTTAATAACATATTGGCATTATAAATGACCTCGTTTAAGACTTTACTCAATTTAAACGTGGTAAATTTATAATTAACTTTACCTTTTTCTAGTTTTTCTACAGAAAGAAAATCGTTTAAAATGGTATTGAGATATTGAACTTTATCTGTAATAGTATTAATGTGTTTTTCTCGTTTTTCTTGCTGCTCAGTTAATTTATATTTTTTCAATAACATCGTAGAAGTTAAAATACCACTTAAAGGTGTTTTAAATTCATGTGATACCATGGATAAAAATTTTGTTTTTAATTCATTTAATTCTTTTTCTGCAGCTAAAGCCATTTTAAGTTCTTCTGTACGTACGGCAACTGTTTTTTCTAAATTTTTAGTATAATTTTTTTGTTCAGTTATATCCAAAATAATAGCCAAAAACACATCTTTATCTCCTAATTTTGAACGCTGCAAATGTACATTTACAGGGTATGTACTTCCTGACTTTCGTTTATGAACCGTTTCAAATTCAATCTTTTCGACTTTGGTATTATTAAGTAAATCTAATTTTTCTCTAAATTCCGATTCTTTAAATTTTGGTTTTATATCAAGAGGTGTCATATTGGTTAGTTCGTCTAAACTATAACCAATGTTTTTCTGTGCCCCATAATTAACGTTTATAAATTTTAAGTCTTGAGTGCTAAATACATAAATTTCATTTAGTGATTCCTGGAAAATACTTGCCAAATGGTTTCGTTCTTGCTCCATGTACTTACGCTCACTAATATCTATCACCAAAGCCATAACATAGTCTTTTCCATATATGGTAAACGGGTTTAGTCCTGCTTCTACAGGAAAAACACTTCCATCTTTTCGAGCGCCAAAAAGATCGCGTCCATGCCCCATTTGCCTGCGCTCTTTATGCTTCATAAAACCATTAAAATGAGCTCCATGACCAGCATGATAATTTTGAGGGATTAAAACGTTTAAGGGCTGTTTTATGAGTTCCCCTTTAGCATAACCAAACATTTGGTTTGCAGAATCATTAGTTTCAACTATATTTTGATGTTCATCAACCACTATAACCCCCTCGGAAACAGCGTCTAAAAGCACTCTAGATATATCTTGATCTTGTTGAAACATATACTTCAAATATTAGGTTGATAAAGCATCTAAAGATAACTGATTTATATCATTCTTTAAAACGAATACTAGCTCTAAATTTGATTTATTCTAAAAACCTTAAAACATGGCAACTAAAAAGAAAATGACATTAGCATTTTATCAAAACCTCGGTAAACTGTTTTATGCCATTGCAGCATCAGATGGCAATGTAAGACCTATAGAATTTGATAAATTAAAGAACCTTGTAAAAACACAATGGTTAGATATTGATGAGCTTGAAGATACTTTTGGTACAGATGCCGCTTACCAAATAGAAATTGTTTTTGACTGGTTAAATGAAAAAGAAGAACTCAACGCAGAAGCCTGTTTCAAAGACTTTATCGCTTACAAAAAGAGCCAAAATCATCTTTTTACTCCAGACATTAGACGTTTAACGTTAAAAACAGCATCTACTATTGCTTATGCCTTTTCTGGCATAAACAAGTCAGAATTAGCACTGTTAGCAAAACTAGATATAGAATTAAAAATACCTTAAAACGGCGCCATTACTGCGACCAATAAAATGAACATAGCACATGACAAGCTATACTAGCCTATTAGACATGAAAGTATATTTTTTTATCAGTGTTCTATTACTCTCGTTATCTTGTTCAGAAAAACAAGATAAAACCTTACCTGCCGAACAATCATTGTCCGAATCTGTTTATGCTTCCGCTACAATTCAACCAGATAGTCTCTATAATGTGTACGCTGTGGTTTCTGGAATTTTAGATGACGTTTTAGTAAAAGAAGGAGACGTAGTAACTAAAGGTTCTCCCTTATTTCAAATCATAAATAGTACACCTAAACTAAATAGTGAAAATGCGAGGTTTGCCTTAGAACTCGCTAAAGAAAACTACAATGGTAGTGCCGCTATTTTGAGTAGTATAAACGATGAAATTGAGGCAGCTAAGCTTAAATTTAAAAATGATTCTGTGAATTATTTTAGACAAAAAAAGCTATGGGAACAGCATATAGGTTCTAAGCTGCAATACGACACTAAAAAGCTTAATTATGAACTAGCTGCAAATCAATTAAAGCTTCTAAAAAACAAATACGACAGAACTAAAAACGAACTACAAACAGCTGTAAACCAAGCTCAAAACAACTTTAATACAGCAGCCATTGCTACAAATGACTTTATGGTTACCAGTAAAATAAACGGCAAAGTTTACGCGCTACTAAAAGAACCTGGTGAAATTGTAACAAGCATGGAACCATTAGCTGCAATTGGAAGTGCTAATCGTTTTGTAATTAATCTGTTGGTAGATGAAGTAGATATTGTTAGAATAAACAAATCTCAAGACGTATTACTTGTTTTAGAAGCTTATGCAAATACCGTTTTTAAAGCTCAAATTTCTAAAATTTACCCCAAAAAAGATGAACGAAATCAAACTTTTACGGTTGAAGCTATATTTATAAATCCGCCAGAAGTTTTGTATCCTGGTCTTTCTGGTGAAGCTAATATTATCATTGCTAAAAAAGAAAACGTATTAACCATTCCTAAAGCTTATTTAATAGATCATAACAAAGTAAAAACAGACGAAGGTATCGTAACTGTAAAAACAGGTGTGCAAAATATGGATGCTATAGAAATACTTTCAGGCCTCACTAAAGACACCTATATCTACAAACCAACAGAATGACCAATTGGAGTATTATATTAAGTATTGCAAAAACGCATTTGCTCACAAAACTGAAACAAACATCTATTGCTGCATTAGGTGTTACTTTTGGTATTGGTTCTTATATTACTTTAGTCTGTTTTATGACAGGTTTAAATACCATGTTAGACGATTTAATTCTAAATCAAACACCACATATTCATATTTACAACGAAATTGAACCAACCGAAAACCAACCCATTTCATTATATGATGATTTTAAAAATAGTTTTAACGTTGTTCATTCCATCAAACCCAAATTAAGTCAGAAAAAAATACATAACGCCTTACCTATTATTAATTATTTAGAAAACGATGATAAGGTATTAGGTGCGCTTCCACAGGTAAAAGCTCAAATTTTCTATATCGCAGGCTCGATAGAACTTAGTGGAAATCTCACAGGCATTAACCCAATAGAAGAAGCCAAGTATTTTAATATAGGTGATTATATTGTAGAAGGTTCTGCTGAAGCCTTGCAAAACACTGATAATGGGATTTTATTGGGTATTGGCATTGCAAAAAAAATGGCCTTAAAAGTTGGTGATCGTATTCAGGTAAGTCCAATAAACGGAGGCATATTCCATTTAAAGATTGTAGGATTTTATCAAAGTGGTGTTGCCGATTTAGATGCTATTCAAAGTTTTACTTCTATTAAAACAGTACAACGCATTTTAGGAGAAGCTAATAACTATATCACAGACATTAATGTAAAACTAAATGACATAGAAACAGCGATACCATTAGCAAAAAAAATAGAACAACAATTTCAGCTTAAAGCTATTGATATAAAAACGGCAAATGCACAGTTTGAAACCGGAACCACGATTAGAAATTTAATTACATACGCGGTATCTATAACGCTTTTAATCGTTGCTGGATTTGGTATCTACAACATTTTAAATATGCTTATTTATGAAAAGATGAATGACATTGCTATTCTTAAAGCTATAGGGTTTTCAGGGAAGGATGTTCAATTTATATTTATGAGTCAAGCCATGATCATTGGTTTTGTTGGAGGTATTTTGGGTTTAATTATTGGTTTTGGATTAACGAGTCTTATCGATACAATTCCCTTTAAAACTGAAGCCTTACCAACCGTAGAAACATATCCTATAAATAAAGATCCGTTGTACTTTATCATTGGGTTTTCGTTTGCAATGGTTTCCACTTTTCTTGCTGGCTATTTGCCATCTAAGAAAGCCAAAAAAATAGATCCAGTAAAAATTATAAGAGGACAGTAATATGAGTATTGTTTTAGAAGCTAAACATATCAATAAATATTTTAAAAAACCTGTGAAGTTTCACGTGTTAAAGGATATTAGTTTTCAAATTAAAAAAGGGGAATTTGCATCCATCATGGGGAAATCGGGCTGTGGAAAATCGACATTACTTTACATTTTATCTACCATGGATACCGATTATGAAGGCGAACTGTATCTCAAAAACAAACTTATAACAGGTCAAGATAGTACGCATTTATCCTATTTACGTAACAAGCATATTGGTTTTGTCTTTCAGTTTCATTATTTACTTTCAGAATTTTCAGTATTAGAAAACGTAATGTTGCCAGCCAAGAAATTAGCAGAAAAATCGCTTCAAGAAATTGAGCACAATGCCATGCAAAAGCTTAAAATCTTAAATATTGAGCATTTAGCTCATAAAAAAGCTTCTCGCGTTTCTGGTGGCGAAAAACAACGTGTAGCTATTGCACGTGCGCTTATAAACGATCCTTCTATAATTATGGGAGATGAACCTACAGGAAACTTAGACAGTCATAATGCCGAAAATGTGTTTAATATTTTTAAACAATTGAGTGTTGAGCAAGGTTTATCACTTTTAATAGTAACTCATGATGAAGATTTTGCAAATAAAACCGATAGAATTATTCAAATGGGAGATGGAAAAATACTCCCTTAGCTTCACCTCATATTTATGATATAAATCATTTGTAATAAGCGTATTTGTAACTAACTTTATAATCAAGTTTTAATCAAATGCTATGAAAACAATTCAAGACATAGAAAACCAAATCATCACCTTAACAACAAGCATAGAAGTGAATTACCCTGAATTATATGCTACGTTAGATGAAAATCCGATGACTATTCCTACCAAAATTCATCCCGATATGACTATAAAGATTATGGAAGATTATCTCGAAAGTTTAAAACAAATATTAAAACAATACAGTAAAACTCATAATAAACAGTAATGGCATTTATAGATTATTATAAAATACTTGGTATTTCAAAGAGTGCCACAGAAAACGATATTAAAAAAGCTTATCGTAAGTTGGCACGTAAATACCATCCAGACCTCAATCCAAATGATAAGGACGCTGAGCAAAAATTTAAGGAGATTAACGAAGCTAACGAAGTATTAAGCAATGCTGAAAATCGTAAAAAATACGATGAATATGGAGAACATTGGCAACATGCTGAAGAATACGAAAAAGCAAAACAGCAAGAGCAGTATCAACGAAGCTCACAAAGCACTCAAGGAGGTTATTCTGAAGAAGATTTCTCAGATTTTTTTGGTAACATGTTTGGTGGTAGAGCTTCTGGAAGCGGTGGAAGACAAGTAAAATTTAGAGGTCAAGATTTTAATGCGCAACTACAACTAGACCTAAAAGATGTTTACACCACACACAAACGCACATTAACCGTAAATAACAAAAACATACGAATTACCATTCCTGCTGGTGTAGAAAATGGACAAGTCATTAAAATAAAAGGACATGGCGGAAAAGGAATGAATGGTGGTCCAAATGGCGATTTGTATATTGAGTTTTCAGTGGTTAATAATTCCCCATTTAGAAGGGATGGAAACAACCTATACATTGCTGTAGATTTAGACTTATACAAAGCCCTTTTAGGTGGCGAAATTATGGTGAATACCTTTGATGGTAAAGTAAAACTTAAGGTAAAACCAGAAACCCAAAACGGCACTAAAGTAAAGTTAAAAGGCAAAGGGTTTCCTAAATACAAAAAAGAAGGTCAATATGGAGATTTGTATGTTACTTACAACTTAAAGTTACCTGAAAATCTTTCAGCAAAAGAAAAAGAACTTTTTACAGAACTCTCAAAATTGCGATAATATGGACACAACACAACTTATATCAATACAACAGTTTTGCACGCATTACAATGTGCCTATAAAGTTTATTAATGCTTTACAAGAATACGAATTAATAGAAATCACTATTACCGACAATCAAGATTATTTACAGACAAATCAGCTTAATGCTATTGAAAAAATGATGCGAATGCATTATGATTTAGACATTAATTTTGAAGGGATTGATGCCATTTATAATTTACTAAAACAAGTAGAACAACTACAAGAAGAAGTACGTGTTTTAAAAAACAAATTGAGCGTTTATGAAGGTTTTTAATCCTCTACTATGACGTCTATAGAATACATAAAAGAATGGTTAAACTCCAATCCATTTAGTTGGAATGTGATTAGGTTTATTGCCATTTTAATAGTTATTTTATTGGCCATTCAGCTAATAAGACGTTATTTAAAAAAGCGCATTTCTAATACTGCAATTCGCTATAAATCCCAAAAAGGCATAGAAATTTTAGGCTATGTGTTGTTAATCTTTTTAGCCATAACTTATTTTTCTGGATCTATAAAAGATTTTACAATCATCATAGGCTTATTTACAGCGGGTTTGGCATTTACATTACAAGAATTAATTTTAAGTATAGCGGGTTCTATTTATATCTTTTTAGTAAAAGTTTATAAACCGGGAGATCGAATTGAAATCAATGGTATTAAAGGAGATGTTATTGATGTAGATAGCATTTATACCACCATGATGGAGATAGGCCAATGGGTAGAAAGTGACAATTATAGTGGACGAATTGTAAAACTGAGTAATGCCTTCGTTTTTAAAGGACCAATCTATAACTATTCGCAAGATTTTCCTTTTATCTGGGATCAATTCAACTTGCCAATTCGTTATGGTTCTGATATGGAACTTGCCAAAACTATTGTGTTGAAAATTGCTTCAGAAACCCTTTCAGAATACACTAAAGCATCTAAATCCCAATGGGAAGCGGTAGTAAATAAATATTATATTGAAGATGCCGAAGTTGGACCAACACTCGCTATTAGACTTACTGATAATTGGGTAGAGTTTAATTTAAGATATATTGTAGATTACAAAAAAAGACGATTGACAAGACACCTTCTTCACGATAATATTCGTAAAGCTTTTGAAACAACCAACGGCAAGGTAGTATTAGCATCAACGACCATAGAACTTATTAAAATTCCTGAACAAAAGGTACAATCAGAAGAAGCTAAAAAGACACAATAGCATATAACGGTCATTTCGATTTATAGGCTAATACACTTCTAACAGTTTAATCTTTACATAGGCGCACAATATAAATTAGTACTTTTAATAATTTTGAATTAAGATCATTTCATTCTCAATGGCAAATAAAGAACAAGAAGCACACTCTCATCATCAAATTTTAGGTAAAAAGACAGAGCTCTATTTTGCCTTTTTGTGTGGAATTTTTCTAAGCATAGGTTTTTTAATTGAACAATTAACAGGTTTAGCAGATTGGATGTCTTTATTAAGCTACATAATTTCCTACTTTTTTGGAGGTTTCTTTATCTCTATTGAAGCATCTAAAAAAATTCCTAAAGGCGAATTTGATATTGATTTTTTAATGATTGCTGCAGCTGTTGGTGCGGCCTATATTGGTAGTTGGGCAGAAGGCGCCTTGCTTTTATTTCTATTTAGCTTGGGCCACGCTTTAGAGCATTACGCCATGAATAAAGCTAAAAAATCAATTGAAGCTTTAGGCCATCTTTCTCCCAAAACAGCACTGGTTAAAAAAAACGGGCAACTTAAAGAAATAGCAATAGAAGCTTTAAAAATTAATGATGTTATTGTAGTAAAACCTAATACTAAAATTGCTGCTGATGGTGTTATTATAAATGGTAGTACAAGCATTAATCAGGCACCAATAACAGGAGAAAGCATACCTGTAGACAAAACCTTTATTAAAAACACTACAAATTTACCAGAGTTTAAAGATATTGACAAAACTCATGTCGTCTTTGCAGGCACCATTAATGGAGATAGCAGCATTGAGATTTTAGTACTCAAACTAACAAAAGACTCCACAGTATCACGATTGGTAAAAATGGTAAGCGAAGTGGAAGCTCAAAAATCACCAACCCAGAGGCTCACCAAAAAATTCGAAAAATGGTATGTACCCATTGTTATTATCGTTGTATTTCTATTGTGTTTTGCATTCTTGGTTATAGACGAAAGTTTTGATACTAGTTTATATAGAGCTATAACAGTATTAGTTGCTGCTAGCCCTTGCGCCTTGGCAATTTCTACACCAAGTGCTGTTTTAAGTGGTATTGCAAGAGCAGCACAAAAAGGAGTACTTATTAAAGGTGGAAAAGCCTTAGAAGATTTAGGAGAAATCACAACAATAGCTTTTGATAAAACTGGTACACTCACAGAAGGAAAACCTAAACTTACAAATCTAATTCCGTTAAAGAATATTGATGAAAAGACCTTGGCTAAGCTGGTGTTTGAAATCGAAAGTTTAAGTAATCATCCACTAGCAAAAGCCATAGCAAATGATTTAAAGCTAAAATACACTATTGATTTCGATAATAAAGCCTCAAATATTAACGCCATTCAAGGAAAAGGTATTCAAGCAAATTATGAGAGCAAAAAAGCATTCATCGGAAATGTAAAACTGATGGAAGACTCAGACATAAAAGTGAATGATTCTATCCACTCTAAAATGGATCAACTTTTACAAAATGGACACACCGTAATGCTAGTGGCTTTTAATAATGAAATTGTTGGACTAATTAGTGTTATGGATTTACCTCGAAAAACGGCTACCTCTACTCTATTACGTTTAAAAGAAATTGGCATTAAACACATGATTATGCTCACAGGTGACCATCAAAATGTTGGAGATGCCATTGCCAAACAAATTGGACTTACGGAAGCCAAAGGGAACTTACTACCAGAAGATAAAGTTTCAGCTATAAAACAATTAATCAAACGCGACAAAAAAATAGCCATGGTTGGAGATGGTGTAAATGACGCTCCTGCAATGGCATTGAGCACCGTTAGTATTGCCATGGGAGCCGCAGGGAGTGATGTTGCTTTAGAAACAGCCGATGTCGCTTTAATGTCAGATAAAATTGAAAATTTACCTTTTGTTATTGGTTTGAGTAGAGCGTCTAAACGTATTATAAAACAGAACATTTTTATAAGTCTTGGTGTTGTAATGCTGCTGGTTCCAGTAACCATTTTAGGGTTAACAAATATAGGTGTAGCTGTTGCTTTTCATGAAGGCTCAACCATTGTAGTGGTTTTAAATGCTTTACGACTGCTTCGCTACAAAGTGAATTAATTGCTATTTTATTAAAATTACAATTGACCTTTAAACAAAGAAAGAGATCAACTCATTTGATTTTTAGTAGAACTGACCAATATCATAGTCTAAAGCAAACATTCTGAATAAATTAGCTTCATCACAAAAATCCAGATAAATTTCCCTGTTGGTTTCTAAATAAAAACAGATGAGATTACAGGTAAATTAAAATGCAACCAATTTGTAAAACCATGAATGTAAAATATTTATATATAGTATTATTATTTCTAATCTTTTTAACTTGTAAAAATGAAAAGCGAGAAGAAAGCAACATTGATCATAATCTTATAGAAGATACAAATCCAATAGTGAAGGATACTATAAAAATAAAGGACTTAGATATTGAATCTTTAAATAAATCTATTACTATTGAATTAAAGCAAAAACAATTCATTGAAAAAAAAGACGAAAGTGAAGAGCTAGAAGAATTGATTATTGATAAAAAATATCTCGTCGATAAAAAAGATTACACCATCAATTTTAAATACCCATTGCTCAACGAATCTTATAAACCCACGAACAGTAATTTCAATGAATTTATTAATGATTATTACATTAATATCACCCAAACAGAATCGGATATCTTAGAGAATAAATTATTATGCGATAGTATTACAGCAAAAACTTTTAGGGAAGAACGCTTTATAGATTACAAAATTTATAATGTAAATGACCAACTTGTAAGCGTATTGTTTTACAAAGAGAATTTTTATAACGGAGCAATGCATCCTAGCTTTTCTTTTGATTGTTTTAATTTTGACTTAAACAGAGGGACTTTTATGACTTATGAAGACTTTTTTAATCAAGGGTCAGAAGAAGAATTAGTAAGTATTATAAATGAAAGTATAAACAGTCAAATTGGTAAAGGAGAAATGTATTACGACTGTTGGGAAGTTTCTTCGGATGATTTTTTTACGAGTAAAAACAACTTTGTACTCAATGATACATATATAGAATTTTATTTTGATGATTGTGTCATATGCCCATCCTATACTGGTACGTATTCCATAGAACTTCCTTTAACAGATTTGCTATCGGTTTTAAAAAAATACGAGTCTAATCCGTTAGTCTTTTAATTTATACGTTATAGAATTACGCTCTACTAAAAACGGTATTGGGAAGCCAAAACAATTATAGCTATTATAACATACAATCATTCTTTCGTTTTAACTTCTTTTTTCTCTTGTCGTTCTAATTTTCTAAAATAACCACGAGTTAAAAAGTTGTGTTTTAAGGCTTCCATATTTTGATTGAATTTATCAGTGCCTTCGTTTATATTTTTAAGCGTAGATTTTAAGCTATTAACCAACGAGGTATCCTTTACCATATAATTATAAGCTCCATTACTAGAATTAAAATCACTTACAACGGCATTGGCATTGTTTAACAGCGTCTCAATTTCTGCACTTGATATCTCAAGATTAGTTACAACTGTTTTCAATTTTCCAGCTGAAATAGAATCATTCAACAACATTCCTAAAATGGTATTATCTTCTGTTTTTACCGAAGAAACAATACTATTTAACTCTGCAATAGTATGAGAAGCACCACGACTTGCTATTTTTAAATTATGAATAGATTGTTTTAAATCTTGTGCCATAACGGTATCATTGATAAGCACACCTATGGTGCCTTTTCCTGTTGTAATTCTGTTTGTAATTTTCAATAAATCTGAAGTCAGTATAGCTGCATTTTCAGAGCTTGTGTTAAGAGTATTTAAAATATCATCCGTTCCAATTCTACTGTAAGATACTATAATGTCTTCATTTTCTATAATTTCTGACGCTCCTTTTCCTGGAACGATATTCACAATCATATTTCCAACTAATCCGTCTGATCCAATAGTAGCAATCGCATTTTTTTTAATATGCGAAAGAATCTTTTCCTCGATAGACATTTCTACTTTTATTGTAGAATCATTAATCATTACAATATTTTTTACCGTCCCAATATCAATACCAGAATAGCGTACATTATTTCCTTTTTGAAGACCGTTGACATTCTGAAAATAAGAACTCAATGTAAAGGTCTTTTTAAACATATCTTGACGTTGCCCAATTAAATACACACCTGCTATAAAAAGAATGGTACCTATGAGGACAAAAGATCCCAATCGTAGTTTTTGTGAGTTTGTTTTTTTCATTGTATATAATTTGTGTCTTCCTTTAAATGAAAGGCATATTAATGTTTAAAAAAAGCTTTAATTTTTGGGTCTTCAGACGTTGATAAAGCTGTATATGTACCAACAGCATAATCAATACCATCAATAAGCAACAACATACGATCTGAAATAACGCGAGCACAATCTACATCATGCGTTATAATAAGTGACGAGGTGTTATATTTTTTCTGAACGTCTTGCATAAGAATGATAATTTCTTTTGCAGTAATAGGATCTAATCCACTAGTAGGTTCATCATAAAGAATGATTTTGGGTTGAAGAATTAAAGTTCTCGCTAAAGCCACACGACGTTTCATACCACCAGATAATTCCGAAGGCATTAAATCTATAGCATGAGCTAAACCAACGTTGGTTAAAGCTTCCAAAACAAGTGCTTCGGTATTTGAATCTTTGTGCTTTTTTTTAGAATGACGTCTTAGAGGAAATTCTAAATTTTCACGAACAGTCATAGAATCATACAGCGCACTACCTTGAAACAAAAATCCAATATCAGCTCTTAAAATATCTAAAGCCTCTTGAGTTAACGTCGTAATATCTTTACCCATAACTGAAATTAAACCACTATCGGCTTGCATTAAACCCACCAAACATTTTATCATTACAGATTTTCCTGAACCAGACTTTCCCATAATGACTAAGTTTTCACCTTTATAAAGTTTCATATTAAAGCCATTTAGCACATGGTTATCTCCAAAGCTTTTGTATAGGTCCTTAATTTGAAGCACAATGTCTGGATGTGATATATTTCTATCTCCTTTCATAAATCATAAAAAATATCTGTTACAAAAACGGCAATAAAATCAATGACAAATAACAATAATGAACTAACCACAACTGCAGAATTGGCCGCTTTACCAACACCTTCAGTACCTTTGGCGCAATAATAGCCTTTATAGCATCCCACAATTCCGATGGCTAAACCAAAAAAGAAAGATTTAATTGTAGCAGGAATAATGTCTCCAAATTCAATAGAATCAAAAACTTGATTAAAATAAAGTGTAAACGACACGTTGCCTTTAAGGTTTTCAACTAAAAAAGAACCAAACAGCGCAATAGCATCTCCAATGATTACTAATAATGGAAGCATCAAAGTAACCGCCAATACTCGCGTAACAACAAGGTATTTAAACGGGTTTGTCCCCGAAACCTCCATAGCATCTATCTGTTCTGTAACACGCATAGACCCCAATTCTGCACCAATACTAGAGCCTATTCTACCTGCACAAACTAAAGCGGTTATAATTGGCCCAATTTCTCTAACTATAGAAATACTAACCATAGATGGCATCCAAGATACAGCGCCAAATTCCATTAATGTAGGACGCGTCTGTAAATCCAATACCAAACCAATAATAAAACAAGTTATACCAACTAATAGCAATGAACGATTGCCCATGTTATAACATTGCCGTAACAACTCTTTTATTTCAAAAGGTCGCTTAAATACTTCTTTAAAAAAACGTCCCGTAAAATACGATATATCACCTAGCTCAATTAAGAACACCTGCAATCGATCTTTAATTTTAGAAATACCAGACATTTTTTATTTAATAGTATATAACCAAATGTATTGTAATAGTGGATTTTACGAAATGATATAAATCATTTTATAAACAAGGTATTCCTCTTAACTTTAACAATCAATACACCATAGATTATGAATATTGGCTTAGTATTATCAGGAGGTGGTATGAGAGGAGCTGCACATATTGGTGTTATTAAGGCTTTAGAGGAACACGGCATCTTTCCAACCCATATTTCTGGTGCAAGTATAGGTGCCATTGTTGGAGCCTTATATGCTTATGGATATGATTGGAAAATCATTTTAAAATTCTTTAAAACCTTTCAGTTGTTGGATATTAAAAAATATGCCCTTGGCAAACCTGGTTTTATAGATGCTGAAAAATTTTATCCTCAATTTAATAGTCTTTTAAAAGACGATAATTTTAATGGGTCATTGCTAAAAGTTGTGTGTGATGATTAAAAAAAGATTCTGATTTTTGTAAAAAAAAAGACTTTTGGACAATTATCTAGAACTACTGAAACTTATTCTTCCTGAATTTTTAATAGATCATTTTGATTTAATTAGGCATACCAAGAATGGAGAAGTCATGCATCTCTAT